>DATCPG010000316.1:0-12963 GCA_036570225.1 Gemmatimonadaceae bacterium | reverse complement strand
GCGAAGAAAACTGTCTCCCTGTACGCCATCTCCGGACTCGGCTTCGCGCCCGTGTACCTGTGGCTCGACTCCGACAGGCATTACTTCGCGAACGTGTCGTCGTGGAGCAGCACCATTCGCGAAGGATGGGAGCCGGGAGTACCCGCGATGATAGAAGCTGAGGAATCAGCCGCTGCGGTTCGCTTCCAGACGCTCGCACGCACACTCGCGCATCGCCCGACGGGCACGCTCGTTTTCCGCAACGCCAATCTGTTCGACGCCGAGCACGCGCGGATGATTCCGCACACGACGGTGGTGATCTCGGGAAACAGGATCCAGTCAGTCGGTCCCGACCAATCGGTGTCAATTCCCGCGGGCGCCCAGGTCATCGACGCGGCCGGCAAGGCGCTGCTTCCGGGACTATGGGACATGCACGTCCACGTTTCACCGGGCACTGACGGGCTTCTCCACATGGCTTCCGGCGTGACGAGCGCGCGTGACATGGGGAACGACACGACCACCGTTCTCGACCTCCAGAAGAAGTTCGCAGACGGATCGTTGATCGGGCCGCGGCTGGTGCTCGCGGGCCTGATCGACTCGCCTGGTCCGTATCAGGTGCCAACCGGCGTGCTGGCGAGCACGGACGCAGAGGTGCGCAAGGCGGTCAATCGCTATGCTGACATGGGATTCGAGCAGATCAAAGTGTACAGCTCGATGAAGCCGGAGCTTGTCCCCGCAATAATCGAAGAGGCGCACCGCCGCGGTCTGCGCGTGAGCGGCCACGTCCCCGCCTTCATGACCGCGGAGCAGGTAGTCCGGCTCGGCTTCGACGAAGTGCAGCACGTGAATTTCGTGATGTTGAATTTCATGGACTCTGTGAAGGACACGCGAAGCATGTCGCGATTCACGGCCGTGGCGAAGGATGGCGCAGCACTCGATTTCTCCTCGCCGCGAGTCAAATCATTCTTTGCGCTGTTGAAGGAGCGTCACACTGTCATCGACCCGACTGTCGGGACGTTCGAGGACATGTTCGTTGGGCGAGCCGGCGAGATGTCGCCGAGCCTAGGCATGGTGGCCGATCGGTTTCCGTCGCAGGTGAGACGCGGCTTGTTCTCAGGAGGACTGCCTGTACCTCCGGGAATGGATCAGCGGTACAAGGATTCGTATGCGGCGATGGTCAGGATGGTGGGCGAGCTCTATCGCGCAGGGATTCCGATCGTGGCGGGGACTGACGCGATGCCTGGCTTCGCGCTGCATCGCGAGTTGGAGCTGTGGGTTCGCGCCGGAATCCCGCCGGCGGAAGTGTTGCGCAGGGCCACGCTCGGTGCCGCACAGGTGATGAAGCACGACGACACCCGGGGCTCGATTGTGCCAGGTATGCTCGCGGACGTGATACTCGTGGGTGGTGATCCGGCCACCAACATCAGCGACATCCGGAAAGTCGAGCTGGTGGTGAAGGATGGAGTGATCTATCGGAGCGCCGAATTATACGGTGCGCTTGGAATCAAGCCGTGATGACTTTGGCGTAAATCCCGGAGTCGACGTTGCCGCCGGTCAGCACGATGCCGGCGGTACGTCCCCGCATCGATTGCTTGTCCTGCATGAGCGCGGCGAGAGCGGCAGCGCCGGCGCCCTCGGCTACGTTGTGCGTATCAGAAAAGAGCGCGCGCATCGCTGACTTCACTTCCTCGTCACTCACCTGAACCACGCGCTCGACTCCACGTCGCGCCATAGCAAGCGCGGATGCATCGGGGGTCCGGCAGGCCATGCCGTCGGCGATCTCCGTTGTCGCTTCGTGAGAGACCGGTGTGCCTCGCTCGAACGACAGCGCAAACGCGGGAGCTTTCGCGGAGACTACCGCGACAATTCGAGTGTCGAGCCCCAGTGCGTCTCGCGCGGCGATGACGCCGCAGACGCCGCTCCCCATGCCAACCGGCACATACACGGTATCGATGTCCGGAGCGGCCCTGAGAAATTCGAGCGCGTAGGTTCCCACTCCGCACACGAGCAGTGGATGGAAAGACGGGAACCTGTGCCATCCTCGTTTCCTGGCGATCTCGTCGGCGATCTCTGTTGCGTCCTGAAAATCGCGCCCGTCCTCGATGACTTCCACTCCGAGCGCGCGCATGGCGGCGTTCTTGTCGGCGCTGTTTCCGTGCGGGACGACGACCGCCGAAGCGACACCGTATTGCTGCGCGGCGTACCCGATTGACTGGCCGTGGTTGCCGCGAGTTGCCGAGACGACTCCAGCCGGCTTTTCCCCATCGCGCAAGAGCCAGTCGAGGTAGACGAGACCGCCGCGCACCTTGAACGCTCCGGTCGGCGCGTGATTCTCGTGCTTGACCCAGACAGTCGTGCCGACCCGCGTCTCGAGCAATGGCCACCGGTACTGCGGGGTGGCGGGCATCGATTTGTAGATGAGGGCGGCGGCTGCCTCCAGCTCATCGAGCGTCGGCAGCCGTTCGCTGGTTTCCGGGTCAACGAGCGCAGCGGCCTGCTCGCTGGTGATCATCTCGGCGATACCGAGTCCTGGAAAGCGGAGTTCTCGAACGAGCGTCTCTTCGAAGGAGTCAGCAGCGTAACTCTCCTCACAGTGTCCCGAACGGCGGTGCGTATCTTCTCGAACTGCCTGGCTGCGATCCAGTCGGGCGGGGCCATCCACGACCCGCCGCAGGCAACGACATTCTTGAGCGCGAGGTAGCTCTCGAAAGTGGCGCCGGTCACTCCTCCGCTCGGATTGAACTCGACGCCCCCAAACGGGCCCGACAACAACTCGAGATAGTTGACTCCGCCAAGGGTATCGATCGGCCACAGCTTGAGCAGCTTGAGTCCGGCCTCGAGTGCGGCTTCGATCTCGGTTGCCGTAGCGACGCCCGGGTAAACGGGCACGTCGTGCTCGAGACAATAGTCGACCACGGCTCGACTGAATCCGGGCGAGATGACGAAGTGCGCTCCGGCCTCCCGCGCCTGCTTCGCCTGGGAGACATTGAGCACGGTGCCGACGCCGGCGAACATCTCGGGCTGCTCCTGGGTGATGCGACGGAGCGCGTCCAACGCACCAGGAGTGCGAAGAGTGATCTCGGCGATGGGCAGTCCGCCGGCGAGCAGCGCACTCGCCAGCGGCACGGCGTTGTTCGGGTCTTCGATTCTGATGACGGGAATGATGCGCCAGCGCCGAAGCGCTTCGGTCATCATGGATTGCTGCACGTTCATTTCATCCTCATTCAGTTCTCAGGATAAAGGTAGAGCTAGTACGCTTTCCATGCATCTAGGTTCAAGGTTGATCGCGGATTTGGCGGATCGGACGGATTGATCCGAGTGGCAATTGGAATCTGGGTGGCCGCGTTTGATGTCTTTTTGTTGGGTCCGCCGCGCCATTGTTGCTCCGTGCCACGACGCGACTTGCTCGAGGAGAATCTCACTCGGTCTGTGATCGGAGCGTTTTTTGAGGTTTATAACAACCTTGGATTCGGCTTCCTCGAACATCTCTACGTCATGGCGCTCGAGCGTGAGCTCATGGCGCGCGGACATCAAGTCGGCGGGAAGTCTGGGCTCGGGTCGCTTACAAAGGAGAGGAGCTTGGTATCCAGCGCGTCGACATGATCGTGGACGGCAAGCTTGTCGTGGAAACCAAAGCAGGGTTCAAGTTGAGCGAGTTCGCCGCCCGCCAACTTTACAATTACCTCCGGGCGACCAATCTGGAAGTCGGCCTCCTTTTGCATTTTGGTCCCAAAGCGACGTTCCACAGAGAGATCTGTCGCAACAAACGATCGAATCAGACGAATCCGTCCAATCCGCCAAATCCGTATAACCCTCCTTCCTAGATGCCCGAGGTGCGGGCTCTTGCTGAGGCAATCGGCCTGATCCAGTTTTCCCCGGACTCAGAAGCCCAACCCGACGAGGAGGCGGAATGAGAAAGACCCGAATGCAACTCGCAATCGCACTGGGACTGATTGCAGTCGTCGCGTGCGCACCCGCGACCGTCAACCAGGCCACGGACGCGCAGACGATACGAAATCTGGGGAACGATTGGCAGAGAGCCATCGCCGCTCGCGACGTGGACAGGATCGTCGCCCTCCATGCGCCGAACGCGATATCGATGGCGTCCAACATGGCGGCAGCTTCTGGATCAACGGCGATTCGGAGTGCGTACGCCGGGCTCGTCAATCTGCCGGGACTTTCTCTCACCTGGGTCCCGACGAGCATCGACGTCGTCAGCCCCACAGTCGCCAACGAGTATGGGACGTACACCATGTCGTTCGACGGCCCGCAAGGCAGAGTCAACGATCGCGGCAACTACTCGACGGTGTGGCACAAGATCGACGGACAGTGGCGCGTTGCGACCGATGCGACCGTGAGCTCTACGCCCTTTCCGTCCGCGACAGCCAGCGGCGACGCGTCGATGTCAATCGACACGCCAGAAAATCAGTTCGTGCCCGCTTCAGGCATCGTCTGGAACGATTTCTCGGCGCCCGGATTCGCTCCCGGTGTGAAGATCGCCGTCCTGCACGGCAATCCCGCGGGGACAGGTGACTACGTGTTGCGCCTTCGCTTCCCCGCCGAATACAAATTCCCCGTTCACTGGCATCCGGGCGCCGAGCACCTCACGGTGTTGTGGGGGACATTCATGCTCGGCATGGGCGGCACCGAGGACTGGACGACGGTTCGCACCTACTCTCCCGGAGACTTCATCTACGTGCCGGGCAGGCACCCACACTTTGGCGGCGCGGGCAGAAGCGTCACCGTAGTGCAGCTGCACGGCGAGGCTCCGTTCCAGCTCTTCCTCGGTACACCCAAGTAGACGGCACTGCCGGCGTCATGCAAACCAACCGGCGCGTTCATTCGATAGACGTCGCGCGCGGCGTGGCGATGGTACTCATGGCCATCGATCACGTCCGCGTCTACGCCGGGGTGCCGGCGGGCGGCCCGAGGCCCGGCGTGTTCTTCACGCGATGGATAACGAACTTCGTCGCGCCCGCATTTGCGTTTCTTTCCGGGACGTCTGCTTATCTCCTCGGGGAGAAACTCGGCGATCGCAAAGCACTGTCGCGATACCTCCTCACTCGCGGTTTGATACTGGTGGTGCTCGAGCTCACCATGATTCGCGTGGCGTGGACATTCAACTTCGACTTCGGCCATTACCTCCTGGCCGGTGTCATCTGGATGCTCGGCTGGTGCATGGTGTTGCTGGCGGGGATAATCTGGCTGCCGATACCGGCGATTGGCGCGTTCAGCATCGCCGTGTTTGCGCTTCACAACCTGATGGACTTCATGTCAGATGCGACGCGCACGGGACTGGAGCAAAGCTCGCTCAATTGGCTGTGGCAGATCCTCTATTTCGGTGGACCCATACAGCTCGGACAGAATGGCCCGACGCTCATGGTCCTCTACTCGATAGTTCCGTGGATCGGTGTGATGGCGGCGGGCTACGCGTTCGGCGCGGTAATCACGATGGAGCCGCGGCGGCGCGACAGCATTTGCGTTGCAGTCGGCGCTTCAGCGATCGTGCTCTTCCTTCTGCTCAGAGCGACCGACGTTTACGGCAACCCGTGGCCCTGGCATGTGACCGAGCCCACACCGATGCCGACGCTCTTTCGATTCATTAACACGAACAAGTATCCTGCCTCACTTCAGTTTCTGCTGATGACGCTCGGCCCGATGATTCTCCTGCTGCCACTCGCGGATCGGGCACGCGGAAAGATCGGGGAGATCTTTGCGACGTTCGGTCGAGTGCCGATGTTCTACTATCTGCTTCACATTCCAGCGATCCACTTCGCGGCGGTGATCGTTTCGCTGGTGCGCGAAGGAAAAGCAGATCCTTGGCTCTTCACCAACCACCCGATGATGAACCCGCCCGCGCCCGACGGCTACATGTGGAGGCTGTCGCTGCTCTACGCGGTGTTCATCGTGGTCGTCGCGGCGCTATACGTCCCGTGCCGCTGGTACGCGCACCGGAAGGCGACAGCTCCGGCTCGCTGGATGCGCTACATCTAAACAACCGCTCGGCCGGCATCAAGGCTCTAAGGTTGTACGGATTTGGCGGATTGGACTGATTAAGCAAACCCTTGAACCTGGATACCTGGTAGAAACAACAGAGGGCCCCGAAATTATCGGAGCCCTCCTTTGTACAAGACTTGCTGCCGGTCGTTACTTCGTCAGCTCCGCCGTCGCGATCGCTCCGTTCATCTCCGGGAGGATCGTCGACATCTTCACTGCCCGTCGCGAAGTCTTGTCGACCCATAACGTAGTTGTCTGGCCTGTTGACCCATCCGCCGGAGCGATCTCGACCTTCCAGGCGTCGAACGTTCCAGCGGGGACCGTCACCTTCTCGCTGCCAGTCACTCTGAGCCCACGCATCAGCACCTTCTGCGACATCAGATCGAAGTTGCGGAAGTTCGTGCTGTAGCCCTCGGCCAGTGGCAGCGCTGCGATTACATCGTTCGCTCCAGCGCCGTCGGCGAAGAGATCGCCACCGATATCGGCGCTTATCGGCCGCTCCTGACCGTTCATGCTCATCTTGCCAGTCGCCTTGTTGCCGGCGAAGGCGACTTCGATCACAGCCGGCCCCTGATGAATCAGTCGCTTCCTCAGCTGAAGGGTTCCCTTGTCGATCGTCGCTACATCCTGGATCGTTCCCATCGGCAGCACCGAAGTCTCGGTCACAATCCAGGCGCCAGCCGAATCCTTGACGGTGCGCGTCAGATCCATCGGAATGGTCTGACCACCGGCCTCGAGCCGCGCTTTGTAGGTGGCAGTTCCGGGAGTCAGCTCCGCCGCGGGTTTGGGCGCGCTCGCGGGGACCTCGATTTTTCTCGACAGCTTCACGGTCTTTGGATCAACCGTCAGCACCGCCATGCGCTCGGTGATCGCCGGAGTCATGCTCTCCTGATAGCGACCGCCAAGGTGCTTGGCCAGAAATTTTTCGGCAGACGTGAACAACACGAGATTGTTGATCGGCCGAGCGAAGCCGTGACCTTCGTCGGGCGCGAGGATGTACTCCACGGGGAACCCACGATCGCGGAGCGCGATGACCAGCTGCTCGCTCTCGGCTCTGTTCACTCGGGGATCGTTGGCACCCTGCACGATGAGCAACGGAGCGACGATTTTGTTCGCCGAATTGAGCGGCGATTGTCGTTCGAGCTGCGCGCGGCCCGCCGCGGTGGTCGGATTGCCCATCCGCTCGTGGAAGATGATTCTGCCCGCTTCCCAGTACGGCGGAATCGAGTTCAGCAGAGTTATCAGGTTGGACGGTCCCACTATGGATACGCCTGCCGCGTAGACGTCCGGCGTGAAGGCAAGTCCGGCGAGCGTGGCGTATCCGCCATATGAGCCGCCCATGATTCCTACGCGCTTGGGATCGACCGTCCCCTGCGCAATCAGATACTTGACCCCATTGGTGAGGTCGTCCTGCATCTTCTGTCCCCACTCGTTGTTGCCGGCGTTCAGGAATTTCTTGCCGTAGCCCGTGGAGGATCTGAAGTTTGGCTGGAGCACCGCATAACCGCGGTTGGCGAGGAATTGCGATAACGGATCGTAGCCCCAATTGTCTCGAGCCCACGGTCCGCCGTGCGGTACCACGACCAGCGGAAGATTCTTCGGCGCGACGCCAACCGGCAGCGTGAGGTAAGCGGGGATGACGAGCCCGTCCGTCGACGTGTAGCTGATCGGCTTGCTCTGCGCCAACGATTCGCGCGGCAGCTTGTCGAATATCTGATACTGAAAAGTGAGTTTCTTGGTGTTGCGATCGAACAGGTAGCGCTCGCCTGGTTCCCTGTCGCTGTGCGCGACGACCATCCACAAGCGCTCGTCGTTAGTGCTGCCGGCCGGAGTAACCTCCTTTCCGGGGAGCTTTCTCTTGATCAGATCGAAATCCTTCTCCCACGCCTTATCCTTCCAGTAGATGCGCGCACGGTCGTCCTGATAGGATGTCGCGATAAGCCTGTCGGTGGCATCGGAGAAAATGGCGCCGCCGAAATCGACACGGTTGAGCGGATCTGATTCGACGAGTTGCTCTGTTTTCGTAACGGGGTCGAACAGGACGAGGCGGGTGAGATCCGTGTTGCCCTTGTTCGTCTCCATGTAGACCTTGGTATTGTCCTTGTTGAAGCGATCAGGACCGCAGGTCTCGAAAACGTTGCAGGTGTAAACCTGAGTGAAACCGGTTGGATCTACGCGCAGGATTTCGGTGTCGCCCTTGTCAGTGGTGCGTACAGCGAGACGCAGATTCCCGACGTTGTCGAATACCCAGCCCGCAACCCGCTCGGTGTTTTGACGAAGAAGCGTCTTCTCGCCCGTCGAGATCCGCACGCGATAGAGATCGTGCCACGCCTTATCGCGATCGTTGATTCCGACGTACATGATGTCGGGATCGGTCTTCGGAAAGGAGTACGGCATCGCGCGTACGCCTTTGAGAGCGGTGAGATTGCGCGGTGCAGGAACGTCGGAGCCGGCCGCGACAGGAGCCGCCGGATCGACTGCGTAGATGTTGAAGTTTTCGTCGCCGAGCTGGTCCTGGACGAAGAGGATGTACTTGCCGTCTCTGCTCCACGAATAGTTTGTTACCGGGCGTCTCGTGTCGTTGGTTATGAGCTTGGCGGCAGAGTACGGATCCTGAGTGCGCTTGACCCAGACGTTACGCGTGTCCCTGTACGGCTTGAGAAACGAGATGTAGCGTCCGTCGGGCGATATCTGGGCGCCCGAAATTTCGGGATTGCCGAAGAACAGCTCGCGATCTATAAGTGGCGGGAGCTTGCCGCTCTGCGCTGAGATCGAATTGGGAGCGACGAATGCAATTGTGAGCGCGAGCGCCCAGCGACGGCTGGTGAACGTTGTTTTCATCATGTGGGTGGTATTTCCGGGTGATTGTTGGAGGCAGGGAAAGATAGGAACAAGCGTGCAAAAACGCTCGTACTTTGCGGCTCGGTGGTTTTTGGGAACAGCCGCTCGGGATGCCGTCGGCCGTCGGTTACGGGAGCCGCCAGATATTCAGCACCCCCGTCGTCTGGTGTCGATTGGCGTCGCCTTCCAGAAGTGCGATGCGCCCGTCGACGACAATCGGACTGTTCCAGTGGCCGCCGCCGGATTTCAATTCGGTGATCTGCTGTCCGGTCTCTGGCACATAGACGCGGAGCGAGCCACGCAGATCGTACACATAAAGAAGTCCGTCGGCGATCACAGGGCTCGTTCCACCATTTCCGTTTCGCCACGCCTGCTGCAATCGACCACCCGCGAAGGTCCATGCAGCAGTGCCGCCGTTGTCCGCTGCGAAGAGCCACGTCTTTCCCGCAGTGTGTGAGACAGCCGGCGCGGTGAACAGATCAGTCCCCGACGGAGTCGATACGACCTGCACCTCACCGCCGCGGCGAGGCGCGGATCCACGCGTGCGGCCGAATTGCAGCAGCCGAATCGAGCCATCCTTGCCGCCCTGCACGATGTAACCGCCGCCCAGAAGCGCGGGGGAAGTCGAGCCGAGGTCCGCATCGCGATCACTTAGCTCCTCGGTGTTGGAGGGTGTGTAGTTGTCGAGGATCTTCGTGGCACTCGAGTCCATGGCGATCGCGGCATCACCCCAGCGTGTGCGGCCATCCCATTTGCCGTTGCCGGTGGCGACAAAGATGTCTCCCGTCGTCGAATCGATCACCGCGCCCGCCCTGCCCCAGATCGCGTTTCCGCTCTCGGCGCACGAATGGGGATCGATCAGCGTAGGTCGGTCGCTGCACAGCGAATTCCAGACGTGAACGAGCCGTCCGCTCGCGGCATCGACAATCGCGACGTGCCCCTGGTAGGGCGGAGCGTCGCCGATGTACCCGCCGGTCGTGGCAATCACGCGGCCACGATCGTAGTTCAGCGACGATGCAATCTTCTCGCGCTCGGGGAGCGTGGTGATGGCGGTGCTCCAGACTCCGTGTCCGTCCGCAACAGCAAGTTTCTGGATGTGCCCATCGGGAGACGCGGCGTAGACGAATTCACGGTTCGGATCCGCAACCGGTGTCGAAGTGGTGATTCGCCTCGATCCCGCCCACGCATCATATCCACTCGGCGTGAAGGTCCACAGGATACTTCCCGTGTCGGCGTCGATCGCCAGAGTCTTCCCATATGTAGTCGTGACGAAGAAGACGTCGTGCGTGCCGCCGTTCACGCGTACGCCGTGAAGATAGATCGGCGAGGCATCGACAGTCCCATCGAGCGTGACTTGTTGCCGACGAAGCGTGGCGACGTTGGCGGCAGTAATGCCCGTCGCGTCCGTCGACGCACTGGAACGCCCCACATCCCAGCCGAATCTGGTCCAGTCGTGAACCGAAGCTGCGTGCTTCGTCGAGGATAGCGGAGCGGCCGCAGCGCCAGTGTCCACAGTTGCGCGCGATGCCGGTGCGGCACCGCAAGCCACGAGAAGGGGAAGCCAAAACAGAACGAGGATGGGATCGCAGCGCTTGATCACGATTTCAAGCTAGGACACTCTTTTATGTGCCGCCAGATTTCCTTGATAAGGCCACTTAGGTAGATTCTCCGCCGTGCATAGCTCCGTAACGCGGCTCGTCGAATCCTACGGCTATGCAGTCGTGTTTCTCTTCGTTGCCGTAGAGAGCCTCGGCATTCCCCTCCCGGGTGAAACGGTTCTGGTAACCGCGGCCGCGCTCGCGGCCCTCGGCCATCTGTCGATCGGGTGGGTGATCGCTATCGCCGCGGCGGGCGGAATTATCGGCGACGCCGCGGGTTACTGGATTGGGCGCCTGGGAGGCTTGGCGCTCCTGAAGCGTTATGGACGCTTCGTCGGCTTCGACGCGCACAAGCTCGACAAGGTTCACGCCTTCTTCAACCGACACGGATCCAAGGCAGTTTTCTTCGGCCGGTTCATCGCGCTCCTTCGCACCTGGGCCGCGTTGCTGGCCGGAACCGCCGAGATGCCCTACCGCGTTTTCACTCTTTACAACGTGCTCGGCGGAATAACCTGGGCGACTCTCTTCGGCACCCTTGGGTACGTCTTTGGACGAAGCCTGCCTCTTCTCGAGCGCTA
The DNA here is from genome assembly GCA_036570225.1 of Gemmatimonadaceae bacterium. GTDB lineage: Bacteria > Gemmatimonadota > Gemmatimonadetes > Gemmatimonadales > Gemmatimonadaceae > UBA4720. Next base: position 1,970 of record DATCPG010000316.1, on the reverse strand, counting down.
CATAGGACAGGCGAGCCTCGCGGTCGTCTTGCTCGTCGCGCTCGTCGTCGCGCTCTGGCTCGGATGGCGCTGGTTCAATTCCAACCGCGAGTTTCTCGCCGAGCGTGTTTCGTGGTACTGGGTGCGCTTTCGCGGGCGTCACACGAGACTCGCCAGGTTCATTGCCGCGCGATTCGTCCGCGGAGAGTACCTCGGTCTGCATCTGACGATCGGATTTCTCCTCAGCCTCGCCGCCCTGTGGTTATTCGCTGGAGTAACTGAGGACGTTGTCCACCACGATCCGCTGACGAGGTTCGATCTCACGATGACCACGTTGCTTCGAGCCCACGCGACTCCTATGGGCGACAGAATCTCGAGCCTGGTCAGCGCACTCGGCTCTCCCGTGGCAATGGCAATCGTTGGAGCTGGCGGAGCTTTGTTTCTGCTCGTGCGCAGGAGGTGGGTCGTGCTCGCCGCATGGGTGGTGGCGTTCGGTGGCGCCGGGTTGCTGACTGTCGTTCTCAAGAACCTCATCCAGCGACCGAGACCAGCTGCCGCGGCGGAATTCCTGTACGGAACAACTTTCAGCTTCCCGAGCGGTCACTCACTGGGATCGCTGATTGGATACGGGATGCTCGCCTACGTCGTCGGGTCGACCTGGATCCAAACCCGGCGAGGTCGTCTGCGGCTGGCGATCGCGGCGGCAATACTCGTCATAGCAATAGGGATGAGCCGGCTCTACCTGGGCGTCCATTATTTCAGCGACGTGGTAGCGGGCTACGCGGTGGGAGTGCTGTGGCTGTCGGTTTGTATCTCAGGCCTCCAGGTAGCTCAGCGTCGGAGATTGACGACGGACTCCCCCGACCCCGACCCCGACCGCACCTTGACCGAATCCAGCGCCTCGGCAATCAGCTGAACCTTGGGCGACGGCTCCATTTCGACTGTGGGGTGTATGAGATGAACGAGGGCCACCCCTCACTTTTACCGTCCAGTTCCGACGAGCCATGCAAATGCAGCAGCCGTACGTCAATCTCGAATCCATCAGACGTGACATCGCAGAGCGACTGCGTCCCACGTGCGCACACATGTCTGAGGATGAGTTCGAGAAGATGGTCGCGCGCATCGCGCTCATCGAGTGGAAGCACATCAACGACGCCACCCCCACCAGCCGGATGCAGTCGCACTAACTACACCCGCTGCCTAGCCCTTGGCTGGTAGCGTTCAGTTGATTTCTCGATCTCGATCGTCCTTATGATGCCTACAAGGAGGATCAATTTTGGACAGAACTGGTGAGACTGACACGCTCCCGCACAAATCCACGCAGCGAATAATCGGACCGGGCAGGCTGCTCGCTGCGGTCGGTCTGCTCATTCTCCTCAGCTTCGGTTACTGCGCCAGCCGAATGGTTCCCGGCGCGCTGCTGGGCCGCGGCAACACGACGAACATCACCAACGACGTCGTGATCTCACAGATCCGCGCCGTGGCAAAGCTCGTCTCCAGCGAAGCGACCGTGCGCGACGTAATCGTGTACGAGAATACATGGTACGGGTCGACCAAGCGGTCACTCGTGGTGGTGACGGGACGCCTCTTCGCGGGGATCGATCTCCGCGACAATCCCGACGTCTCGATCAATCACGCGACGAAGGTGATCAGAATTCGCATCCCACCCGCGAGACTCATTGCCGTCGAGATCCAGAACATGGAGACCTACGACGAGCACGGCGGGCTATGGAACCCGTTCACGCCCGAAGATCGAAATCTCATTCAGCGCCAGGCGAGGGCGCAGCTGACTGCGGCGGGCGGGCAGCTCGAGCTGATTCGTCACGCCAATGAGAGCGCGATCGAGCTTCTTCGAATGCTGCTCGCGAAGGACGGGTACAGTGTCGATGTAGCTCTCCGATGAACGAGGCTACGCTGCTCCCCGTCACAACGTTTGCAGCGGACGGCGTTCCAGCGATCAGCGGGTCGCAGGCAGCAGCGTAGTTTTCAGT
>DATCPG010000315.1:0-1748 GCA_036570225.1 Gemmatimonadaceae bacterium | reverse complement strand
CTGTCTCGCTTCACGTAACACTGCCCGGCTCTCATCGCCTTTGACCTCGCGTCTTCTCGTCGTCTGGCGCTCCCTCACTCTGCGAAGAGCTTCCTGCTCGGATGCGGCTACAGAAGCTGCGTGCTCGCGCTCGCGGCTCTGTTCCTCCCACTCTCCGAATGATCCGGGAAAGTCCGTCACGTGGTGCTCGTGAAGCACCCATACTCGCGAGGTCAGCGCTTCCAGCATTGCGCGATCGTGGCTCACCAGGAGGATCGTACCTTCATATGATTCGAGCGCCTCTTCGAGAGCCTCGACTGATTCGATGTCGAGATGGTTCGTCGGCTCATCGAGCACGAGAAAGTTTGCCCGGCTCAGCACCATCATCGCGAGTGCCACACGAGCCCGCTCGCCTCCGGAAAGTGTCTCGGCGCTACGCTGGGCCTCATCACCTGAAAAGCCAAAGCGAGCAAGGTGACCTTGCACCTGACGGCGCTCCCAGTTCGGTCGCAGCTCACTGATCACATCGAAGAGCGAACGGTCCACAGGGACCTGTGCCATGTCCTGCCGGTAGTAACTGGGGCGGACTGATCCCCCGATCCGAAGCTCTCCGCTCGAGATCTCGCGCTCCCCGACTAGCGCGCGCAGGAATGTGGATTTTCCACTTCCATTTGGGCCTACGAAGCCAACAATCTCACCGCGCTGAATTGTGGCCGTGAAGTTTCGGATGAGGGTGCGTCCTTCTACTCCCAGCGAAACATCCCGGGCGACAATGACCTGGTCACCACCTCGCTCCGCCATGTCGAGCCTGAGGCCCATGGCACTGCCTTCCTCCGCTGTCGGGCCGCTCAGCCTCGGCATTCGGCTCAGGCGCTTGCGCCGTCCTTTGGCCTGCTTCGTATTCTGACCGGCAATGTTGCGCCTGATGTAGTCTTCTTCGTCAGCGATGACCTTCCGTTGCTTGTCGGCCGCCCGTTGCTGACTGAGTCTTCGTTCTTCGCGTTGAGCGACGAATGATTCGTAGCCCCCTGTGTACTCCACCGCCGTACCACCTTCCAGATGGAGCACGTGATCTACGACGTTCGCAAGAAAGGCACGGTCGTGACTGATCAACAGAATCGTCTTGTCGGTGTTTTTTAGGTAATCCTCGAGCCATCGTGAGGTCTCAAGGTCGAGGTGATTCGTCGGCTCGTCGAGCAGAAGGACGTCAGCCGCGCTCACCAGCTGTCGTGCCAGACCGAGTCGTCCGCGTTCGCCGCCGCTCAATTGCTCCAACGGTTGTGTGCGCGCTTTTTCGGCATCGAACCCAAGACCTTGAAGCACAGCGTCTACCCTAGGGGCAAACGTGTAGCCTCCCTCGCGATCGAACCGTTCGAGATCGCGGTCGTACCTCGCCAGCATCTGCGGGGAGGCGGCCTCTCCGACCTTTGCGAGCTCGCTGCCCTGCTCCGCCAAAGAGTGTTCGAGGGCAAGAAGCTCCGCGAATTCACCCGCTCCCGCTTCCCAGACGGTCCGCGCGCCACCGAAATCGCGGTGTTGCTCGAGCAGCGCCACTCGCAGCCCGGGCTGTTGCGTGACGACGCCTTCGGTTGGTTTCTGCACTCCGGTGATCGCCCTGAAGAGCGTCGTCTTGCCGCTTCCGTTGCGGCCGAGGATCGCCCAACGGTCGCCCTTGCCGACCGTGAACGTCACACCTTCGAATATTCTCGTAGCGCCAAACTCGACGCCGGCGTTCGAAACTGAGATCTGCGTCAAGTGCGGAGCACGCT
>DATCPG010000314.1:0-29850 GCA_036570225.1 Gemmatimonadaceae bacterium | reverse complement strand
GACCCCATCCACACTATGAGCGATGAAAAAATATCGGCTGATGACTCGACTGCGTCGGCGACGAGTGCGTTGGCGTGGCCGACGATTCCCGCGACGAACTTGACGAGCACGAGCACCGCGTTCGTCAACAGGCCGGCCTGCGCCCAACGGATGCTCCTCCTCGTCGCGCTTTTCACTGCCGCTCGAAGCCGCTAGAAATCAGCTTTTTCCAGGCGCTCCGCTGCGGCATTGATGCGGGCCGCGTAAGCCTCCGGATCCTCGCCCGGCACGCGCTGAGGAATGACGAAATCGGGATCCTCCGGCGGGTGCGACGACGGGGAGTTCACAAACAGGTCGCCGCCTCGAGCAATCACTGCCGCCTCGAAGCGATCCACGGCGGTAAGGAGATCGTCGAGACGTGCTCCGGTTTCGCGCCCAGTGAGGAGGACGCCCTTCTGGCGGAGGCGTCCCGCGATCTCGAGCGCGGCCGAATCCCGCTCTTCGCGGCGATGGGGGTCGAGCGCCTCCTGCTGCTCCTCAAAGGATTCCTGATTCATCCATCCTCCACATTTGTTGGGTTGCAGCCTTGAACTGCAATTCCCGTGATAGCGGCGTGAAAGCTGCGACATTTCAGAAGCTCCGTCGAGGGTAACAGAAATGTCGCGTGCGTTCGTTAAGGAAGATGCGGGTTGGGGCGATCCAGGAAAGCGATACTCGCTCCCCGCTCGCGACGATCCCGGCTACAATGAAGCCGCAGCCGAAGCGCTCCTCGAGGCGGCCCGCGCCGGGGACACCGGCAGCGCCGAAAGCGCGACTGGATACTACTGGGGAGAAAAGCAGCTCCGTCCGTTTGTCGAGGAGATCCGCGCGCGGGCCGAGCGGGAAGGAGACGAGCGGCTCGCGCAACTGGCGACGAGATTTCTTCGCTGAGCCGTGATTCGTTTGCAATCCTCGCCGCACTTGCCGATTGATTGGCGCGGACATAGTAGCGGTCAATCAACCCGCCGGTGGAGATCTATTCGTGAGAGTTGCCCGTCGCATTTTCGTCTGCGCAGGCCTGACGACCGCATTCCTGGCTCCCCTCGACGCCAGCTCCCAAAACCCGTCCAGCGGCATCAGCGGGCGCGCCAATCCAACGCCGTCCTTTCTGGCCTACGACACGCTGGCGTTCGCCGCGCTCCGCTGGCGCGAGATCGGACCATTTCGAGGTGGGAGATCGGTCGCGGTGGCCGGCTCGAGCAAGAGACCGAACGAGTACTACTTCGGGACCACTGGCGGCGGAGTGTTCAAGACCACCGATGGCGGAATTACCTGGGCTCCGGTTACGGACAAGTATTTTGGCGGGACGATCGGCGCGATCGGAATCAGCGAGTCCAATCCGGACATAGTCTATGTGGGGGCGGGCGAATATCCGATTCGCGGCAACGTGTCCCACGGCGACGGAGTGTGGCGCACCAACGACGCCGGAAAGACCTGGGTGTCGCTCGGACTGGCCGACACGCGACAGATCTCACGCGTGCGAGTGCACCCCACGAATCCAGACATCGTTTACGTTGGCGCGCAGGGGCACGTCTTCGGACCAAACGCCGAGCGTGGCGTTTACAAGACCACCGATGGTGGCAAGACCTGGAGAAAGATTCTCTATCGGAACGACTCCACTGGCATAACCGATCTGGTCATGGATGCCAAAGATCCTCAGACGCTGTACGCTGCGTTCTGGCAGGCGTGGCGGACGCCGTGGCAGCTCGTGTCGGGTGGAGCGGGCAGCGGGATCTTCAAGACAACGGACGCGGGCGAGCACTGGACGGAAATCACGCGCAATCCCGGGCTTCCACAGGGCGTCATCGGAAACATCGGCCTCGCGGTCTCCTCGGTCAACCCGAGTCACGTGTGGGCAATCGTAGAGGCGGATTCCGGCGGTGTGTTCAGATCGACGGACGGCGGCGCGACATGGACTCGCACGAACAGTGATCGAAAGTTGCGACAGCGCGCGTGGTACTACACGAGAATTTTCGCCGATACCAAAGACGAGAACTCTGTCTACGTGCTCAACACCGGCATGTACCGCTCCACCGACAACGGAAAGACATTCCGCAACATCCAGGTTCCACACGGCGACAATCACGACTTGTGGATAGCGCCCAACGACGCGCAGCGGATGATCGAATCGAACGACGGCGGGGCGAACGTGTCGTTCAACGCCGGCAAATCGTGGAGCGAGCAGGACCAGGCGACCGCGCAGTTTTACCACGTCGTCACCACGAATCATTTTCCCTACCGGGTTTGCGGAGCGCAGCAGGACAACTCGACCCTGTGCGGTCCCAGCAGGAAGGGCGGCGGAATCGACATCAGCGACTGGTACGACGTCGGCGGCGGAGAGAGCGGATACATCGCCGTGCGGCCCGACTCACCCGACGTCGTGTTCGCGGGATCCTACGGAGGACTCCTCACGCACAAGGACATCAAGACTGGATTCGAGCGAGACGTAAACCCGTGGCCGAACAACCCGATGGGCCACGACGCCGCCGACGCGAAATATCGCTTTCAGTGGACGTTCCCAATCGTCATCTCGCCGCACAACCCGAACAGGATGTACGTGGGAAGCAGCGTGATCTTTCAGTCCGACGACGAAGGGCAGACTTACAAGGCGATCAGTCCCGATCTCACCCGCCACGACCCGCGCACACTCGGCGCCTCCGGCGGTCCGATCACCAAGGATCAGACGTCCGTCGAATACTACGCCACTGTATTCACGATCGCGGAGTCGCCCCGCACAGCTGGGGTGATCTGGGCGGGCACCGACGACGGCCTCGTGCACATCACGCGCGATGGCGGCAAGACGTGGCGGAACGTGACACCGGCTGGACTGCCGGAGTGGGCACGCATCTCGATGATCGACGCATCCAACTTCGCGCCTGGCACAGCGTATGTCGCGGCAAATCGTTATCAGCTCGATGATCTCAAGCCATATCTGTACAAGACGAATGATTTCGGCGCGACTTGGACGCCGATCACCAACGGCATACCGGTCACGGAGTTCACGAGAGTCGTACGCGAAGACCCCGAGCGCGCTGGATTGCTGTACGCTGGTACCGAGCGTGGTGTGTGGGTTTCATTCGATGCCGGCGGAAGCTGGCAGTCGCTCCGGCGCAATCTGCCGATAGTGCCCGTCCACGATCTCGCGATCAAGGAAGGCGATCTCATCGCCGCAACGCACGGGCGTTCGTTCTGGATCCTGGACGATCTTTCCGCATTGCGGCAGATGCAGCCGCAGATCACACGCGCTGCCGCCTATCTCTTCAAGCCACGCAACGCCTACCGCGCTGGATTCGGAGGGGGTGGAGGAACTGGCGCGGCGGGCGGACATCCTTCGGGCGCAAATCCAGCGTCTGGCGGAGTCTTGTACTACTGGCTCGCGCAGCCTCGTCAGCTCGTGACGATGGATTTTCTGGATCCGCAGGGAAAAGTCATACGGAGCTTCACCAGCCAACAGGACCCGATTGTAGCCGCTGATTCAGTTCGCGGCGACAGCATCAGGGCCGCGCGCAACGACAGTATCCGGCGCGCGGGCGGTACGCCCGACACTGCCACCAGATCGGAAGCGCGCGGGGAAGAAACGCCTCCCGGCGACGACGGCCCGCCGCGACGTCCACCGCCGCCCCGCGTAGCCAACAAAGCCGGCCTCAACACCTTCGCCTGGAATCTTCGTTATCCGGACGCGTCCGTGTTCGAGAACATGATTCTGTGGGCGGGCGGCACGTCCGGTCCGGCGGTTCTTCCAGGGACGTACACCGTGCGCATGACGGTCAACGGCCAGAGCTACCGTCAGCCACTCACCGTCGTGAGGGATCCGCGCACCGCTGCGAGCGACGCAGATCTTCGCGAGCAGTTCGATTTTCTCATGCGTATCCACGAGAAGACGACCCAGGCGAACGACGCGGTGAAGACGATCCGAAACGTGAAGGCGCAGCTGGCCGATCGCACGAGTAGAATGCCGGCCGACAAGAGCGCCGCCTTCGCGGCCAATACCAAATCCTTCATCGATCGGCTCTCGGCGATCGAGGCCGAGATCTATCAGGTGAAGAACCAATCGGGTCAGGACCCGCTCAACTATCCGATCAGACTCAACAACAAGATTGCGGCTCTCTCGGGAGTCGTAGGCGGAACTGACGCGAAGCCGACCAGCCAATCGTACACGGTGTTCAACGATCTGTCCGCGCAGCTGGATCGGCAGCTCTCGGCAATGCGTGGTTCCTTCATCATGCTGTCCCCAATCAATGCCACACTGAAGGCACAGGGCCTTCCTCCGATCGTGCCTAGCACGGAGGAAATAAAGACTGCGCCCGCGCGGAGTGCACCGTCAGCAAGCGAAGACGAGGTGGAGAAGTAGCATCATGCGCGCGCGAGCGACTCTTCTGGCGATTGCCGCGGCGGCCGTTGTGGCGGCGGGCGCATGCGACCGAAGCGGGCAGGACGAGAGTCGGACACGCATCAACGTCCTCGATTCCGCTTTCACCCAGTCGTGGCAGACGATGCAGGATACGGGAGTGGTCTATCGCATCGAAGTAATCTCTCCGCTGGGGACAGACACGATTCGCAACGTCATACCGCCCGCTCCAGTCGTGGTCGGAGATACGCTGGTCATCGGCCTCATCCAGGCTTCCGAAGATTCATCCACTCCGCAACGGCAGATCTTTCGGGCGCGGCTTGGACAGCATCGGATCGAGACCAGCCCATTGCCCGCCGATGTCTGGGCGTCCTACGAGGACGTGCTCGTTTCCCCCGACGGGCACTATATCGCCTATGTCGGTGAGGATACGACTCCCGAAAATCCGGGGACATACGCCGTCGTGCGCAACCTCGCTTCCGGAGGAATCGTCGCCAAGGGTCCGGGAGGAGGAGGCTGCGACTGCGATGAAGACTTCAATCACGCACGGTGGTTTCCGCCCGACAGCTTCGAGATTGCCGTCGCGCACACGAACACGAAAGGCGGGTGGGAACGCGTGTCAGGAAAAGCGTCGGCGCGCCGGATCCACGTCGATTCCCTCACCGATGAACCCGACTGGCATTGAGAACGAGCGCGACCCAATTCGAGTTCGATTAGCGGTTGTTGTACCTTTAGGAACAGCTGCAACCTCTGACCTAGCCAGCTCGTAGATATGTCAATGCAGACACCAAGGGCACCTCAAGCACCCACCGCACTTCCAAGCCAGGGCAGACCTGCTATTGTGGTCACCGATGCACCTGGTGTCGGCACTTTCACAATCCAGACTCCGATGTCGGGTCGAGAGCTCAATGCTCTCAAAGCGCAGCGATCTGAGCTGTCAAACCAGTTGGAATCCGTAGACGGCCGTCGCTCCAAGTTGCTCAGTCAGCTGCGACAAACCGGAGATCCAACCGCGGTGAAAGGACTGGAGGATCGGCTGGCGCTTCTCGACAAGCGGCAGCTCCAGCTCGAGTCGGATCTCGCCGCGACTGGTCAGCAGCTCTCCAGCGTTCCCGCAGGGTTGGTCGCAGGGTCAACGCCTCCTGTGTTCGCGGGATTGGGATCGGGCCAAGTGGTGGCCATATCGATTGTCGGCATGATTTTCATCGCGGGCCCCCTCGCGGTCGGCTTTGCGAAATCACTGTTCAGAAGAGCCAGCCAGCCCGGGCTCCCGCCCCAGGTACTCACCGAAACCGCTCAGCGACTGGAAAGACTCGAGGGCTCCGTCGACTCGATTGCCATCGAGATCGAGCGAATCTCGGAGGGCCAGCGCTTCGTGACCAGGCTCCTGTCGGAGGGACAGCATGCGCCCGCCATCGGAGCGGGACAGCGCTCGCCTGATCCCGTGCGATCGGGCCAATGATGCGTAGCGCGATGTAGGGCGCACAAAAAAAGAGCGCACCATTTCTGGTGCGCTCTTTTCAATTCAATGGCGGATCACGCCGCCGGAGGAGCTGGCGTCGGAGCGGGCTGAGTCAGACTCTGCTGCCTGAGTGCCGCGGCGCCCATCATGCCGCCGAGTCCCATGGACTCGACGACGTTGCTCGGTACGACCATGAGCGCGCCCTTCTCCTTTAGCCCCTCGTAAAGAATGTTCATCGCGCGCAGGTGCAGCGCGGTAGGATTGTTCTCATACGACTTCGCCGCCTCGAAGAACAGGTGCGCGATCTCCACTTCGGCCTGCCCGAGGATGATGCGCGCCGATTTCTCGCGCGAGGCCTGGGCCTCGCGGGACATCGCATCCTGAAGAGAAGTAGGAATGACAATGTCGCGCATCTCCACCGACTGGACGGTTACGCCCCAGGGATTGGAGCGCTGATCGATGAGTGCCTGTAACTCGGACTCGATCCGCTCGCGACCACGAAGAAGCTCGCTCAGCGAGGTGCGACCGATGATGTCGCGCAATCCGGTTTGGGCCGCCCAGCTCACCGCTTGCGTGTAGTCCTGAACTTCCAGCGCTGCCTTCTCGGAATCGTGCACCATCCAGAACAGCACTGCGTCCACGTTCACGGGCACCGTGTCGGACGTCAGCGTTTCCTCGGCGGCGAAACTCGTCGTGACGACGCGCTGATCGACGTAGATGGAAACGGTCTCGACGTACGGCCAGATCCAGAACAGGCCTGGGCCACGCAGCCCCGTGTACCGGCCGAGGCGGAGCACGACCGCGCGTTCCCACTGCTTGGCGATCTTCGGCGACTGGGAGAAAAATACGCCGACCACAACGGCAGCGGCCAACCACGCCGGATTCTGCGTGGCCGCCGTGAGCACGACTCCCAACAGAATAGAAACAATCAGGATGAATACTGCTACGACATTCGTACGCCCCTGTCCGCGTGAAGCCCGCGCGGCGCGGCGTGCTGCGAGAACTTCGTCCATGGCTGGCATTTATTTCTTCTCCTCGTTCCTGAGCTGAGTTATAAGCTCGGCTAAAGTGAATCCCAACAGCGCCGCGTCGCCAACGAAGTGTTGGATCAGCGCTCGCAGCTCGCGTTCTCTGTGGGCCAACGCCGCGGGCGGCGACGATGACTCACGAACGAAAGTGCCCACTCCACGCCGCGTCTCCAGAATTCCATCCCGCTCGAGCTGCGCGTAGACGCGCGCCACTGTGTTGGCATTTACCGCGAGATCCACGGCCAGCTGCCTGACAGTCGGAAGCTGAGCCCCCGGCTCGAGTTGTCCCGTCGCGATCGCCGCCCGAATGGATCGATCCAACTGGGCGTAGATCGGGGTGGGACTCTTGGAATCGACATTGAACATGGACATTGTCTGCTTGTACTATAACACTAGTACAATACGCTGGGTAGGGGGCTGGGGTTTCAACCGGTCTTGCCTTGGATCGTAACGTGCTGGGATTAAAGGGGTTACAGGCTTCAACTGAACTGAACACGGTCGGAGGTGCCAGAGATGCACAGGTGCCTGGTGCCGGGTGCCTACACCCAGACTTCACTACTGGCGTGATAGGGGAAGCAGGTCTCAGAATGCCACCAGGTCCCTGGTACCTGAATGCCCTCAGATCGCCAATCGTAAAGTCTGGGCGTGGTAACCCGGTGCCAGGCATCTACGCCACTGGCACCTCCCACCGTGTTCAGTTCAGTTGGAACCTGGCACCTACCTCAGTTCAGTTGGAACCCGACCCTCACCGATTGTGAGTGTACATGAGATCAACGAGCTCATCGTACATCCCTTCCGCCTGCTTTCCTCCGGCGCGGATCGCGCCCGTTGCGCAATGCTTGAGATGATTCCTCATCAGCTCTCGGCCAACAGCGCGCAGCGCCTCCTGAACGGAGGATATCTGCGTGAGTATGTCGGCACAGTATCGGTCGTCTCCGATCATCTTCTGCAGACCCCTCACCTGCCCTTCGATGCGGCGCAGTCGCTTGAGATTCCGCGACTTCACGTCCGGATCTACGGCGAGAGCCTTTCGCGAGCCCGAGGCTTCGCGAACCGCGCAGCCGCACTCCGCTGCGGAGTATGCCGCTTTACGATCGTCGCGCTTCAACGCTGTTGTCATGGTCTTTCCTCGAGATTCTCAGGTGACGCGCGCGCGGCGCAGTCGAAGGCTGTTCGTCACGACGCTCACCGAGCTGAGCGCCATGGCCGCGCTGGCGATGATCGGGCTCAGCATCACACCTGTGAACGGATAGAGCACGCCCGCGGCGATCGGTATTCCGATCACGTTGTACACGAAGGCCCAGAACAGATTCTGTTTCATCGTTGCCATCGTCTGCCGAGAGAGTGAAATGGCCGCGGGCACTCCGCGCAGATCGCTGCGCATCAGCGCGATGTCGCTCGCCTCGATCGCGATATCGGTGCCCCTGGGCATCGATATTCCGACGTCGGACTGAGCGAGCGCAGGAGCGTCGTTGATTCCGTCTCCGACCATTGCCACGACCTTTCCGAGTGCCTGAAGCCTTCGAATCTCGGCCACTTTGCCCTGGGGGAGTACTTCAGCGACGACGCGCTGGATGCCGACCTCCTGTGCGATTCCGCTCGCCGTAGACAATCGGTCGCCGGTGAGCAGCACTACGTCGACTCCCATTTCCTCGAGCCTTTGTACTGCCTCACGGGATGTCGGTCGCAGTGAGTCCGAGATTGCGATCACGCCAACCACGGTGCCATCGACCGCCACGTACAGATCACTCGTTGCCGGGAGCGATGACTCGCCTGACAGTTGAAGATTCTCCGTTGCAATTCCCAGCTCGCGCATCAGCGGTGCGTTGCCTACCGCGACGTCTTGCCCCTGCACTTTTCCTGTTACGCCGCTGCCGGTGCGGGACCTGAAATCGGTTGCTGGATGAAGAGCGAGGCCTTTGGCGTTGGCAGCGCGAACGATGGCTGCCGCGACTGGATGCTCGGAATGACGTTCCAACGCTGCTGCGCAGGCGAGGATTTCCGCCTCGGACAACGTCCCAACCGGGATCACACGAGCCACAGCTGGAGTCCCCTCGGTGACGGTCCCGGTCTTGTCGAGGACAACGGTGTCAACGTCTCCAGCGCGCTGCAGGATTTCGCCGCCTTTGATCAGCAGTCCCATCTCCGCGCCTCTACCCGTCGCCACCATCACGGCGGTGGGGACAGCGAGGCCCATCGCGCACGGACACGCAATGATCAGCACGGACACCGCGGCGGCGATTGCATGAGGAAGTGCGCTGGATCCACCGATGGCATACCAAGCGATGAAAGTCACGATGGCGATCGCGAGGACCGTTGGCACAAACACCGCGCTGACCCTGTCGGCGAGTCGTTGTATCGGGGCGCGTGAGCTCTGCGCCTCCTCCATCAACCCGACGATCCGCGCGAGCACGCTCTCTGCCCCAACGCTCGTCGCGCGATAACGGAACGCGCCAGTTGTGTTAAGCGTTCCACCCACGACTCGATCGCCCACGCTCTTCGCCACGGGTAGCGGCTCACCCGTCAACATCGACTCGTCCACGTCGCTCGAGCCCGCGACTACAATTCCGTCGACCGGGATCCGCTCGCCCGGCCGAACCACTACTGTTTCGCCAGACCTCACGTCGGCCAGCGGCTTGTCGATCCAGCTGCCATTCTCTTCGACGCGAGCGCTCGCGGGCAGCAGCGTCACCAGCCGGCGCAATGCCTCCGACGTCTTCCGCGTAGCGCGCGCCTCGATCGCTCGACCAGCCAGCACGAGTCCTATGATGAAAATCACGGCCTCGTAGTAGACGTCGGGCGCGATTCCGTTCCGCGCAAACAGACTCGGCGCGATCGTCGCGATCACCGAATAAATGAAGGCCGAGCCGGTGCCGAGGGTTACGAGCGTGTTCATGTCGGCGGATCCGTGACGAACAGCTTTCCAGGCGCGACGATAGATGTCGCGGCCAGCCCAGACGAGAATCACCGTCGTCAAGCCGAGGAGGCCGAAGTTGGTCAGCGGATTGCCCCTGAGCATCATCGAGATGCCCATGGCGACGATGCCGGCAACGACAGTCACCGCCGCCTTGGTCGCCAGCTCACGCGCATGCCGCTCCTCGCCGTCCTGCCGTCTGGACATCGTCCGCGCCGCGGTTTCGCCGGCTACAGGCAGCTCTGCCTCGTACCCGGTGGCACGCACTGCTTCGACGAGACGCTCCGGGCTCACCGTCGCGGACTCGTAGCGGACGGCCGCGCTCCTGGTGAGAAGGTTTACGGAAGCGTCTATCACGCCTGGTTCGGAGGCGAGCGCTCGCTGAACTCGAGCCTGGCAGGCTGCGCACGTCATCCCGTTCACCGGGAATGAAATGAAGTGTTTCGTGTCTGCCACCAGCCGGGTTGCCATTGGGCATTGCCTCCTGCCCTCAATCAATATACCCCCCTCCCCTATGTCAACCGGCTCTGGCCCCACCTGCTCAGCTGTGCGGAGCATAAATTGCGTTGTTAAGCAGATCTGCAGGCGCAGGTCATCAGGGAGGGCCAATGGGCACATCGCAGCGACCGGACACCGCGAACACAGATCTACTATTGGAGAACTGCACGCTGGCCAGCGTGCTCGCCGAGAGAATGCGCGAGAGCAGAGATGACCTCACTCGCCGGTGGCTCGAGCGTATCGGCGCGCGCGTCAGACTCGATCCCAACCGAATTTTCCCCACCGATGCCCTCCTCGACCACGTCCCGCTGCTGATTCAGGGCATCGCCGACTACATCGAGAATCCGGGGAAAGCCATTCTCTCCGACATCCCGGTCGTTGCCAAGGCGATGGAGCTTGGCGAGCTGCGGTTCGAGCAGGGTTTCGACGAATACGAGTTGTTGAAGGAGTACGAGATCTTCGGCGGAATCCTCTTCTCTTTCCTGTCCCGCATCGCGGACGACATCAACGAGCCCTGCAGTCGCGGTGAGCTGCTCGCTTGCGCGCACCGACTCTTTCTCGCCGTCGCCCTGATTCAGCAGGCAACGCTCACCCACTACCTGAGTCTGGTCAAGGAACGGCTGAGCGAGCGCGAACAGCGCCTCCGCGCCTTCAATCGCGCACTTGGACACGAGCTCAGAAATCTCATTGGAGCGATCGGCGGCGCGGCCGAGATCCTCCAGCTCGAGGGAGCGTCGGAGGAGCAGCGGAAAGAGATGGTTTCGATGATCGTGCGCAACACGGAGACGATGAAAGTCTCCCTCGAGAATCTCGTTGAGCTGTCGCGGATGGATGAGGATGCACGCCGCTCGCGGCACGTAGGACTTCCGCAAGCCGCGGCCGAGGTCGCTCGCCAGCTCCGCGAGGCCGCGCGTGCCCGCGGCGTCGAGATAAAGCTCGCTGCCGATTTGCCAGCCGTCGACGTGAGCGCCGCGGCCTTCGAGCTGTGTCTCTCGAATCTGGTCGCGAACGCCATCAAGTACTCCGACTCCGCAAAGGCCAAACGCTGGGTCGAGGTTCGCGCTCGCGTGACCTCACCCGACGGTGGTGCCGAGCCGCAGACCGTTGTTGAAGTGCGCGACAACGGCCTGGGAGTTCCCGAGGCAAAGCGAGCACGACTCTTCGAGCGCTTTTATCGCGCCCATGAGGAGACCCAGCTCGACATTGCGGGAACGGGACTGGGGTTGAGCATTGTGAGAGAAACGGCGGCTTCCATGGGTGGGAGCGCGTGGGCCGAATTCCCGGAGGATGGCGCCGCGTTCTGCTTCTCCATCCCGACGCGGCGCGAATCCGACGGGAACGCCGTTGCGCCGGCCCGCAACGGGTCAGCTATCGTATCGGACGATCAAACCGCAGGGGCGTCGGCACGCTGAAGGTGTAGTGCCACCATTCCTGGTCGTAGTTCTGGAACCCTTCAGCTTCCATTGCGACCTTGAGCTTCTGGCGATTGACCGCCGCCAACCCGCTCGCGTTTGCCGTGTGGGCCGCCGCTGAGAAAGTATCGAACGGCGTTCCCATCTCGAGCTCTTGTCGCGTGCCGAGGTCGATCAACGTGAGATCGATCGCGAGACCGAGATTGTGGCGCGATCGGCTGGCGATGTAGCCATCCTTGAGAAGGTCGGGTCGATGAACGCGTTCCGTCCAGTCCACCATGGCTAGCGTCGCACGCACTGGCCGGTAGGCGTCGAAAATCTTCAGCCCGAGCCCTCGTGGCCGCAGGTCACGCTGCACACGCGCCAGCGCTGCCGCCGCTTCGCGTCGCAGGAATGCACGGTTGGCGCCGTATCCTGGCAGCGACGCACCCGTAAAATTGTTCGCCGTGGCGTAGCGGAGGTCGACCACAATCGTTGGATCGACTGATCGCACATCCGCGAGAAGTGTTTCCGCCACGGCGTCTGGAGCGATCTCCGTTTCCGCTGTATTGACGGGCGGAACGACAGGGACGGGACGCTTCGGTGCGCATCCGATCGCAATCGCAACGGCTGCGAGCGCGTGGAGTTTTCTCATCCCGTAAGAATAATGCGGCGAGGCAGTCGCGTCATTCCTCAGGCGACGCGATTCGAACATATTCTCGCATGGCAAGCATCGACGAGATAACTCCGTCCACGCGCTCCCGCACCGCGCCACGCGGACACCGCGCCGCCGTCTTCGCCAGCTTCCTCGGCTGGACGCTCGACGCATTCGATTTCTTCCTGGTCGTCTTCGCGCTGACGGCGATCGCGAAAGAGTTCCACAAAACCGACGCCGAGATGGCGCTCACGATCACGGTGACGCTCGCCTTTCGTCCGGTGGGAGCATTCATCTTCGGATTGATGGCCGATCGTTACGGCCGGAAGCTGCCATTGATGATCGATCTCGTTTTCTTCTCGATCGTGGAGGTTCTGTCCGGTCTCGCGCCCAGCTACGTGACGTTCTTCATCCTGCGAGCACTGTTCGGGATCGGGATGGGCGGCGAGTGGGGAGTCGGTGCATCGCTGGCCATGGAAAAAGCGCCGGCTGGGCGGCGCGGGGTCCTCTCCGGATTGCTGCAGGAGGGATACGCGACCGGCTATCTCCTCGCGGCTGTCGCCTACTTCTTCATTTTCCCGCGTTGGGGCTGGCGACCGATGTTCTTCTTAGGTGGGCTGCCGGCATTGCTCGCTCTGTTCGTTCGCTACCGCGTTCACGAATCCGAAGTGTGGGAGCGCACCAGGCACAAGGACTGGGGCAGTCTCGGCAAAGGAATCCTTTCGCATTGGAAGCTTTTCCTCTATCTCACACTTCTCATGGCCGGGATGAACTTCGTTTCTCACGGCACGCAGGACATGTACCCGACCTTTCTTCAGCGTGATTGGGGTTTTTCGCCGCAGAAGCGCGCGGCGCTGACGGCGTTCTCGATGATAGGCGCAATCATCGGTGGAGTGAGCTTTGGCTATCTGTCGGACAGAATCGGACGGCGTCGATCGATCGTGCTCGCGCTGGTGCTGGCGATTGCGATGATACCGCTATGGGCGTTCTCGCCATCGATCATCGGGCTGGTGATCGGCGCTTTCGCAATGCAGTTCATGGTTCAGGGAGCGTGGGGAGTGATACCAGCCCACATCACGGAGCTGTCACCGGATTCGGTGCGCGGTTTCCTGCCCGGCTTTGCCTACCAGTGCGGAGTGTTGCTGGCGAGCTCCGTGGGTTATCTGGAGGCTCTCCTCGCCGCGAAAACGAGCTACGCGCATTCAATGGCGATCGTGGCGCTCACCGTTTTTTCCGCGGCCGCGATCATCGCCTGGGTCGGCCGCGAGCGACGCGGCGTCGAATTTGGCGGGTGACCCTACTCGCACGCTGAAGCTCGGCTTGACGAGAGACCGTCAGCGCGATTGAATCTCTTTCGCTTTCGCCGCAAGTCCGTCGAGGAGAGCGCGGACGTGCTCGGCACCTGTTCGCGGATTCATCATGGTCACGCGCAGCACAGGTCTCCCGTCCAGAACCGTCGCGGTTATCCAGCCACTTCCCTCTTTGTTGTAACGAGACCGCAGCTCGCGGTTGAGCGCGTCGATGCGGTCGACGTCGCCGGCGCTTCCCGTCTCGGCATCGGGGCCTGTGTACCGAAAGCAGAGGATGTTCGATTCAGGCTCGTGCAGCGTCTCGAAATCGCTGCGCTCCTCGATGGCTTCGTACAACAGCCGGGCCGTGTTGCAAAGATGGTCGTAAAGCCTGCCAAGCCCGCTCGAGCCGAAGCGCTGAATGACGAACCACAGTTTGAACACGTCGGCTCGTCGCGAGCACTGAAAGCTCCTGATTCCCTGATCGATTACACGGCTCGATTTTCCTGCGTGAAACAGGTAGGGTGCCTGCTGCGCGAAGGCCAGATCGAGGTCGCGCTCGTCGCGCGTCAGAACCATCCCCGCGGCCAACGGCAGCAACATCATCTTGTGCGGATCCCAGGCGAGCGAGCGCGAGTGCTTCAGGCCATTCAGCCCGCGCGGTGGGTTGGCAGACAGGAGCCCGCTCGTCCCGTGCGCGCCGTCGACGTGAAGCCAGATCCCCCGCTCGGCGCAGATGCCTCCGATCGCCTCGAGGTCGTCGAACGAGCCAGTTGCCGTCGTGCCGGCCGTCGCCACGACCGCCATCGTCCGCTTGCCTTCGTCCCGCAGGCGATCGAGCGTCGCCAGCAGCAGGTCCACATCCAACTTGTAATTGCGGGAGCGGATGGGGATCCCACGCCGCTTTCCCAATCCCAGCTGGCCGATCGCCCGGGTGACGGCGTAGTGTGCGTGCTCGCCATAAACGACGAACGGCGGATCCGCGCCCACACCTTCTTCCAATGCGTCCGGCAGTGCCGCATTCCTCGCGGCCAGCATGGCGGTAAAGTTTGCTTCGGTCCCGCCCGAGGTGAGCGTACCGCCGGCACTCGCGCCGTAACCGGCGAGTCTGGACATCCATTTGATGACCTGATGCTCGATCGCCGTGCCGGTCGGCGACATCTCCGCAACAGCCAGCGATTGATTGAGAGCGCCAATAATGCTCTCCATCCACACACCAACCGGCAACGGAGCGGAAGTCTGGTGCCCCATGTACATCGGGTGGTAATACTTGTTGGCGTCCGATAAGACATCTCGCTCGAGCCGCTGGATGATCTCCGCCACCGGCCGGCCGTCACGCGGGAGCTCTTCGTCGAAGCGCTGCGCCAATTCCTCCGCCGAGCGCGGGGTGGATACCTGACCCTCGCCACTGCGTGTCGACTCGAAGTAGCGGGCGGTTACGCGCGCAAAGCTTTCTCCAACTTCGAGTGAGGTATCGGCCTCGAGCTCGGCGAGAATGTCATCGATCATGACGCAAATCTAGTCGGCGAGCGCGCGCTCTTGCCGTTATTGCTCGAGGAGATCGTTCTGGCGAACGAAGTCTGCGAGCTCACCGCGAGAGCCGACGCTCAGCTTCAGAAAAATGTTGGAGAGATGCGTGCTCACGGTGCGGGCGGAGATCTGAAGCGCGCCACCGATTTCCTTGTTCGATTTCCGCGATGCGACCATTCTGGCGATCTCGATCTCGCGCCCCGTCAACCCCGCGGCTCCGGTCGTCACCGACTTGGGTGGCGGCCTGAGTCCCAGCTCGCGCATCTCTTCCCGCGTGCCCTCGAGCTCCACCGTGGCGCCGACGCGCGCGAATACATCGTGCGCTTTGCGCAGCTGGCGCATCCCTTCTTCGCGGTCGCCGACTTCGACGAACGCTCCCGCAAGCCGCCGTCTGATGCGTGCGGCCTGAGGGGGAAATGGAAGAGCCTCGAGCTGGTCCACCGCCGATTGCATCAGCTCGATAGCTCGCGCGGGATCGTGATCGCGAAATCTGGCGAGGAGTCCCTCGCATGCGTCCGCGTAAGCGAGTCCGAGCCGGTGGTTCAGCCGGCCCGCGTCCCGTCTCATTCGCGCGAGGTGGGTGTCAGCAGTGGCGAAGTCGCGTCCGGTGAGCGCGGCGTCGCCGATCGTAGGAAGCAGCCACTGTAACGCCCAGACCAGGTATCCCGTGCGATCGGCGATTGCGAGGCCGGCTTCGCCTACGCTGACGGCTTTCGCCGGATCGCCCTTGGCGAGATAGTACGAAGCCATGCCGAGGTGCGCCGGAACAATCGAGGGGACATCCAGCGCCCGCTCCCCCGCACCCTCCAATGAGCCAGCTCTCTCGGCGCCCGCGAGCTTCCAGGCTTCGTCGAAATACTCTTTCGCCTTCTCCTCAGCTCCGCGCCAGAGATAAATCAGCCCCGACCAGACGTAAAGACGCGGCAGCAGCGTCCGCTGACTCAGATTCTTCGCCGCGGTGATCGTTCGTTCGGCTATCTCGATCGCCGAGTCCCAGTCGCCCGTCCCCGAGTGATACTGAACGAGCAGCTCGGCTGACCACAGGGGGAGAAGTGGCGAGTGCATTTGCTCAGCGAGTCTATCGCTCTGGGCCAGATGCTCCAGGAAATTGGGCCCGTCTCCCGAGACTCCCTCGAGCAACGCCATTCCCCAATGCGCTGTCCACTCGAGCATGCGCTCTCGCGCTGCTTCGGCGTGAGCGATCGCCTGCACTCCATGTTGCCGCGCGAGATCCAAAGGTCCTGTCCACGTGTAGAGCAGAAGCAGCGCGCGGTGCGCCCGAGAGAGCAGCGAGTCGTTGTTCATGCCACCTTCGGCCGCCGATGCAAGCGCGGCCTCGACCTCGGCCTGTGCTTCCTTGAGCCGGCCAAGGTCCTGGAGCGCAACGCCTTTCGCCAGCCGCAGTTTTACCGTCGTCGCCCGGTCCTCCGACGCCGACGCTTCCGAGAGTCCCGCTTCGTAGTGGGCGAGGGCGTCCGCGTACTTGCCGCTCCAGTAGCAGGCGAGTCCCATGCGGTGTTCAACGTCGGCGACAACTCCTTTTTCGCCGTGAAGCCTCGCCTCCTCGCGCGCGCGGACCCATAGGCGCATCGCCGCGTCGTACTCGCCCAGGCGCTGCCGAATGCGCGCCAGTGTCGACAGAATCTCCTCGCGCGGCGCATCAGTGATGCCAGGATCCTTGTCCAGGTGCTCGAGCGCAGCCGCCAGGTAGTTCGCGGCTTCCCGATTTGCGTAACGGTCGATCGCTCCACGTCCGGCGGCGTACAGATATCTCACCGCCTTTCGCGCCAGCGGCTGAGAGTGTGCGCGCGCAAAGTGTAGCGCGAGCTCGTCGGCGTGTGAAAGAGCGGAGTCGCCGTATCCGTTCTCCAGCGCTTCCGCGACCGTCGCATGCAGTGTTCGCACGCGCGCCTGACCGAGCTCGGAGTAGATCACCTGTTGAAGCAATGGGTGCGTGAAGTCGTAACAGATAGCATCTACGTTGCCGCTTTCCTCGAGAACACGCTGGGCGAGCAGCTCGTCGAGCCCGGCGATGATCTCGGCCTCGGACATTCCAGAAACTTTTGCGAGGGTGTCGTGTGCGGTGCGCGCGCCAATGACCGCCGAAAGATTCGCCAGCTTGCGAGCATCCGGAGAAAGGCGGTCCACCCTGGCCTTCACCACGTCTTTGATCGTGGCCGGAAGCTGAAACGTTTCCATCTCCCAACCCATCCAGCGACCATCGCGCTTCGACAGTGCGCCGGAATCCACGAGCGATTTGAGCGTTTCCCCGACAAAGAAGGGATTGCCTCGCGTCCAGTCATAGAGCATCGCGGAGAAATGCCGCGTGCCGTTCTTGTCCACGTCGAACGTCTGCTGGACGAGATCCTCCACGTCGGCGAGCTCGAGCGGTGCGAGCTTCTGTACTGCGAGCGCGCCGAGCCCCAGCAGCGATTGTTCGGTGCTCCGCAGAATCGGATTCGAGTCCCTCTCAGCCTCGTTGTAGGTACCGAGGAGAACGATTTTCTGGCCCTCGATCTGCCGCGCGACAAAATGAAGCAGCTCGAGCGAGGACGCGTCGGCCCACTGAAGATTCTCGAGGACGATGAACAGCGGCTGCTTCGCTGAGAGACGCCCCAGAAACTGCGCGAAGTTCCAGAGCAGTCGGGCCTTCAGCTCGGCGGGATCGGCCCCGGCAGATGCGCGCGCTCGCTCACCCGGCGCGCCCAGCGCCGGAAAGAGATCGCTGAGCTCGGCGGCGCCGCCACGCGTGAGAACAGCGAGCGTCGCGGGTTCAAGCTTCCGGATCAGAGGGACGAGCGCATCGGAGAAGAGCGCGTAGGGCACGCCTGTCTCCACTGGATACGAGCGCCCGATCGCGACGTTCCACCCACGTTTCGCAGCGCGCTCGGCAGCGGCTGTCGCAAGCCGCGTCTTTCCGACTCCACCTTCGCCGACGAGAAAGACGGACCGACCCGCCCCGCCAGCGGCCTCGTCGATCGTTCGCGACAGCAGCGCGAGCTCTGCGCTCCGGCCGACGAGCAAAGCTTCGTCTGGCTTTGTCATGGCGCAGTAATGTACGAACAGCAGTTTTTTGGAGCCAGCTTGGCGCTATCGAGTCGCTTCCTGATCCACTGGGCCAAGGGCGATGCTGCGCCACTCGCGCGTCCAGACCTTGAACCGCGACTCTCGCGCCTGTCTTCCAAGTCCGACGACAAACCTCACTTTCATCGGCGACTCGAGCGTTCTGTTGAACACAACGCGGCCGTTACCCGAAAACGTGGTTCCGGGAACCTCGAAGTGAACGAGCCGGTTCGGGGGAACCGGCACTTCCATGAGCAGACGCGCGCCCTTTGCGCTTACATCCTCGAGAAGAGCGAGACCTTCGGTTGGAGGCTCGCCCTCCTCTCCTTCGATTACGACACGTGCGGGGAGCTGCACGAAGAACCTCTTCTCGCCACGGATGTTGGCCATCATCTCCACGGCTCTGTTGAAGAGATTGATGGACTGGCGGTATTTCATCCGCCACATGGGAACGGAGTGATGCGTGCAATGCAGCTCTATCGCATCGCGGGTCTCGACCGGGAGATCGTCAAACTGAACGCCGTGTGTGTAGACCGGATTGCTGCCGGTGTAACTCTTCTCGACGTGCATCACCTGGCCGCTCACGTCGTAGGTGCCCTGCGCGAGCGGAAGCGGAACGCGGATCGTGGCGCTCTTGGGGAGCTCAAACGAGGCGCGAAACGCCAGACCGCCCGGATTGAGATCCTGGGTCAAGGCGAGCAGATCCTTGTACTCCCTTCCTTCCACATCGGTCGCGTCCAGAACGATGGCGAAAGCATCGATGAAGCGGTGGTCGATGCGCTGCTGTCGCGAGGCGCGGCTTTGCAGGATCACGAACCCCGCAAAATAGATGTTCCAGGCAATCCAGAATCCGTTGAGCCAGAACGCGAGCGACGACCAGCCGGGCGCATGATAGTTGATCCAGCCGTAGTAGGACGCAAAGGTCGCCCAGATCACCGATGCCACCGACAGAATCAGCAGGAACAGCTGCGGCGCGTAGGTCTGGAATGGAACCTCGCCGGTTCCCTTCGGCGTCACGTTGAACTTGAGCGGCTTCTTGGCGAAGAATCCGCTGCACGCGCGGATGTATGTCCAGAACTTCGCCATGTTGTAGCGCTCCGAGATGAGAATCCATCCGGTTCCGCGCGACAGCATCTCGAACGAGATGATGGTGAGGAGCACATACGGCACGAGCCTGGTGAGCAGCTGTGCGTTCGTCACGTTCACCGGGAGCCAGCCAGTCAGGAAAAAGACCACCGGCGCGAGGTAGAAGATCAGTTTCTGTAGGCCATCGAGATACGTCGCCGTCGAGCTCAGATACGCCAGGCGCTGTGGAATCGTGAGGCCAGGATAAAAGAGCGGGTTGAGCTTGCGCAGGATCTGCATTGAGCCCTGACCCCAGCGCAACCGCTGCACGTGATACGCGAACGCCGACGATGGGGCGAGTCCGTAAGCGAGAGTCTCGCCGTGATAGACCGACCTCCATCCGCGGCCGTGCAGAACGATGGAGGTTTCCATGTCCTCCGTGATGGTTTTGGTGGAGAAGCCGCCGATCTCCTCGAACGCCGTCCTGCGGAGGATCCCACAACTTCCGCAGAAAAAGGCAGCGTTCCACGTATCCTTCCCCGGCTGCAGGAGCGAGAAGAAGATGCGATTCTCCTCCCACAGGCTCCGGCCCTCTTCGTTTACGACGTGCGTGAATGAGTCGGTGTTGTAGAAGTCCTGCGGCGATTGGACGAAAGCAACGCGCTCGTCCCCGAAATAGCCGAGGAGACGGTCGAGGATGTTGGGAAGCGGAACGTGGTCCGCGTCGAGCTGGAGGATGAATTCACCGTCGGTGACCTTCAGCGCGTTGTTCAGGTTGCCGGCTTTGGCGTGCTCGTTGCCGTCGCGGCGGATGTAGCCGATGCCCAATGCGTCGGCCATCGCTTTCACCTCGTCACGCTTGCCGTCGTCCAGCATGAACGTTCGGTGCGGGTACTTGATCGCGCGCGCACCGATTGCGGTTCGCCGGAGCACCTCCAGAGGCTCATCGTAGTTCGTGATGAATACGTCGACGTTGAGTCCCCTCGGAGTTGGGGGGGCGTCGCGGTATTTCAGCTTCCACACGGTCGCGATGAGGAAGAACGAGTTGATCAACCCGTACGTCTCGGCGATGATCAGAATTATCGAGAAGACGAGCGCGTGGCTGTTCAGCGACGAGCTCCAGCGCCAACTGATCCAGTACAGACCGTACAGCCACGCGATCACCGCGAAGACGCGAGTGATCATTTCCTCTCCGCGCGGCAGCCTGGGGATGGCGTCGCGGAACGCAGTGTCAGGGATCTCGACGTTCTCGAGAGGAGTCACTGCGCCCGGGGTTTCAACGGGCTGCATCGGGGCGTTCGTTGTCATTCAGATAACACGTGCTAGGCGAGATTTATGCCCCCGCGGATGCGTCTTACGACAAGTCGAGCATCTTCTTCTCGCCCAGGTACTCGACCGACTTCAGCTCGGCGACGTTGCGCAGGCGCTTCACTATGGCCGCGATTCGGTTCGATGCCGCGAGAACCTCGGCCGCGAGCGCCGGAATTTCTTCGGGCTCCGCGTCGTTCGCCAGAAGCTCCGCATTCATCGCCAGGGCCGTGAGGACGTTGTTGATCTCGTGCGCCACAGCCACCGTCGTCTCCGCTATTCCTCCCAGCCGTTCGGCCTGCAGGCTTTGTTGGTTGGCTTTACGCTGGGCGGTGATGTCCTGCACCTGGCCGATCATGTACACGGGCGCGCCCGCGACGTCGTGAATTGCCGATACAGCAACTGACACCCAAATGAGC
This sequence comes from Gemmatimonadaceae bacterium, assembly GCA_036570225.1. Classification (GTDB taxonomy): domain Bacteria; phylum Gemmatimonadota; class Gemmatimonadetes; order Gemmatimonadales; family Gemmatimonadaceae; genus UBA4720. The sequence goes on along the minus strand of DATCPG010000314.1, from coordinate 8,862 downwards.
CCGCCGTCCTTCCGGTAATACCGCTTGACGCGGTTGTAGCTGCCGATCTCTCCCGATAACAGGCGCGCGACCTCTCTCAGATCGTCACCGATATCGTCCGGGTGAGTGACGGTCGCAACGGTGATTTGACGCAGCTCGTCCTCCGAGTACCCGAGCATGTCGCAAAGTGACTTGTTTGCGCGCAGCCAGCGACCCTCGAGGGAGACCAGACCCATGCCGTGTGGAGAATGCCGAAACGCATTCGCAAACTGCTGCTCGCTTTCGCGCAGTGCTTGCTCGGCGTCGATTCTCTTGCTGACGTCCCTGATGAGACCAAGCAGGGCGGGCCGCCCGTCGAATGTGATCGGGACATTTATTATTTCGGCTCGAATGACCGCACCGTACAGCGTCACGAAACGCACGTCCATGGCCGGTCCCGTCAAGCCGGTTTGTGCAAACTGGCGAAGACGCTCAACTACGAACCCCTTCGAGTCGGGGTGAACGAAATCCAGTATTGGCTTCCCAATCAGGGAATCGGGATCGGCGCCCAGGCTTTCTGCCGCGAACGGATTGAGGTAGAGGAAAGTCTCGAAGTCGTAGACGATAACCGCTTCGGGAGCGCGCTCGATCATCGCCTGGAAATCGGCGGGCATGACGGTGGGCGACATGGCTCAATATACCGTGAGGAAATATTATGCGGGGAAACTCCTACGTTGTTCACGGTGCGAAGCGTCGCGCCCTCCCGATGCGTTAGCTTCCAGAACGAACGAACTATTCACAGCAACGAGGGCAAGCGTTCTGAAAAAAACCACTCGCGGGTCGCGCGCGCAAAAACTCCAGGCCGCCAAAGCCGACGAAAACGGATCCCGCTCGAATGGTCTCGAGGAAGCGAACAAGACTGCCAGCTTCGTCGCGCACGAGCTGAATAACCTTCTCACCGTAATTCAGATCAACACTGAATTCCTCCTCGAATCCACGAGCGGGAATCCGGAGAGTGGGCACGAGCTGGACGAGATCCAGCACGCCTCTAAGCGGGCTTCCATTCTTGCGCGCCAGCTTCTGGCTTCGTCCAGGCTCGAGCCATTCGACCCCAGCGTCGCCGAGGCGGCGTTGAGCAAGAAGCGCACGCGCACACCTTCGGGCAAATCACCGGCGGTTGGTGCTCACAAGCCACCGCGCACGGCGGAGAGCATCCTGCTCGTAGAGGACGAGGCTGCGGTGCGAACGCTTGCCAAGAGAATTCTGGTGCAGAAGGGCTATCGCGTGCTCGAGGCATCGGATGGCGCGATCGCTCTTCGTGTTGCGGCAGGTCACGTCGGCGAAATCGACCTGGTGCTCACGGACGTCGCGATGCCCAACCTTGGCGGTCGCGGGATGGTCGAGGAGCTGAAGGAGCTGAGCCCGGGCATGCGAGTGCTGTTCATGTCGGGGTATCCGAAGGAAGAAATCTTCCCCGACCCCGAGACAGCGAGTAACACGCCGTACCTGCAGAAGCCGTTCACGAGCGAGACGCTGTTCTCCGAAGTGCGCGCAGCGCTCGGTTACCAATAGGATTTCCGCTAGGCTGCAACCAGCTGACTGGTGCAGTGTGGGCATCTCGTCGCAGCCGGGTCCATCGACATTCGGCAGTACGGACAGGTCTTTTTCGGAGGTTCCGCTGCCGGCTTGATGAATATCCTGGAGATGCGCCAGGCCACCAGGCCGATGATCAGAAAGTTGATGACGGCGGCGAGAAAGTCTCCGATCCCGAACTTGACGGACCCGACGCTCCACGTCGCTTTCTGCCAATCCCCTCCCGGTCCTATCGCCACGACAATCGGCATGATGAAGTCGTCCACCAGCGCCTTGACGAGAGTGTTCAGGGCGGTGGCTATGACCACCGCGATCGCCAGCGCTACGACGTTTTGCTTCAGCAGGAAATCCTTGAACTCTTTGAGCATGGCCATTGGCAGATTCTCCTTAGGAGTTTTCGTGCGACACCGAGAAGCTAGCGCCGGCCGGCGTTGACCGCCGCACCGCCGCGAGTCTCCTGATTGCGGAGATTCCGGCGAGTGGACCGAGCGCGAGCACCGCGAAGCCCCATCGCCAGCCCGAGTGCTGCGCTATGACCGGCACGAGCTGCATGGGAAGCATCGTCAGCAGAAACCCCAGGGACGTCTGCACCGTGAGCGCTGTGCCCACTGCATGGGTCGGGACGGATTCCGTAACCAGGGCACTGAATTGCGCACTGTCCGCAATGATGAAGAAGCCCCACGTCATCGCGAGCGCTCCGAGGACCCACAGCGGTTTCCCGTACAGAAATCCGCTCAACAAGCAGCAGCTTCCGCTCACGACCAGTGAGATGGATACCAGTCGTTCCCTTCCCCTCTTGTCCGCAAAAAGTCCTCCCCATACCGAGCCGAATCCTCCTATCGCAATCGTGGTGAACGCCAGCAGTGAGATGAACCTCGAGGCGCGAAAACCGCCTCCAACGCCAGTGGCGACGCTCGCTGCGAGGAACGCGGGGATCCAGGTCCAGAACGCGTATAACTCGAACATGTGGCCGATGTAGCTGGTGGTCGCGAGTCTCCACTCGCGAACTCGAACGACATCACTTACGTGGCCCCACGAAAATGGGCGCGATGTGAATGGGTACGGTCCCTCCCGATAACCGAAAGCAACAAGCAGCGCGGCCACGACTGCGCCGGCACTCGCGGTCCAGACAACCGGCCGGACTCCGACGTGGGGGATCGCGCGCACGAGGTACGGAGTAGCTTTGCCCACAGTCAGCGCCCCAACGATGACGCCGATCGCAAATCCTCGCTCCTCACGGAACCAGGTAGAGATCATCTTCATCGCTGGCGGATAGACGCCCGCCAAAAAGAATCCAGTGAGAAAGCGGGTCATCAGGGCCAGACGGTACCCAGGCACCACCAGAATCGCGGCATTCGCCGCGGCGCCCAGGAGGGCACAAGTGCTGAAAAGGCGGCCCGCCGGGATAAGGTCCGCTAGGTTGAGCACTGCGATGGCGGCGGTTCCGCAGACGAAGCCAAGCTGTACGATCGTCGTCAGCCAGCCCGCCGCCACGGTAGTCAGGCCCCAGATCGCGCGGAGCTGGGGCGACACTGCGCTCGCCGCGAACCAGAGGGACATGCCCAAAAGCTCGGAAATTCCCAGTAACGCGAGCACCCGCCAGCGCGTCGAGTATAAGTCACCTGCCATGGCAAAAACTTAGTCTCGATGCGTACGGCTCGAACATGACGAATCCGACCCAGACGGCCCCCCCGTCTGCTCCCGCGGCGCCTACACCGCCAAAGGCGGCGGTCGCGATCTCGCGCGAGCTTGCGGATTTCCTTCTCGAGCTATCCATCACGCTCAACAAGCACGCGATCTATCCGAGCAAGCATCCGCTCCTCGACCTGGCGATCTACGGGGTGTCCAACCGTCTCGCGCTGCTGTTCGATGAGCATCGCGAGTCACTCTCGATCGGAGTGGCGCGCCGGCAGCTCATTATCGAGGGCGTCGCCACCGACCCGTACAATCCGGTCCTCAAGGAGCTCGCCCAGCGACTGCACAAGCACCATGTCGGCGCACTCAAGTTCGTTCGGGGAATAAGCCGCGAAGAGCTGGCCGAGGCCCTCGCGGCTTTGGCGGTGGATCCGATAAGAAGTGAAAAACCGATCGGGCACGACCTCGAGCGCGTTGGCAGGCTCTGGGAGCACGTCCGATTTTTCCCCCTGACCTACGATCGTCTCCAGCTGATCGAGGACGACGGTAAGGCCGATCCCGCCGGGGCGGACCAGATGGGCGCCGGCCGCGCCACTCAGTTGTGGATCGGACTCGCGCGTGCTGCTCTCGTCTCCGATACGTCCGGGACTTCGACCCTGCAGCATTCGGAAGCCGACGACAACACCGCGCTCGAGCCGGCGACTGTCGCGCGCGCGATCGACGAGCACCAGCGCGAAGAAGCCTACGACCAGGTGATCGTTGGTTACCTGCTGCAGATCGGAGAAGAGCTGCGCACCGCCGACGGTCCCGAAGCGGCGGGTTTGCAGCGTCGCGTGTCTCGCCTGGTTGGATCGCTCAAGGAATCGACGCTCGGCAAGCTGCTGGAGATGGGCGGCGACAAAGCGCAGCGAAGGAAATTCCTGCTCGACGCGTCGCAGGGGATCACCGTCGAGGCAGTGATCGACCTCGTCAAAGCAGCTTCCGCCGCCGAAGGCCAAACCGTTTCACACTCGATGCTGCGGATGTTGGCGAAGCTGGCGCACCATCCGTCCTCCGGCGGTCCGAAGCAGAAGACCGACCCGACCATCCGCGACGTAATGCGTCGTCTGGTCGATGACTGGAGCCTCGACGATCCGAATCCGGAAGCTTATCGCAAGGTGTTGGAGAACATGTCGAGCTCCCGAAGCAACGGAGGCTCGGCGCCAAACGCCGTCCCGACGGAGTGCGAGCCGGAGCGCATGGTGCAGATCGCAATCGAGGTCGGCGCGATGGGACCCCAGGTTCGCTCGGCGATGTCCGAGTTGTGCAAATCCGGTCGCGCGAGCCTTCTGCTGGATCTGGTGGAGCGCGCTCCCGATGCCGACGCTGGAGCGCCGGTCTGGGAGTTTCTTCTTGGCGAGCGCATTCTCGACACCCTGCTCGGCCAGCAGCGCGTCGACTTCCCGCTGGTTGGCCGCTTCGCGCGTCGCATAGGGATTCCGGCCGTATCCCCCATCCTGGCCGAGGCGAAAGGGTACGAGGACGCGAAGATCCGGACGCAGTTCTACGACCTGCTGGAATCGCTAGGCGACCCCATAGGTCCGGCGGTATCCGAAGGAATCTCGCAGGCGCCCCCCGTTGTTCAGCGCGAGCTGATCGCGCTCCTGGGGCGGCTCGGCACTCTCCCCGCCAACTTTTCGGCCAGCGAGCACCTTGGCAATCCGGAACCACTTGTCCGACGAGAAGCAGTGAAGCTCCTGCTGCGCGATCCTTCCGCTCGCAACGAAGCCATTATGGCCGCGCTGACCGACCATGACGATAGAGTGGTCTTTGTAGGCTTGACCGCGGCGCAGGAAAAGTGTCCGCCGGGTGCTAGCGAACTGATAAGGCAGCGCGTGGATCGGGGAGAGCTCGACTCGCAGCTCCGGACGGTGGGGATTCGGGTAGTCGCTCAGGAGAAATCTCCCGACATGGTTGCGTGGCTGCTCGGATTTGTGGTGTCCGAGACGCGGTGGTCACGACGAGCGAAGCTCCGTCCGTCGACACCGGAGATGCTCGCCGCCTTGAGTGTGATCGCGACAACGTGGGCTGACGACCCGGCGGCTGCTCAGGCCCTGCAGCTCGCAGAACAGAGCAAAGACCCCGAAGTGCGCGCAAAGGTCGCCCGCAAGCGTTCGTCGGAATCGAAGGGGATGGGCCCGGCATGAGCGGCGACCCCATTCAATTTCTGGTCTCTTTCGGGCAGGCTGTCTCCACGATGGCGCTGTACAACGACGGTCATCCCGCGCGCGAGCGAGCGGTGGACCGATCATACCGCTCGCTGCGCGACCTCCAGCAGTTCGATCCCAATCCACGATTCTCCTTTCTGGGCGAGGAGACCATCTACGGTGAAACCGCCCTTCGCGAGCTGGGCGACTGGGATTGGGGAACGCGATTGGCCAAGGCGGGCGTGCAGCGAATGGAGCTCGCCAACCACGTGACGCGCGAGGAGTACGAGGAGTTCCTCGAGGAGATGATGGCGCGAATCACTCTGTCGGTCATCGATTCGGCCGAGTCCAGGCCGACGCGAGCTTCCGGCATCAAGGTCGGCACGCTGGGAATACGCGGCGAAACGAAAGAGATCCAGCAAACGCTCCACGCTGACGTGCCGGTCGCCACGATCTCCTACTCTCTCGGCGATGAAGCCGCGTCGATTCTGTCGATGCACAGAGAGGTGCAGGAGCGGGGCAAGCTCCCGCTCGCCGAAGCGGAAGCCGTCGTGCGCTCATTGTCGATGGCGATGCACGGCGATTCGCAGATGATTCTTCCGCTGCTGCAGCTGAGGGAGTTCGACGAATACACCACAACGCATTCGCTGAACGTCTCGGTACTCACGATGGCTCTCGCCGAGTCCCTGGGCCTGGCGACGGACGATGTGCGCACGTTCGGGATTGCGGGACTCCTGCACGATCTCGGGAAGGTCAATGTGCCTCAGGATATTCTCAACAAACCTGGCAAGCTCACCGACCAGGAGCGCGAGGTGATGCAGCAGCATCCGACGGCCGGCGCGAAACTCATCATCGAGAGCGGCCGCCGTCTGGACCTCGCGGCCGCGGTGGCCCACGAGCACCACATCATGATAAACGGGCACGGCTATCCGAAGCGCCACTACGACCGCGACTGCCACAAGGCAAGCAAGCTCGTGCACGTCTGCGACGTATTCGACGCGCTACGAACGCGGAGGCCGTATCGGGACGCATGGGAGGCGGAGCGGGTTCTCACCTACATCGAGGAACGTGCGGGGACAGAATTCGAGCCGGAAGCGGCGACGGCATTTGTGGCGATGATGCGCAAGGCGGAAAGCGGAATTCAGTTGTCGCCGATGCCAGAGGCCGCTGGAGACGCCGCTGTGGCGCCCGGGGAGAGGCTTGCCGAATCGCCGGCCCCGCAGGCGGGCACAACTTCCGTACCACCCGAAAAAACACCTAAGAGCGCGACTTAACCACTCGTAAAAGCGTTGGTTTTTTGTTGCGTCGGCGAGTGGAATTCGGGTTGCCGCCCAGCGGAATTGCTCGTCCACTACACAGTAGGTGCATACCCAAATATTTGTGGAGGAGGCGTTAAAATGCTGCGTAATAAAAAGGGTTTTACTCTTATTGAGCTTTTGATTGTCGTCGTGATCATCGGTATTCTTGCCGCGATTGCGATTCCGAAGTTCGCGAACACGAAGGACAAGGCGTATGTCGCCGCGATGAAGTCTGACCTTCGTAACCTCGCGACGTTCGAAGAGCAGTATGCCGCTGACAACAACGGCGCGTACTTCTCTGGTAACGGTGTCGCGCAGGGCTTTGGTCCTTCGAAGGACGTTACCGTGACGGCGACCGCAGTCACTGGCCCGCCGCCCGCATGGACCGCGACGGCTGTGCACGCGCTTTCCGCGAAACTTTGCGATTCCGGTGTGACGACTCCTGGTGTCATCACCTGCACCTGATCAGGATAGGGGATGGAAAAAAAGGGGCGTCGAAAGACGCCCCTTTTTTATTTCCGCTTCCTCGAGCGGGGTTTCACGCCAAGTGCGGGACGGTCGAACAGCATCGAGGATCGCACTCCAGACAGGCTCGTTGCGGCAAGCCATCTCTCGAGCCCGCTGGCGAGTCCACGACGTTCGGCTGGCCTCAAAGTCGCGAATCCGTCGATCAGGTCCTCCTGGATCGCCCGCGGCGCCTTTCTAAGGAGATGTACGCCCTGGCGGGAAAGCCGAAGCACCGCGCGCCGGCCATCCTGCGCATCAGCGGTTCGAGTGACCAGCCCCTTTGTGATCAGCTGCGCTACCACCTGTGACACCGTGCTGTGGGTAGTCATCGTGACCCCAGCCAGGTCCTTGACCGATTGATCGGCGGCCCGCTCCAGCTCGCGCAGGACGAAGAGCTGCGCCGCGCTGATTTTCAGGTCACGCTCGACTGTCTCAGCGGCGGATCGAAGTCCGCGCACCAATCTGCGCACCGCGTTCAGCGCGCGGGAGACGTCGGGCTCTCTGGCAGTTTTCCTGGGCACGCTCGAATCTGTTTTCTCCCCAGGCTCTTTGTAAAGACGGGAAGCGGAGGGACCGAGCGTTCGCTACATGACGCAAATCGACGCCCTTCTATGGGGCCAGGATGACCCGGGTGGGTTTCGAACCCACGACCTACGGATTAAAAGTCATGACCGGGAGATCATCCCAGATTCGCTGAGTTTCAGCAAAATAACTTCTCTCGAGGGCTTAGCTCAATACTCTTAAGATCTGTTCGTCCCAGTTTCTCTACCTTCAGGTAGGATTGGCACATAGGTCGGCACACAAATATCAACAAGTTTACGGGCAGGACCTCTCCAAGTGAGATAGCACCGCGAGCGAGCGAGCACGGCGCGAATGATTCGGAGTCGGACATCGGATCAGCGCCGTCGCTCTCACGTCACCTGATGCCGATGCGCTTCACCAGGTCTGCGTAGCGCGCATCCTTGCGTAGTGGCTCATAGCCCGGATCGAGGTGGAGATACAGGAGTCCGGCCGAGCGCGCCTGGTACGCCCGCTCGAGTGAGCCGAAGGCCCTATCGAGATCTCCGACGGCCGCGTAGCCCATCGCGATGATCTCGGCACGCAGGTACTGCCGGCGTGATTCTTCCTCCAGCCGCGCGAGGATCGCGTCAGCCTCATCCTTCTGCCCGAGCGCTGCAAGGGCGCGCGCGATCATCGCGTCCCACGAGCGGGGAGCTCGCTCGAGCGACTGGGCGCGGCGGTACCATGAGAGGGCCGTCTCGGCATCACCCTTCGCCAAGTGCGCGGAGCCAATGTAGTGCTGCGCGCGGTGGCAGATCTCGTCCATCTCCATCGTCCGCTCGCCCTGGGCAATGGCGGCATCGTAGTCGCCGTCGTAGAGTAGGAAACGTGCCAACCACTCGCTGTAGTGCACCGACAAGGGATCGAGCAATAGCGCTTTGCGCATCGTCTCGAGTGCATCACCGAGCCGTCCGACCGCCGGTAGCAGGGTTCCGTGCACGTAGTGCGCCTCGGCGTAATTCGGGCTGAGAGCCGTCGCGCGCGCGAGCTGCGCCTCGGCCTCGACAAATTTCCACTCGTGCCAACCAAGCACCTTGCCTAGCGATGTGATTGCCTCGGCGAGTTCGGGCTCGCGCTGCAGAGCGCGCTCCGCAGCTCCCTTGGCGCGGGGGTATGCATCGTCC
>DATCPG010000313.1:0-6773 GCA_036570225.1 Gemmatimonadaceae bacterium | reverse complement strand
GCTGCCGCAGTTCCAGCAGGACGTGAACGCGCTGAGAATGTTGTACGTGCGGTCAGCGAAAGGAGATCTCGTTCCTCTGAGTGCCGTGGCGACCATCACCCAGGGCGTCGGCCCTTTGTCGATCACACACGCCGGCCAGCTGCCCGCAGTCACGATCGCGTTCAACACCAAGCCCGGCGTTGCGCTCGGTCAGGCAACTGCCGCCGTCGAGGCCGCGGCCGCGCTGACGGTCCCTTCGTCAGTGACGATGAGTTTCTCCGGGACCGCCCAGGCCTTTCAGGCGAGCCAGCAGGGCCTGCTGGCGCTGCTCATCCTCGCGATCTTCGTGATCTACATGGTGCTCGGCATTCTGTACGAGAGCTTCATCCATCCGGCCACGATCCTCACCGGATTACCATTCGCTGCATTCGGAGCGCTGCTGGCTCTCCTCATATTCAAGATGCCGCTCGACGTCTACGGATTCGTCGGATTGATATTGCTCGTCGGCATCGTAAAGAAGAACGCGATCATGATGATCGACTTCGCGCTCGAGGCGGAAAGAACCCAGCACATCACGCCCGAAAAAGCGATCGTGCACGCGGCGAGCGTGAGATTCCGTCCAATCATGATGACGACGTTCGCCGCATTGATGGCGACGCTTCCTATCGCGCTTGGCACTGGGGCTGGCGCGGAGGCACGTCGTCCCCTGGGCGTCGCCGTCGTTGGTGGGCTGGCGTTTTCCCAGCTGGTGACCTTGTACGTGACTCCGGTCTTCTACACCTACTTCGACGAGCTGCCCGAGCGCGTGCGCGGATTCACAAGCCGCGCGAGATCGAGGATTCGCGGACGGAGAGCCCCCTCGCTAGCGCCCAGCGAGCACTAGCGAGCGGATCACTCTCAGCTGGTTGGCGGGCCGTGCAGGATTGTTCCCTGGCCGCCAACGATCCAAACGTCGGTAGCTGAGCTACCCCAGATGCCTCCAAGAAAGAGCGTCGTCCCGCTCGAGGTGCCGCTGGTCCAGCTCGTTCCGTCGAAATGTACGATCGTCCCGAAGCTACCCACTGACCACACGTCAGACGCGGACGTGCCCCACACAGCATAGAGATCGCGCGTAGTCCCGCTGGTTGCTGCGGACCAGGCTGTACCATTGTAATGGAGGATGATCCCGCCGTTTCCAGCCGTGGCAGCGCTTCCACCGACAGCCCAGACGTCCGACGCCGAAGTTCCCCACACGCCCGAGATGTCGTCGGTCGTGCCGCTCGCTACGCTCGTCCAGCTGGTTCCGTCGTAGTGGTAGATGGATCCGACAGTGCCGACTGCCCACACGTTCGTCGCGGATGTGCCCCAGATCCCGAAGAACCGTTGCCCGGTCGGGCCGGTGAAGGCGGTCGACCAAGCCGTACCGTCGTAGTGCAGAATTATCCCATTGGCGCTTCCACCAACAGCCCAGACGTCCGAGGTGGATGTGCCCCAGACTCCGTAGAGCGTATGCGGTACGTTGCCGGAAGGCACGACCGACCACGTGGTGCCGTTGTAGTGAAGAATTCCGGCAGCGCCGGCCGTCGCGCCGACGGCCCACACGTCGGACGCCGACGTACCCCAGACGCCGCCCAGAAACCACGTACTCCCCCCGAGGTCGGTGCTGGTGTTAAATGCCGTCGACCACTGCGTTCCGTTGTAGTGGACGATGATTCCGTAATTGCTCACACTTCCGACCGACCACACGTCGGATGCCCCGGAGCCCCACACGGAGTTAAGAAAGTCGAGCTGGCCAGTGGCGATGACTGTCCACGTCGGCCCGGGTGGAGTAGTCCCAATCGGATCGCCGCTGTGGCACGACGTAAGAACAAATGGCGTGAGAACAGCCGGTATAAAACCCGCGAGAAGCCGTAGCTTCATGCTCCACTCTGAGAAGAAGGTGTGTTGCTACAAGGCAAATACTAATCCCGCCGGATCCGTTGACGGTAACGGGTGTCATTATCGACGCTTACGGAGCCGTAACTCACGGCGGCATAGTACCCGGGACGAGACTCGAACTCGTAAGGCCATAGGCCGGGGGATTTTGAGTCCCCTGCGTCTACCGATTCCGCCACCCGGGCGCACTCCAAACTTAGCTATCAGAAACGAAAAAAGCTCTCGATCGCTTCGATCGAGAGCTGACATCGCGTGAATTGGACATCGCCTGCCAAACTGTTATGGCAAGCGCTTAACAGCGGGACGCTTGCGCAAAGCAGCGCCTTGCCGCTGACCGACTCCCTTACCCTGAGCCGCATCGCCTCGCGCGAGCTCCTGTGCGCGCCGTCTCACCTGCGCCTGCAGCGAGAGGTAGCCAGCGCGCTGAACCGGAGTGAGGAATCGCGCCAGATCTTTCTGCTCCGCCTCGACGAGCGCAATGCGCTGTTTCTGCAGACGCAGAGCGTCGTCCAGAAGCGCGCTCACGTGTTGCTGATTCGCCTGACTTCCGGCGGTCATCTCGACTCGCAGCTGCCGCCTTGTCTCGCGCTCCTGAATCACCAGTTGGTTCTGCTGCGGAGCGAAGCGCGCATTGGATTGGGTGAGCTGCGCGAGCTGCGCATCGGTGAGCCCGAGCCTCTGTTGCGCGACCTTGGCCGACTGCTCACCGAATCGCTGCTCCAGGGCTGCGCGATTCGGGTTTGCCGGCGCGCGGACCGGCTGCGCATTGACCGCGCCCGCCCCCAGAAGCGAGAAAGCGACAAGGCCGAGAACTCGTCTCATCATCTTGATCCCTGGTCAAGACCATCGCCGTTGTCCACCGAGATAACCGGACCTGGCTCGGTCGTCGGAAGCGCGTCGAAATTGTTCAGGTCATCCATCAGCTGACGGAGATTGTTATCGCTGAGCCCATCAACGCTCGCCGCGAGCGCCAGCGCATGCGGCGCCGCCGTCGGACTGACGGTCGGGCTCTTCCGTGTGACGGCTGCCAACTCCTTCGTCCTGCCCGTTTGTGCCGAGCCACTGCGCGGCTGCGAGGTATCGACAGCTGCAACGGGTGCGAGAATCGGCGATTTCTGAATCATGAGCAGCGAGCCACCGCCAAGCACAACTACGGCGAGACTTGCCGCAACCAGCCACGAGACGATCCGCGGCCGCGCCGGAGCCTGCGCGGCGGGGACAATCGTCCGATATGGCGGAATCTGCCGCACGACCTGATCGACGTCTATCGCGGGAATGAATACCGCAGCCGACTTCACGGTGCGGAGTACTTCCAGCTCCTCGCTGCAGTCCTCGCAACCCGCGATGTGCGCCTCGACCTGAGCTCTCGCATCGGCGGCCAGCCTGCCGTGCAACAGATCAGGGAGCATTTCCTTGATGTCGAGCTCGGTGCACTTATTCATCTCTCAAAAACTCCTTTACCGTCTGGATCGCGTTGTGGTAATGAACCCGGGCAGCGCCTTCCGTGCTTCCCACGACCAACGCGATCTCCTTGTATGACAATCCCTGCTGCACCCTCAAAGTGAATACTTCCCGCTGCGTCGGTGAGAGTGCGTCGAGCGATTTCCTTACCTTCTCCTGCGCTTCTTCAGCAATCATCGAATCCAGAGCGCCGTATTCACTGACGTGATCAGCTTCCTCCACAGGCACCGTTTCTCTGCTACGTCGCTCCGACCGCCGCCGATCGAGCATCAATCTGCGCTCGATCGTGAAGAGCCACGTTCTCAGCGAGCTTTCTCCCCTGAACGAATCGAGCGAAGCGAACGCGCGCACGAACGTGTCCTGCACCAGCTCCTCGATCTCTTCCCGTTCGCCGGCACTCGCCGCGAATCGCGCGAGCGCCTGCGAATGCCTTCCCACCAAACGCGTGGCTGCGCGGCTGTCGCCCGCCTTCCAGCGCTTGATCAGCTCCATATCGGTCTCGTCGGGCCTGCCTGCGGGGCTTGGCGTCATGGAGCCTCAACCGGTAGACGCTCCAGACCCCCTGCCGTTAAGGCCGGTTGACCACGCATTGTCACGTTCATAGCTTCGCGCATCGATCACAAAGCTACTACCTGGGAGAACACCTGACTGCACGTCGACGACAGAACCCGCCGGAGCGCATCGCTCATCGCGGGGCGCACCAGACACATCCCGAGAACTCGCTCGCGGCCTTCGAGCGTTCCATCGAGCTCGGCGCCGACGGAATAGAGCTGGACGTGCACGCCACCAATGACGGGATTGTCGTCGTTCACCACGATCCCGTCGTTCACGCCAGGCACCCGCAACGACCTGCACACAAGGCGATCGCCGATCTTTCCGCTGCGCAGCTCGAGCAGTTCCCTCTCGCTGACGGCGCTCGCATACCGTCGCTCGCCGAGACGCTGGATCTCGTCGGCGACAGGGCGATTGTCTACGTCGAGGTCAAAGCATGCAACATCGAGCCGCTGGTCACGCGCTGCATCCGCGAATCCAAAGCAAGTTGTGCGGTACACTCGTTTGACCATCGCATCGTGCGAACCGTTAAGACAATCTTTCCAGGAATCAGGACCGGCGTTCTACAAGTTTCCCGGCATGTAGACCCTGCGGCCGCCTTGGTCGCCGTGTCCGCCGGAGATCTGTGGCAGGAAGTCGACTCGATCGACGAAGAGACCGTCGAGCGTGCGCACTCGGTTGGGGCCAGAGTGATCGCGTGGACCGCGAATGACCCCACCCAGTGGAAAACATTGCACGCGATCGGAGTCGACGGTCTCTGCACCGACCGCATCGCCGAGCTCGCGACATTCGCCTGGTAACTGCGCTACTTTATCCCGACCAGGCATAAACTCTCGGAGGATTGTCCTTCAAATGCGTGTTTCATACTGCCTCCTGCTTGCAGGAGCCGTTGCGTGTGCGAGTGCCGCACCGCAGACCCGGACTTCGTCGACGCCAGCCAGAGACTCCTCGCAGACAGTCGCGGGACTCGGAGGGACGTCGATCCCAAACGCCGATCCATTCCCCAGCACGTACGCGCCGTTTCCCTCGCGGCCGACGGTAATCCGCAACGTAAATATTCTCACGGCAGCGGGACCAATGATCCGGAATGGAGCAATCCTCCTCCAGAACGGAAAGATCGCCGCAATTGGACCCACCGTTAACGCGCCCGCCGACGCGGTTGTAATCGATGGAGCCGGCAAGTACGTAACTCCCGGCATCATCGACGATCACTCACATCTGGGTGTCTACGCCGCACCTGGCGTCGATGCGCTCAGCGATGGCAACGAGGCGACCAATCCAACCACGCCTTACGTCTGGGCGGAACACTCAGTGTGGCCACAGGACCCGCAGTTCCCTCGCAATCTTGCGGGTGGAGTAACGACGCTTCAGGTGCTGCCCGGATCCGCAAATTTGATCGGCGGTCGTAGCGTGGTTCTGAAGGTTGTGCCCGGGCGCACAGTGCAGGCGATGAAATTTCCCGGCGCAAAGTACGGCCTCAAGATGGCGTGCGGCGAAAATCCCAAAAGAGTTTATCAGAACCGCGGACCATCAACCCGGATGGGAAACGTCGCCGGCTATCGGTCGGCATGGATCGCCGCAGAGGCATACCGCCGCAAATGGGACAAGTGGAACGCAGACCACAAGGGAGATCCACCGGGCCGGGATCTCGGCAACGAGACCCTGGCGGAAGTCCTGCGCGGAAACATTCTCGTTCACAACCACTGCTATCGCGCGGACGAAATGGCGCAGATGATCGACATCGCGCACGAGTTCGGCTACAAGATCCGCTCGTTCCACCACGGCGTTGAAGCGTACAAGATCGCCGACCTGCTGGCCAAGGAAGGAATCGGCGCTTCGCTCTGGGCCGATTGGGGAAGCTTCAAGATGGAAGCTCTCGATGCCGTCAAGGGGAACATGGCTCTCGTGGATCACGCGGGTGCGCGCGTTATCGTGCACTCCGATGATCCTTCGGGCTCGCAACGACTGAATCAGGAAGCAGCGAAAGCGATGGCCGCCGGCGCGGAGATAGGGCTGCCCGTAAGCGAGGACCAAGCCATCAAGTGGCTCACGATCAACCCAGCCTGGGCGCTCGGTCTCGACGACAAGATTGGCTCGCTCGAGCCGGGTAAGAATGCCGACGTCGTCCTCTGGTCTGGCGACCCTTTCAGCGTTTATACCCGCGTCGAAAAGGTATGGATCGATGGCGCAATGCTATACGACCGCACAGATCCATCCGAGCAGTGGCGCACGGACTTCGAGCTCGGCTTCGTGCCGTTCAACAGGAACTGACCATGAGACTACCCAATTTTCGTAGCGCCCTTTCGCTCGCGGTTGCACTCGCGATAGTCAATCCGGCCGCGGCGCAAACGATTGCGATTACAGGTGGCAAGGTATATCCCGTGAGCGGTCCGCCCATCGAGGGTGGAACTGTCGTGATCGTGAACGGCAGGATCGCGGCTGTCGGCAAGGACGTGGCGATTCCCGCCGGTGCCCAGCGCATCGATGCGACGGGCAGGATTGTCACGCCGGGGTTCGTGAATTCGTCGACGCAGCTTGGGGTCCAGGAAGTTGCCCAGGTGAGCGACACACGGGACATGTCCGCGCGTGGCAAAGACAACATCGCCGCCGCGTTCACGGTGTGGGATGGACTCAATCCGAACTCCGTGATGATGGCGCCCGCTCGCAAGGATGGAATCACCAGCTTCGTCGTGATGCCGACCGGTGGACTGGTTTCTGGTCAGGCCGCGCTGCTGGACGTCGTTCCTGGAACGACGACGGACATGATGATCAGAGCTCCTGTCGCGATGATCGCCGAGGTCGGTGATCCGCAGTCGGCTGGGGTCAGGTCCCGCCGTGAGCTGATCGTCAAGCTGCGAGAGCTGCTC
>DATCPG010000312.1:0-7265 GCA_036570225.1 Gemmatimonadaceae bacterium | reverse complement strand
ATGCAGAGTTCAACACGATGGACAACAAGTACACGGTTCCGTGGGCGAGCGACCCAGTTCTGAAGGCAATTCCGGAGCTGTCGAACTTCCTCAACACGGGGCACCGAAAGAACCAGCTCGGCAACTTCTCACCGCGCATCTCTTTCTCGTGGGATCCAACGAAGCAGAACAAGACCTTCATCCGCGGGGGCTTCGGAATCATCTACGACCGCGTCACGAGCTTCATCGGGTTCCAGGAGCGCAAGAACTCCACGTGGCGGACGTACAATTTTTCCAATCCGGGAACGACGGATCCGGCCGTTCTGCGGGCACGCGTAATTGCCGGCTCATCGGGGTCCCCGGCGCCGATCCTCATCAAGGAGGACATGAAGACGCCGCACAGCCGGCAGATGTCGCTCGGGATCGGGCAGCAATTCACGAGCGAGCTCGGATTCAATCTCGATTACGTGCGCCAGCACATGGACAACCTCTATGTGGAGCGCAATCCGAACTATCTCGACAAGAGTGTGACGCCCGCGGCCCGCAAGCTCACTTCGGCGTACGGCGACATTCTCCTCTGGGATGACATCGGCCAGTCGGACTACTCGGCGTTCCTGCTGCAGACGACGTGGCAGCGCAACGCTACGCGTGCGAACCTCGCGTATACTCTTGGCTGGTACAAGGGCACGTTCGATCTTGCCGGGCTGCCGAACTACGCGCTCCCATTCCTGTTTGACCGGCAAGCGTCATCTGGCGACGAGCGTCATCGCTTCGTGTTGTCGGAAGTCAGTCCGATTCCGTTGGGATTCACGTTCTCTTCGATCACGACGATCGCGAGTCCGCACCCGTACGTCACGATCGACGGCCGCGACATCAACCTCGACAACATCACGGGCGACGATTACATCGGCGGCACGCCAACGAGCACCGGCACTCGCGTCACGCGGCCGCCGAACAAGTGGGCCAACTGGTACCGAACCGTGGATCTTCGCCTGGCGCACCCGCTCTTCGCGCGCGGAGACACGAAAATCACCTTCACGGCGGAAGTGTTCAACCTGTTCAACTGGAACAACGTCCTGTCCTTCGGCAGCACCGAGTTCAATTCGAGTGGTGTTGCGGTGCCGTCGTTTGGCGTGCCGACCGGATCGTATCAGGCACGGCAAGGACAGTTTGGCTTGCGAGTGGACTTCTAGCGCGAGAGCTTCGACTTGCTGAGAGCGAGCAGCGCCTCGAGCTCGGGGAGGTGCTCGAAATCACGGGGCCGACCCGCGGCTCGCTTCGCCTTGATCAGCGACGGAAGGTCCAGAACGCGAAAGCTCACGCCGAGGGCGGCAATCTTTTCCGAATGCTTTCGCACGTCGGCGTACGGTCCAACGCCCGCGATCCTGTCCATCACGTCGATGTCGCCCTCGCTCGACGTCAGGGTCAGAATCGGCGCGCCGCGTAGCGTGCGGTCGTCCATGATGAAAGGGAGACCCGTCTCGACTCCACGCGGGTAGGCCGTCCAAGTAGCGAGCAGCCCGGCCAGTGCGACGAGATTGGCGTCGTCCAACGCGTCGTAGCAGATGTCGAGGTCGTTCGTGACGCGGGAAGAGCCGTGCGCGGCGGCGGCAAGCCCTCCGACAACGACGAAGTGCACGTTGCTGGCGACGAGCCCACCGAGCATCGAGGCGAAGCTCACTTCTGCTTCCTCCGCATCTCGCGCAGGAATAGAGAGTTGGCCTCGAGCATCGCCAGACGCTCGGCCGGTGTTCGCGCGAGTGCAGACTGGATGAGACCGAGGTCTATCCCGTAGCGGGACGCCGAGCTGAGCGCCTGCCGAGCGCCGGCGAGCTGCGGAGGACGTCCTCTCCGCTTTGGAGTCTCGTGCACGCGCGCACGAGAGAGGTTACCAAGAAAGATCGATTCATAGCGCGACAGATCGACCACGATGGAGGCGGAGTGCGACGGATCCGCGCCGATTGTCACCGGCGTGCTCGATGGTATGACCCCGAGCAATGCGGTGGCGGCGGCTGCGGCCGTCTTGAGCGGCAGCTCTATCACTTCCGTAAGCAGCCGGACAAGCCCCCACCATCTCGCTTCACTGTCGCTGTAGCGAAGGCGTCGCCGGAGGAGCGCGGCGGAGTTCATGATCCATTTGATGTCGGCGGCCGAAGCGACGGCGAACTGGCGGGCTGTCATTGCCTTAAATATGTCTAATTACTAGACGCAAATCAAGAAAGGAGCGATCGGATGCCAGAAGCAGTCCTCAGTCCGCAGCTAGTTGCCCAATTCGCCGTTAGTCAGCAGTCCGCGGTGCCGTTGGTCCGAAATCCGCAGTCCGCAGTCTGTCTCGCCCTACGCCGAAGACAACATCGGCGACAGCGAGCTCTGCGTCGGCGTCATCATCTCGGCCCCGTTCTCGGTGATGGCCAGGATGTCCTCCAGGCGAATGCCGAATTTCCCGACCTGGTAGATCCCGGGCTCGTCGCTGAACGTCATGCCCGGCTGCATCACGATCTGACTGCCGCGCACGAGGTACGGCCACTCGTGCCCTTCGAGTCCGATTCCATGGCCGAGCCGGTGGGTGAAGGTTCGGAAGTCAGGACCGTAACCAGCGTCGGTGATCACTTTGCGCGCGGCAGCGTCGACATCGCCGCACTTCCTTCCTGGAGCGGCGGTGGCCAGTGCCACCCGCTGCGCCTCGTGGACGATGTCGAAGACTTTCTGCGCTTCCGGCGCGGGCGTGCCGAAGACCACGGTGCGCGTCATGTCCGATTGATAGCCGAGGACGCTGGTCCCTCCGTCGACGAGCACTACCTGGTTCTCCTCGAGCGAGCGAGGTTTCGGCAGCCCATGTGGATACGCCGACGATTCGCCGAACAGCACCAGCGCGAACCCTGCCGGATAGCCGCGCTTCGCGAACCCGTCCATCACATTCCGCGCGAGCTCGGCCTGCGTCATTCCCGTTCGCAGAGTCTTGAACGCGTCTCGATACACGTCGAGCGTGATGCGATTGGCGTAGCGCATGATCTCGATCTCGTGCGCCGACTTGACTCCGCGGCAGGCGTTGGTGATCGCCTCGGCGGTTCCGAGCTGGATGGCCGGGTTGGCCAATGCCATCTCGTTGTACACGAAAGTGCGGGCGGTGCCGTCGATCGCGACTTTGCCGGTGGTGATGCCCCAATCCCTGAAGACGCCAGCAATCAGAGATTCGGGACTCTGATCTTCCTGCCAGACGCGAACCTCGAATCTGCCAGCAACCTGATCCTCGGCGCGCCCCTGCTCGAACGCGGGGGAGACGATGACGGGCTTTCCCGTCTGAGGAAGAATGAACGCCAGGAGTCGCTCGCTACGGCCCCACTCGATGCCGGCGAAGTACGTCATGTTCGCACCCGGCTCGATGAGCATGGCTGAGTCGCCGAGCTCCTTCATGAGTCGCTGCGCTTTATCGCGGCGTTGGGAGCGCTCGGTCTCGCTTATTGGTAGAGGCGCTAGGGGGGAAGCGGAAAGGGGGAAGGGAGGAGTGGGAATCGGGTTCGCGAAAACTGTCGTAGGGCGCAGCCCCAATACGGCCGCGCCGCCAACGAGGGCACCACGTTGTACGAACTGTCTGCGTTGCATGTGTCTCCCGGAATCAATATTACGGGAGAAACGATGCGCTTAGCCGGGAGATCTATCCAGGGAAGCGCGGCGGCTAGTCGCGGTGATCCACCAGCGAGGCTGAGAGAAGACCGACGGCAATGCCGGCCATCCATCCTCCGACGACATCATCGATCCAGTGCTCGTCGAGGTAGAGCCGAGACCAGCCGACGGAAATCGAGAACGCCGCGACCCCCGCCCAGAGGAGCCTCCGCTCTCGAGGTGAGAGCTGGTCGGAGAGCTCCGAGGCGCTGGCGATTGCGATTGCGGTGGCGGCAGTGACGTGTCCACTCGGATAAGCGTAGCGATTCCGGCCGTGGTGACGGCCCGCCTTGGGTGGGCGCCGCTGGTGCAGGAACACGCGGGTCGCGTTGTCGACCGCGAGCGCTCCAAGTGACGCCGCGCTCGGCCCCAGACCGCCGGTTCCCTCTTTCCGGTTGATCAGGAGTCCCAGCACGGCGGAAGCGTACGGGTGAGCCTTGGGGCCAACGAGATAGCTGATTCCGCTTGCCAGGGACGTCAGGGGCGTCGATCGCCTCGGACGAACCCGCCGGCGCACTGCTCGATCTATCCTGGTTGTGGAGTGACGCTCCACGCCAACACCGATTCCCGCGGCGATCGCGGCGCCTGACAGCGCGGTGACAGCGCGCGACGAAGTCATCATGTAGTACGGGAGAGCAAGCGGTATACCGATACCGAGTGGGATCGATGCAAAAAAAAAGCGGGGCGTCTTTCGACGCCCCGCTCTTTTTACACTGATCCAATTACACGCAGGTGATTACACCGGGGGTGGTCACACCTGAATCGCAAGCTTTCGCGGAAAGAGCGTGCGAAGCCGTCGCGGTCCATGCGGGCGGCGGGCCAGTGACTGCAGTCGCCGTCACGGTAACGTCCTTCGAAGGCGTGAAGCCCTGCGCGGCACCGTTACCCGAGAAGTACGCGCCGTTGTTGTCGGCGGCATACTGCTCTTCGTACGTCGCGAGGTTACGAAGGTCAGACTTCATCGCGGCGACATACGCCTTGTCCTTCGTGTTCGCGAACTTCGGAATCGCAATCGCGGCAAGAATACCAATGATGACGACCACGATCAAAAGCTCAATGAGTGTGAAACCCTTTTTGTTCGACATTTTAGGAGCTCCAGGAAGCAGTTGGATTTCGAATGGCTTTGCCATCCGTACCAGTAAGACGCAACCCGCACCGCGCAAGCAACCGTTTAAACCGACCCAACTCGACCTAGTGTAAGTGGTTGGGATAAAGGCACTTACGCGGTCGGTTGGAATCGTACAAAGCCCATAATTGCCGCGTTTTGCATACAATCGGGCGAATCCCAATTACGATGCGGCGAGCACTCTTCTATGGTATGTTGCCGGCGCGGCGGGTGTGGTTTTAGATTGCCTGTTACCGCCGGAAGCGGAGAAACAACGTAGGAACTGCCCCTTGGTGTAACTGGCAACACGCCTGATTCTGGATCAGGAGAGTCCAGGTTCGAAACCTGGAGGGGCAATGCGAGTGAGATGGAAGATTATCTGGGAGACCGACATCGTTCGGTCTCCTTTTTTTGTCCGCGAGATCGGGGTGGTTGAGACGTGATCCAATGGGTGTTTTTGGACACGATCAGGCGTTTCCGATTGTGAAGAAATCTTAGCGAAACCTTAGCGTTCCTCCGCTGTGACGGGATGAGTCCTTCTTATAGAAAGCCGAGGGCAATCGACTCCTCCCGCGGCCCGTACAAGACCCGATACCAGGCAGTTTGGGCTTACCTCTCTGCTCACTCCACCTTAACGAGATCCTTATGACCAATTCCAGGAAGGGCTTTACACTAATCGAGCTTCTGATCGTAGTCGTGATCATCGGCATTCTTGCGGCGATCGCCATTCCGAAGTTTGCGAATACGAAGGACAAGGCATACGTGGCTGCGATGAAGTCTGATCTTCGCAACCTCGCGACGTACGAGGAGCAGTATGCCGCCGACAACAACGGCGCGTATTTCTCGGGCAACGGTGCGGCGCAGGGCTTTACGCCTTCGACGAACGTTACCGTGACGGCGACCGCAGTCACGGGCCCGCCGCCTTCGTGGACCGCGACGGCTGTGCACTCTCTCTCAGCCAAGCTTTGCGATTCAGGCGTTACCACGCCAGGCGTAATCACCTGCGTGTAGTATCGCGTTGAATCAGCGCAGGAAGAGGGAGGCGGGCCAATCAGGCCGCCTCCCTTTTTCGTCGCTATATCGGAGTGTTTCTTGCACTTGAAAAGACATGAAAAAACACTCGAAGCCCCTCATCCGCGCGCTCCGCGGAGACGAATCACAAGCTCTACTGGCCCGTAATCGGGTTGGACGGATAGCGTACTCCTTCCACGATCGAGTGGACATCGAGCCCGTACACTATGTGTACGATGCGCCTTGGATTTTCGGCCGCACTAGTGCGGGCACCAAGCTGCTCACGCTCGCGCACAACCAGTGGTGCGCATTCGAGACGGACGAGATAACCGGCTTGTTCGATTGGGAGAGTGTCATCGTAAAGGGACCCTTCTCCCCGAAGGATTCGCCCTCCGCCTCGTGGGATTACGATCGCGCAATCGCCGCGCTGCGCCGGCTGATTCCAGACTCGCTGACGCCGAGCGATCCGATTGCCGAGCGGAGCGTAGTGTTTGCTATCCACGCCTCGGAGATTTCGGGACGTCGTTCTGTAGCGAACGGCGCGCCCGAGCTCGTTGGTGCAGTCTCATGAAGCAAAGAGGCGCGTCACAGGTGGAGCTCCATCCGATAAGCGGGCACAGGAGCCCGGCCGAGCTGGCGGTGGACGCCGCAGGACCAATCGGACAAGGTGATCTCGACGTGATTTCCCGAAGCGCAACGTCGCGGATGTTCTCACCGGCACCCTCGACGACGCGTCCGGTACGCACTCAGCTGAGAGCTCCGTCAGAGGCGGCGTCAACACCTCGGCGCGGGACGATGAAAGCCGCGGTGTTCGTTCGTGCGGGCAAGATCGAGCTACAGGAAAGACCCATTCCGAAGATCGGGCACACCGACGCATTGCTTCGGGTCACGACCACCACGATCTGCGGAACCGACATTCATATCCTGAAAGGCGAGTACCCGGTCGCGGCCGGACGAATCGTCGGCCACGAGCCCGTCGGGACCATCGCAGCGCTCGGCGCCGCCGTCACCGGATATGAGGTTGGGCAGCGCGTGATAGCTGGCGCGATTACGCCGTGCGGGCAGTGCGAGACTTGTCTCGACGGAAAGAGCTCGCAGTGCGGTGGAAAGGCAATCGGCGGGTGGAAGCTCGGCAACACGATTGACGGCTGCCAGGCCGAGTACGTCCGCATCCCCGACGCGATGGCTAACCTGGCGCTCGTGCCCGACAATCTCACTGATGAACAGGTGCTCATGTGTCCCGACATCATGAGCACCGGGTTCGGCGGTGCGGAGAGCGCGCACGTGCGAATCGGAGATGTGGTAGCGGTATTCGCGCAGGGCCCGATCGGTCTTTGCGCGACCGCGGGAGCGCGACTCAAAGGCGCGTCGCGCATCTTCACGATCGAGAGCGTGGCTTCCCGCGCAGAAATCTCTCGCAAGCTCGGTGCGGAAGTCGTGATCGATTTCGAGAAGGAAGACGTCGTCGCCGCAATCATGAAGCTCACGAACGGACGGGGTGTCGACG
>DATCPG010000311.1:0-2564 GCA_036570225.1 Gemmatimonadaceae bacterium | reverse complement strand
GGGTGATCCTGTGGCCCGGGCGTCATGAGCGAAGCGTACGGAATAGAGGAGTTCCTGCTGCACCTGGAAAAGGAACGAGACGTTTCCCCGAACACGCTCGTCGCGTACAGGCGGGATCTCGAGGAGCTCGTCGGATTTCTCGGCAACTATTACGGGGTCCGCGAGTGGTCGTGGCAGGGCCTCGATCGACTGGCGATTCGCGGATTCATGGCGCATCTCACCCGGAAGAAACTCAACAAGCGCTCGATTGCGCGCAGTCTCTCCGCTGTGCGCAGCTTCTACAAGTACCTGCACCGCAACGAACAGGTGGACGCGAATCCGGCCCGCGGCGTGATCACGCCGAAGCAGGACAAGTATCTGCCGGGCTATCTCGACCGCCCGCAGATCGAACTGCTGTTTCAATCGGCGGAGCTGAAGGCGCAGGAGGGAAAATTCTCCGACGTCCGGAACTGCGCGATACTGGAGCTTTTCTATTCGACCGGTATGCGGCTATCGGAGCTACGCGGTGTGAATCGGATGGACATCGACCTCCTCTCGCAGCAGGTGAAGGTGCGCGGGAAGGGGAGGAAGGAGCGGATCATCCCACTGGGCGACCATGCGCAGCTGGCGCTGAGAAATTACGAATCGAAGCGTGACGAGCTGCTGCGCACGATCGGAGCGTCGGGCGACCGGACGGCTTTCTTTCTCAGCAACCGCGGCAAGCGCGTCTCGGTGCGCGCGATCCAGAACGCGGTGAAGGGATTTCTCGACAAGATCGACGAGAATTCAGGGTTGTCGACTCACTCGCTGCGCCACACGTTCGCGACGCATCTGCTAGACGCGGGGGCGGATCTGCGCGCAGTGCAGGAGCTGCTGGGCCATGCGTCGATTTCGACGACGCAAATCTACACGCATACGAGCGTCGAGAGGCTCAAGCAGGTGTATCAGAAAGCGCACCCGCGGGCGTGATTGGCGATTAGAAGAAGTCGACTCGCCGTTATGGAACTTCCCAAAGCATGGCGTGCCTGACCGTACCTTTCGTCCCCCGACCGACTCCCTGGTGGTTGTCGTTCACGGCGTTGACCCAGGCATCGCTTTTCGTCGTCCCGAGGATCACCTTCACATTCCATCCGCTTCCCGACGGATCCCAGAAGCTCGCGTGCGTAAATCCGGATCTGTCCCACGCCTTGCCGGCGAGGCGTCCACTGTTGCTGATAGCATAGCCCTGAGCGCCGGTGCCTCGGGTCATCCAGGGAAGCTCCCTGCTTCCCGTTTCCCTGGTCCATGAAAAAGCACTCAGCTGACCACTCGTTAACCTGAAACCACCCACGATCTGGCCCAGCTCGTTGATGCCGTAGGCCATACTAGCGTTGCCGGTGCTAGGGGCCTTTATCGCTTCAGACGACCACACCCCGCCGGATTTGGTCCAGAGAAGGGCTGTGACATCGCTCGGAGCGTAGCCGGCAAGCCAGCCGACGACCTGCATTGCGTTGTTGACCCCCATCGCCCGGCTGGTAGCTGGCCCGAGACTCTCGATAACACCACCCAGCCAAGCGCACGCATACTGAGTACCTCCTCCACTCAGGAAGCTTGCTCCTACAATCACACCGTTCTGGCTAATAGCGGTCGCCTCGCTATATGTGCCTCCAAGGGTGCCGAGATCGCGCATACCATCCGTCGGGTTCCAGAGGAAAGCATGCTTTTCTCCTGCTGCAGTGTAGGCGTAGCCCACCACTTGGCCGCTGTCATTAATCGCATAGGCCCCACTGGAGGCTCCGCCCAGAGTACCGAGATCGCGCATGCCGCTGGCTTTCGTCCACAGGAATGCATGCGCGACTCCCGACGGCACAAACGCCCAGCCGACAACCTGGCCGAGGTTGTTGATGCCAAACGCCTCGCTGTCCGTTCCGCCCAGAGTGCCAAGGTCGATCGTTTTCGGAGTGACAACGAAGCACTCAGTCCCGATCCCTCCCTTGCCGGACGATGTCGTAACCATTACGTCGTAGCTGGCGAGGGGTGCGTCCGGTGCAATCGTTATGTTGGCAACTAGCTCGGTGGAGCTCACGAACCGCATCGAGTTCGTCACGACTTTTGGGCTTACGACACCTTTGATCGCCCAGTTGGCGCGAGATCCCGCATCGAATCCGCTGCCAAAGACGTGCACGTCGAGCGTGGAGTCGACGCTCGCGGAATCCGGACTCGTCGATTTAACTGTTACGCCTCCTGCCGCCGAGAACGAGGTTCTGGGCGCCAACAACGCCGATGACGGAACATCGCCCGTACAAGCAGAGAACGCCACTAAACCGAGAATCAGCAGGCGACATTGCGAGCGCGACAAGCGGCAAACTCCTCTCAACAAACCTCTTCGTGCCGGTGGACACTTCACGATTCTCAGCTGCCGGCATCATGGCACCTCCCACAATGTGGCGTGGAAAGCACCACCGGGCATTCTCGACGAACCGGCTGCCTGATGATTGTCGTTCAGGGCATTGACGTAGCTGTCGGCGGATTTCGACCCCGCTCCCACGAATACGGTGATGGTCCACCCATCTCCCTTCGGATCCCAAATGATGGGATGTACGAAG
>DATCPG010000310.1:0-2142 GCA_036570225.1 Gemmatimonadaceae bacterium | reverse complement strand
GGTGTGGTCGTCGTTCCCGGTGAGATCTACAAGGCCGGACATTTCCACGAGTCGCTTCTCGGCAAAAATTACCGCGACGAGTGGACGGCGCCGATCAAGGTGCCGGTTCTCAACCTGAGAACTTTTCACGGCGGCCTCAAGCCGGGCAAAACTGGCGGCGGGGCGCAAACAGTATCGCTTCGATTTTCGGCGGCCGATGGGTCGGAATGGGTGTTCCGCTCCGTAAAGAAAAAGTTCAGCGTCCTTCCCGCGCAGTACAAAGGGACGATCGTCTGGTACATAGTGCGCGACCAGGGAAGCGCGTCCCATCCGTTGGGGGCGATCGCGGCGGACCCGATACAAACCGCGGCGGGGGTTCTTCATCCGCATCCAGCTGTTGCAATGATGCCCGACGATCCGTTGCTGGGTGAAAACCAAAAGGAGTTCGCCGGCATGCTGGGCGAAATGGAAGAGCGTCCTGAAGTGCCGAAGAACGGGCCGGCGTTCGCAGGAGCCAGCAAGATCATCGGCAGCGACACGCTCCTCGACAGGCTCAACACCGATCCCGAGACCCGGGTGGATGCGCGCGCGCTGCTCACGGCGCTCGAAGTCGACATGCTCATAGGCGACAACGATCGGCATCCGGATCAATGGAAGTGGGCGCGTTTCGGGGGACACGAGGGAGCATGGGTGCCGATCGCGGAGGACCGCGATCACGCATTCGTCTCCTATGAAGGATTCCTGATGAGAATCGCGCGCTTCGCTCTTCCGAACCTGGTGACGTTCGAGAACAGCTACCCGGACCCTCAGGGGCTGTTCGCCAACGCTATCGAGTTCGATCGGCGAGTGCTGGGGAGTCTCGAGAAATCGGTCTGGGATTCGGTCGCGACAAGTCTGCAGCAAAAGATTACCGACGGCGTGATCGACAACGCGCTCGGGACTTTGCCGCCAGAATATGCGAACGACTCTCGCGCGATGGCGTCCAAGCTCAAGGTGCGGCGCGACGGTCTGCGCGGCGAGGCGGATCGCTATTACGACGCGATCTGGAAGATCGCCGACATCCATGGAACGGACGCAGATGACCAGGCTACAATCGTTCGTTCCGGGGAAGGGATTGTGGATATCAGCATTCAGTCGGGCAACAGCTCACCGTATTTCTCGCGGCGCTTCGTCGCCAACGAGACGAACGAGATCCGCATCTACCTGCACGGCGGCAATGATCGCGCAACCGTCGAAGGCAACGTGCGGCGCAGCATTCTGGTGAGAATCATCGGCGGCAACGGCAACAACACTTTCGTCGACAATTCGATCGTCGGCGGTAGCAGGAATCCAACGGAGTTGTATGACGCGGGTAGCGTGCAAAACGTGAAGTACGCGCGCGACACCATCGACGAGAAGATCAACATCGACGACGCGTTCAATCACTACTTCAACCGCCGCCCGTGGGAGCGCGCGTACGGAACGCTGATACCGCCGCAACGGGATCGCGGCTCGTCGCTCAAGCCGTCACTGGGACTGCACTCCCAGCGTTTGCTCGGGATTTATCCGTCGGTCGGTGTCACGAGCACGTTTTACGGATTCCGCAAGGTTCCATACTCGTTGATGACTGAGGCCGACCTCGCGTATTCCTTTGCGAGCCAGCGCCTGCGCGTTCGCGGCCTGTTGGACAAGCGATTCGCGGAATCCGACACTCACATTCCTGTGTCGGCGCATATGTCGCAGTTCGAGGTCGTGCAGTTCCACGGCTTCGGCAACGATGTCGCTGATCTGCGCGGAAAGGTGTACGACGTGCGGCAAAGGCAGTGGGAGTTCAACCCCGCGATAGGGCGGTCGTTCAGCCCCGTGAGCGACATCTCGCTGGGTCCGATCGTGCGTTACACCACGACCGATACGCTTGGCAGTCCCTTCCTCACGCAACAGCGTCCGACCGGCTACAGCAAATATGGGCAGGCGGGTTTGCGGCTGAAGGCGCACATCGACAGCCGTTACTATCCCGACACCATGAAGCCGCGCATCGTGCTCGACGTCTCCGGAGCAGGGTATCCGGCCATGTGGGACGTGGCGAAGGCGTACGAATCGCTCGACGGGTTTGCAGCCGCCTACTTCACCCTCCCCGCGCCCAAGCTACCGGTGCTCGCGTTCCGTGCCGGCGGAAAGAAACTG
>DATCPG010000309.1:0-11901 GCA_036570225.1 Gemmatimonadaceae bacterium | reverse complement strand
CGTCGATTCCCGAGGCGCCCAACACAGCGCGCACCTGGGACTACCGCTTCTGCTGGCCGCGCGATGCGTGCTTCGTCGTCAACGCGCGAGCCCATGTTTGCCAATAGGCGGTGGTCCTCTCGAGGAGCACGGTGCCGGCGTTCGTGACCTGCGACTTCATCTCATCGGTGTTCCCGAACATCAGCGTCACGGTTTGACGCAAGTGGAACAAAGCGCCCTCGGCGATAGCTTCAGCGGGCGCATCGGTCGTGAGCCGGAGCGAATGCTCACC
This sequence comes from Gemmatimonadaceae bacterium, assembly GCA_036570225.1. Classification (GTDB taxonomy): domain Bacteria; phylum Gemmatimonadota; class Gemmatimonadetes; order Gemmatimonadales; family Gemmatimonadaceae; genus UBA4720. Next base: position 11,630 of record DATCPG010000309.1, on the reverse strand, counting down.
CGAATAGCTGATATGGTTGGCGCCGATCGTGTGGTCGCGCTCCACGCATCCGTACTGCGCGGCCGGTTTTATCTTCACCAAAATCTTCGGGCTGTCGCCGATAGGCCGGATTTGGCGGACCAGCATTGCCGGCGCGAACATGGCGCCCTTGTCCTCGAAGCGTGGGCAGAAGTCGGTGATCTCGACGCCACCGCCTTTCGCGTCATAGAGCCTCGTCACGAGGATTGGCGTCTCGGGGAGATAGTGTTGCTCTCTCCTGATCAACTCCGTGAGCTCGATACTGAATGTGCCCACCTGATCGGGCCGTCCTCCGTCGAGCAGTGAGCAGAACACCGGATCACCGTCGAATCGTGGGAAACAGCACCATACCACGCGCGACTCGCCGTCGATCAGTGCTCCGATACTCCCGTTGCCGATCAGCGCGAGATCCAGTGAGGTCATCCGTGCAAAGTTAGCGGATAATGGCGAAAAGTCTCGGAAGTACCACATTATCCTGCAGTCGATCACTGCGCCTGACTGAGGAGAGCACACATGAAGAAGCTGCGCGCGTACGTTGTCGGGGCCATATCACTTCCGGTCGCGATCTCGGTCGCTCCACGGCCGGTATCGACGCAGTCCCACACCGTGCAGCCGGTGCTCGCGTTTCCTGAAGCAGGCCTCGACGATCCCGCGGCGTATCAGGGATACCAGACCCGATTCTTCCGCGATACGAGGGGCAACGTTGTGCAGATCTATCTCGATGCGCGTCGAGGGCGATTCGTGAACCTGTTGGCCGATGCCGTGGACGAGAGCGTCGGCTTCACCGTGCGTGATCGCGCCGGCAAGCCGCTGCGGCTGGATTGGGGTTCGCCCGACGCAATCGTTTCGCAATCCGGCACTCGCCGGACGATTGAATACCAGCTCGTCGCCAATGCCTCTCAGGTCGTCATCGGCTGGATCCTCCTCGGCTCAATGCGTGTCGAGCGCGATCTCGGATACTCCGGACGCGAGCCGGATCCGTTCGAGTGGCCCACGTTCCGCGTCCGCGAAGAAGAGGACCTGATCGCCAATCTGGAGAAGCTTCCCCCGGCAGAACGCGATGCCCATCTGCGTCTCCTCAATGCGAGCTACGTGGAGGACCTGCGGGCGAGGCTGGTGCCGGAGATCATCACGACCGGCGTGCGGGAGCGGCGCGGCGTGACCATCACGCAGGCGACCCTGGACGGGAAGACGAACCTCGAGCTCGACCTGAGTGTCGAGCCAAGGGACGCTTCGGTTCTCGTGACTGTCCCCACAATCACTCTTACCTCGACGACGAACCGCCCCGTTCGCTTCACGGTGCGCATTACGACGGATGGACCAGCGCTGACACCGCTTGCGCGCGACCAGATCTTCAACGCTTCGTTTCTTCGTTTCCTCTCTGATGCGCGCACCGCCGCCGATCGCGCGGCACGCAGCGGCGCGCCGAACAGTGCGAGCGCCGTAGCAACGGTGTCACGCTACCGGCAGCTCGAGCGCGACGTCCGCGGAACTGAGCTGCTCAGCTCCAGGGAGAAGCTGATGGCCGGCCTGCCGAACTACGCGACGTACTTCGGCCGCGACATGATGATGACTTCGCTGATGATGCAGCCCGTCTGGACGGACGCAATGGCCGAGTTCGTGATCGCGAGCGCGCTGAGAAAGCTGGGCCCCGCGGGCGACGTGAGTCACGAAGAAGCGCTGGGTGGCCAGGCCATCCGGGAAAATTCGGCGGAATACAACGCCCACATCGCCGAATACCTTCGGTTGTCGCGACGGGGGAATCGAGCTGCCGCTGACACCGCATTGGCGAACGCCCGCTCTCTTCTCGCCGATCCTCAGAAAGTGCGAGAGAACTATCACATGCGCGACGACGAATTCCAGCTCCCCGTGGTTGTCGCGCGCTACCTCACGAATCCCGCTGTCTCTACGGCCCGCAAAAGGACATTCCTGCTCGATTCGTCCGACGGAAATGGACCGCGCCTCGGACTGCTCATGCGAGAGCTCGGACTCGTGGCGTCACTTTCCGCTCCATACGCCCGCGATCCCGTCGTGCAGAATCTCATCGCCTCACCTCGACTCGACTCGACGCACTGGCGGTCGATCAGCTGGCGGGATAGCAATGCGGGATACGCGAACGGAAGGTTCGCGATGGACATCAACGCAATCTGGGCGCCTCGGGCGCTCGAGGCGATCGGCGAGATCCTCGGCGCTCTTAGGTCGCTTGGTTTTTCCAGCGAGCAGATTGCCGCACTCTCACCGCGCTTTGCTGGAGCGCCACTCGCCCAGTTTGTCGGAGATCCGGTTTTCTCTCAGCGCGCGATACAGAACTGGCGCGGCGCATCGAGACATTTCGTGGTTACACTCGCCCCGACTGACGTCCGCGCGAAAGTGCGGCAGAAGCTTCAATGGCTTCCCGCGGAAGAGCGCGCGTTCTGGCAAGGCGTGCTCGCCAGCACCGCCGCAGATACGCTACCGCTCGAATTTCTGGCGATCTCACTCGATTCGGCTGGTAAGCCCATACCGGTCGTGAATACGGATCCCGCGACGTGGCTGTTGCTGCGAGACAGTAGGGACACGAGCCCGGACGCAATTGCAGCCGTTCGCCGCGACGTGCGAGCCATCACGCGACCATACCCGGTGGGATTGTTCGTCGATCGGCTCGGCCCTCTCGTCGCAAATGATGCTTACGCGTCGCCGAGTGTGTGGGAGGCATTTCGGAAGGACACTTACCATTCACCTCGCGTGGTGTGGGGCAGGGAGGTGAATCTGATCCTGCTGGGATTGGCGAATCAGATTTCGGGCGCGACGGCCTCGTCAGGGAGACCGGCCAGCGACGCACTCGCCCCGTACCTGAGCGAGATGCGCGAAGCGCTGCGCCGCGTCAACGCCGCCGTAGAATCGTCCGGACTGAAGCACAACGAGCTGTGGAGCTACGAGATCAGCGGGGGACAGCTCAACCCGATTCGTTACGGCGCTAGCACGGACGTGCAGCTTTGGAACGTGACCGACCTTGCGGTGCAGTTCGTCTTGCAGAGGCTCGGCATCTACTAACTCGCTCAGCGCAGGATTACAGCCAACGCCGCTGGAGACGTCCAGGCTCTACTCTCGCTCCAGCCCCAGCCGATGCTCTCGATTCTCCGTCGCGTCTCCGGCCGGAGTATGCACCGGCCCTTTGCCCGCCCGCGTCCCAAAATAGAGCATCAGACCCCCGAACACGGTCATCACCAGCCCCCACCACAGGTTGATGACGATGCTCTCGGATCGACCGTACAACGTCACATCCGAGGCCGTCGTGATCCCATAAATCGTGAGGATCACTCCGAGGGCTAGAAAGAGGATGCCAATCGGAATGCGGATGTCGAATCTTGCGGCGCCACTCATGGCGTGCCTCCGATTAGAAGAAGATGAGGTTGAGTGCCAACGTCACAGTGAGCACGATCACGGCCAGCACGCTCGGCTTCTGATACCAGTGGTCGTCGACCTCGACTGGCTTCGGTGTCAGACTGTACACGAGTCCGACCAGCTCCTGTTCGACCCGCGGACGCGTCACGAGGCTGACGAGGATCGTGACCACGAAGCACGTGACCCACGCGGCGATTGCGGTCCAGAACGTCTGACCCAGCTCGCTGCGGTAGACGATGTGCACGCCGAAGTAGCCGCCTTTCACTCCAGGGATCGAGCCGCCCGCTAGCGAAATCCCGTGATGAATGGCCGCGGCGAGAGTGCCCGAGATCAGGCCAATGAATGCACCGTGTCCCGTAGTTCGCTTCCAGAACATGCCCAGCGCAAAGGTCGCGAAGAGCGGCGCATTCACGAAGGCGAATACCAGTTGGAGCAGATCCATGATGTTGTTGAACGACGCCGCGACGTAGGCGGCGGCTATGGACAGCGCGATTCCGAAAACGGTCGCGGCGCGACCCATCCATAGGTAGTGCTCGTCGCTTGCGTTCTTCTTGATGTGGCTCTGGTAGATGTCGTACGTCCACACGGTGTTGAACGCGGTGACGTTGCCCGCCATGCCCGACATGAAAGACGCCAGCAGCGCCGTCAGTCCGAGCCCGAGCATGCCGGCCGGAAAGAATCGTATCAGCATCATCGGCACGGACAGATCGTAATCCAGCACCACGTGTCCGGCTTGATCTATGAGCGGGCCTCCTGTAAGGCCGTCGATTTTTGGCGGAATGATTCCCTGTCCGGCGGCCGAGACCGCGTGCGAGCCCACACCTGGTGCGTGCCAGTCGACGGCGAGCGCGATCATACCTGGAAGAATCACGAGAAACGGAAAGAGGACTTTCGGCAGCGCCGCAATGAGTGGCGTGCGCCGCGCCGCTGCCATCGACTCGGAGGCCATTGCACGCTGTACGACGAGGAAGTCGGTGCACCAGTATCCGAACGACAGCACGAAGCCCAATCCCATCGCCAGACCGAACCACTCGACGCCGATGGGATTCTGGGACGGATCGCCCATGTACCGCCACGCGTGGGTCAGCGCTCCAGGTTGGAACCCTCGCTGCACCGAGATCTCCGCCAGTCTCACCTGCAGTCCGCTCCATCCGCCCGCCGCGCGCAAGCCGAGGAACACGAGCGGAGCGAACCCGAATACGATCAAAAAGAATTGAATGACTTCGTTGTAGATCGCGCTGGTCAGTCCGCCGAGGAAGATGTAGGCGAGCACGATCACGGCGGCGACGAGCATGCTGACGTCGAAGCTCCATCCGAGGAGCAGGTTGAACAGCTTGCCCATCGCGTACATCGAGATGCCGGACGACATGATCGTCATCACGGCGAAGGAGACCGCATTGAGCGTCCGGGTCTTCTCGTCGTAGCGCAGCTTGAGGTACTCGGGGACGGAGCGTGCGCGCGATCCGTAATAGAAGGGCATCATGAAGAGGCCGACGAACACCATCGCCGGGATCGCGCCGATCCAGTAGAAGTGGCTCGTGGCGATTCCGTACTTCGCGCCCGAGGCGCCCATGCCGATCACTTCCTGGGCGCCGAGGTTTGCGGAGATGAAGGCGAGGCCCGCCACCCACGAAGGGATGGAGCGTCCGGAGAGGAAGAAGTCCGTACTTGTCTTTGTCGATCGCCTCAGCATCCACCCGACCGTGAGGACGACTGCGAAGTACACCAGCATCAGGAGGTAGTCGATCGGCGTCAGGTGAGTCATCGAACCGTGTCTCCGCAAAGGGGGCTGGGAGGGCTGGAACTCGCGATAGGGCAGCCGTGCAGGCCAGATTATACGCGCGCGACGGGCAGTCGGAAACCCCACGCCCTTTTCGGAGGCCTGTGACATTTGTAGCTCGAGATCTCTCGGCCGGTCAGTCGGGAGGATGTCCTCTGCGGGGCAGTGTCCTCGGACAAGCCACCGCTGGCGCGTTGCCGCGCCTTAGCGGCGGCTTCTCCTGCGGGTGCCCCTCCGACGACAGCCTCCCTCCTTCCCTGACTGGAATCTCGTTTTGACGCGCTCTCGGCAGCTTCTCGTTCTCGCGGGCGTAGTGTTTCTCGCCGCTTGCACGCGGACCCACAGCAAATCGAATGAGACCGTTCTTACGTTCTCAGGAAGTGCGCTCGGCGCGGAGGGGACACTCGTTGCGAAGCAGCTCCAGCGGTTCATGAAGTTGCACCCCGGAATACGCGTCGAGCTCCAGCGCACGCCCGACGACGCCAACCAGCGGCATCAGCTGTATGTGCAGTGGCTCAACGCGCGAGTCGGGAATCCAGATATTCTGCAGCTCGACGTCGTGTGGACGCCCGAGTTCGCGGCCGCCGGATGGGTTTTGCCGCTGACGCGATTCAACCCCGCGTCGGGCGAATTCTTTCCGGCGACCATTACGGCGAATACCTGGGCGGGGCAGTTGTACGCGCTCCCCTGGTTCGCCGACGTCGGACTTCTATATCGTCGCACGGATTTCGTCCCAAATGAGCCCCGCAATCTCGGTGAGCTCGCCACGGATGCGAAACAGGCGATGGCGCGCCCTGGCGGGCCGCGATTCGGAATCGTCTGGCAGGGCGCGCGCTACGAGGGGCTCATCACCGGATTCGTCGAGTACCTGGGAGCCTTTGGCGGAAGAATTCTCGACGACAGCGGACGAGTCGTGGTGAATCAGCCGCAAGCCGTCCGCGCGCTGCAATTCATGCGCGACGAGCTTTACAGCTCCCACATCGCTCCCCTCGACGTGCTCACGTGGCACGAGGAGGAAGCCCGCTTCGCATTCCAGAACGGGAACGCTGTCTTCATGCGCAACTGGCCCTATCCCGTGGCCGCGATGAGCGACAAGAGCCAGTCCAGCGTGGCAGGGAAGTTCGCCGTTTCTCCGATTCCGGCTTCAGGCGAGCCGGGCGGGCACTCCACTGCCGCCCTCGGCGGTGCGCAGCTCGCAATCAATGCCTACAGCGAATCGCCGGACGCGGCGTATCAGCTGATCGAGTATCTCACCGCACCCGAGCAAATGCTCGAGCGCGGACAGGCCGTCGGACAATACCCGACGCGTCCAGCGCTCTACAAGGATCCCCGGCTGCGCACAGCGCTCGCCATTCCACTGGACGATGCGCGTCGTGCGATCGAGAGCGCGACGCCGCGGCCCGTGACTCCGATTTATACGGAGCTTTCGGAGATTCTTCAGATCGAGCTGCACCGCGCACTCGTGCGCCAGGCCGAGCCGCAGGAAGCGCTCAATTCCGCGGCGAAAAAGATCGATGCACTCATCGAGCGAACAGGAATGCGAAAGCTGATGGCGGTCGAACAGAAACCCGCCGCCCCGACCGCGTCGGGCACGCCGGGTCACACCGAATGAGAAAAATATCGCGGCTCGGACACGAAGCCCGGCTCGGTTGGACGCTGGTGGCGCCCGCACTCTCCGTCATCGCGCTCATCGCGATCTTTCCCCTCGGTTGGACGGTGTGGGAATCTCTGCGCCTTCACGAACTGCGGATGCCATGGCTCGGGCAACCTTTCGTCGGACTTGCCAACTACGTGGAGATCGCCAAGGATCCGCGTTTCTGGGCAGCGCTGGGGCACACCGCGTTCTTCACCGTCGTTTCGATCTCGCTCGAGCTGCTGATCGGTCTCTTTCTGGCGCTGGCGATGAATCGCGCGTTTCGCGGCCGAGGATTCGTGCGGGCTGCAGTCCTGGTGCCGTGGGCGATTCCGACCGTCGTCGCTGCGCTCCTCTGGCGATTCATGTTCGAGTCACAAGGCGGTATTGCCAACGCGTTGCTCGTCGATGCCCACGTTCTGAAGCAACCGATAGTGTGGTTCATCGAGACATCGAAGGCCTGGGTGCCGGTGATTCTCGCCGACGTCTGGAAGACGACGCCGTTCGTCGCGCTGCTGCTGCTCGCGGGATTGCAGAACATCGATCTCAGTCTTTACGAAGCGGCCGCGGTCGATGGCGCCAATGCGTGGTGGCAGCTGCGCCACATCACGCTGCCTCTCCTCAAGCCGGCAATTCTCGTAACGCTGATCTTCCGAACGCTCGATGGATTCCGCGTCTTCGATCTGATCTACGTCCTCACCGGAGGCGGCCCAGGGACGTCGACCGAGCCGGTGGCGCTATATACGTTCAACGCGCTCCTCCAGAATCTGCGTTTCGGGTACGGGTCGGCGCTCTCTGTCGTGATCTTCGCGATTACCTTCGGGCTCGCGATGATATATGTGAAGGGACTCGGCGTGCGCCTGGGCGGTGACGAGACATGACGGCACTTGCTGCTCCACCTCGCGGCAAGAAACGGAAAGCCGGAATCTCGTGGGGCGCCTGGATTTTCGGCACAGCGCTGGTCGCGCTGATCGTATTCACGCTCTTTCCGTTTTACTGGGCGATCGTCGCTTCGCTCACGCCGGACGCGGCACTTTTCAAAGACCCATCGCTCTGGCCGCAGCACATCATTCTCGACCACTATCGCGCGCTGTTTGGCGAGCGTGACTTCATCACTCCGATAAAAAACTCGCTGATCGTAGCCGGAACCACGACGATTTTCTGTCTGTGCGTCGGAACGCTTGCCGCCTACGCGCTGGCGCGCCTGGATTTCAAGGGCAAGGCCCCGATCATGGGATTCATTCTGGCAGTGACGATGTTCCCGCAAATCTCGATCGTGAGCCCGCTCTATCTGCTGCTGCGATCGTTGCACCTGATCGATACGTACCCGGGTCTCATCATGCCGTACATGACTTTCGCGATGCCGCTCACGGTCTGGGTTCTCACGGGCTCCATTCGACAGATTCCGAAGGACCTCGAGGAAGCCGCGCACGTCGACGGCGCCACGCGCAGGCAAAGCTTCACCAAGATCCTGCTTCCCCTCGCCGTGCCGAGCCTGGCGACGACCGGGATTCTGACTTTCATCTATTGCTGGAACGAGTTTCTGTTCGCGCTATCGTTTACCCTTGGGCCGGAAAGACAAACCGTTCCGGTAGCGATCGCGCTGTTTCGCGGGATGTACCAGGTCCCCTGGGGCGAAATTCTCGCCGCGGCCATCGTTGCGACCGCACCAGTTGCGGCAATGGTTCTGATATTCCAGCGGCGGATAGTGCAAGGACTGACAGCGGGGGCGGTCAAGGGCTGACTGGACTGGAGTCAAACAAGGAAGACAAATGGCACGAATTGCACTGGAGCACGTCGACAAGACTTATCCGAACGGCTATGTAGCCGCGCGCGATCTCAGCCTCGAGGCCGCCGATGGTGAGCTGCTTGTTCTCGTCGGCCCTTCGGGCAGCGGCAAGTCGACGGTGCTTCGTCTGATGGCTGGACTGGAGCGAGTGAGCGACGGAGTGATCCGAATTGGCGAGCGCGACGTCACTGATCTCCCGCCCCAGCAGCGCGATATCGCAATGGTGTTCCAGAACTACGCGCTCTATCCGCACATGACGGTGCGAGAGAATCTTGGCTTCGGCCTCAGCATCCGGAAGCAGCCCCGACCCGTAATCGACGAGCGCGTCAAGGCTGTCGCCGGATCACTCGGACTGGAACCGTTGCTCGATCGAAAGCCGGCTCAGCTTTCCGGAGGCCAGCGCCAGCGTGTCGCACTCGGGCGCGCCATCGTCCGCGAGCCGCTGGCTTTTCTGTTCGACGAGCCACTCTCCAACCTCGACGCGCAGCTTCGAGTGGAAACGCGCGTCGAGCTCGCGCGCCTCCATCGGAGACTCGGAGCGACGATGGTCTACGTCACCCACGATCAATCAGAAGCACTTACGCTGGGCGATCGAATAGCCGTCTTGAAGGAAGGTGTGCTACAGCAGGTCGACACCCCGATGAAGCTGTACGAGGAGCCCGCCAACAAGTTCGTCGCCGGATTCATAGGAAGTCCCGGGATGAATTTCTTCGAGGGAACGCTGACACGAATTGGAAGCGGCGGGATGTGCTCCTTTCAGGGCGCGGATTTCACCATTCGGGTTCCGTGCGGAGCAGGAGCCGATGGGCGCGTATTTCTGGGCGTGAGGCCGCAGCACCTCGAGATCACCGACGACAACGCTCGGGGTGACGGAGTCGTGCGTGCTGAAGTCGGTGTCGTCGAGCCGATGGGCAATGAGCAGATCGTGTACGTCACACTCGCGGACGGTGGACGAGCGGTTGCCGTCGCACCGGTACAGCCGCGAATCGTGGCGGGTGAGAAGATCTCGATTCGCGTGCGACCCGAGGGGATCCACGTCTTCGACGCAGGATCCGGAAAGCGTATACCCGGCTAGGTAAGGAGTCGACTGCTCGCGGCCAGGTCAGGCCCGTGGCAACGACAAGGTGAACTGCGATCCTTTACCCAGCGTGCTCTTCGCGGTGAGATCGCCACCCATTCTGCGAGCGAGGTCGCGGCTGATCGACAGCCCCAGACCCGTTCCCTCGTGCTTCGACGCGTAGTCGCGATTCACCTGCACGAACGGCTCGAACACCGCCTCGAGCTTGTCCTGCGGGATCCCTGATCCCGTGTCTTCGACGCAGATGTAGATCATCTTCTCATCGTCGTGGCACTTGAGATCGATTCGCCCGCCCCTCGGTGTGAATTTGATGGCATTCGAGAGGAGATTGATGAGGATCTGCCTCACCTTGTCGGGGTCGCCGCACGCTTCGGCAGCCGGCAGGTCCTTCGCCATCGTGAACGTCAGGCGCTTTTCGCGCAGCTGCGGCTCGACGAACTCGCGAAGGCTGTCCATGACCTGAGCGAGCGCCATCGAAGTCGACTCCACCGACACGTGACCCGCTTCGATCTTTGCGAAATTGAGCACATCGTTGATCAGGGAGAGCAGATGACGCTGGCTTCGATCGATGCGCTCGAGATCGTCCCGCTGTTCCGGAGTGATCGGCCCGCGCAGCTCGAGCTTGAGCAGCTCCGAATAGCCCGCAATGGCATTGAGGGGCGTGCGCAGCTCGTGGGACATCGTCGCCAGGAACTGGCTCTTTGCCGCGTTCGCCTCCTCCGCTTCCTTTCTCGCGGCGCGCTCGCTCTCGACGAGATGCTTGTACTCGGTGACATCGACTCCAGCGGTAAGCCAGAGCCGACGCCCGTCGGGCAGGGAGCCGAGCGCGACGCGGTGGAAATCCCAGATATGATCCTTGCCGTCGGCGGCGCGCACCGTGTGCTCTCCCAGCCGGATAGACTCGCCCTCAGGTTGGGCGAGGTCCTCGGCGCCTCGCGGCAGAATGGAAGTCTGCCCGCTCTCCGGAAATGCCAGCGCCGCCCACTCGTCCGTCGTCGTCACCGGAGTCGAGTAGTATCCCGTGAGGTCCATCCATGCTTCGCTCAACTGGAGAATCTCACCGTCGGACGCGTGAAGCATCAGGGGATAGGGAGCGGACTGCACCGCCGCGCGCAGCCGCATTTCACTCTCGCGCAGGAAGCTCTCTGCCGCGTGCTGCTCCTGCAGGTGGGCTCGGACATCGAGCTGCCTTTGTCTGGCCCGCAGTCCCGAGCGTATCACGGTCGTCAGCGTTGTCAACCGAACCGGCCGCTCCAGCAGGGTGACATTTCCCTTCTGCGCCACGCCCCTGAGGGTTCGTGGAAGCGCGCCGGATAATTCGTCTTCACCCGTGAGTATGACGATGGGGACATCCGACCACGACGGCTGTCGGTCGAGCGACTCGAAGAGCCTGTCGCGCTCTGCTGGACCAAGCGCTTCTTCGGCCATTAGTAGGACCCCGATCTCCTCTGTCGCGATCAGCTTGCAGACATCGGCCATGTTCGCGCACAGCTTGGGATCGAGTCCCTCGCGGGAAAGCACCTTCCCCGCCACTCTCGCGTCCTGTCCCGTGGGCGCGAGCACGGCGACGGGAAGAGCGTCAGCGGCTCGACTTGCTTCTGGTACGCTTACGGCCATGTTCGGCGACTCCGTCCTCCGGCCGGTCTCCAGGTTCGCTCGACTGAGCCGCGAGAGCAGTGCTGGAATCTCCGTTCGTGTCCTCGATCAACGGCTCGGAGCCGCCAATGTAGTGCGGTACGCCGGTCAGCACGCCCTGGAAATCATGCAACGGCTCGCCGACGAAGAGGCCACCCTTCTGAACCTTGCACTCACGAATCGTTCGCTCGTGGTCGCTGCTCCTCTTCTTCACCACCGAGATCGCCTGGCGCACGGTTCCCGACACCTCGAAATACCGCATCAGTATCACGGTGTCGGCGAGGTAGCTCACCTCTACCGCCTCGTCCACTGG
>DATCPG010000308.1:0-2146 GCA_036570225.1 Gemmatimonadaceae bacterium | reverse complement strand
GTTATGCCCAGAGTCACCTACTTCCATGACGTCACGGTCGAGGCCCACGAAGGCCAAACACTGCTCGACGTCTCAATCCGGAACAGGATCCCACACCACCACCAGTGTGGCGCCCAGGCGCGCTGCACAACTTGTCGCGTCCAGATCCTGGAGGGAATCTCTCACATCTCGCCCCGGAACCCGATCGAGCAACGCGTTGCATCCCAACGGGGATGGGACGAGTTCACTCGCCTTGCGTGCCAAACAAGGGTTCACGGCGACATGGTTGTCCGTCGGCTCCTTCATAATTCACAAGATATCATTGTCCTCGACCTCGACGAGGTGCATGGAGTAGCTGCCGGAGAAGGAAAGGAACTCGAGGTCACCATCCTCTTTTCCGACATCCGGAACTTCACGGCTCAGAGCGAAAAGGCCTTGCCCTACGACGTCGTGTACTTCTTGAACCGCCACTTCACAGCGGCAGCCGAGCCCGTGCTCAACAATAACGGCTTCATCGATAAATACATCGGGGACGGCATTCTGGCCGCCTTTGGCACCCGGGGTGAGTCACCCGCGAACACATGCCGGAATGCTGTGCGAGCCGCACTCGGGATGCAAGATGTCGCGAAACGACTCTCCCCTGTCTTTGAGCAGGAGTTCAACTTCTCCCTCCGCATCGGCATCGGAATCCATTTCGGCACGGTGATTCTCGGTCGCATCGGGCATCCGGGGAAACGCCAGATCACGGTGATCGGCGATACGGTCAACATGGCCAGTCGTATAGAAAGCATGACCAAGGAGCTCGGCGTGCCGCTCTTAGTGAGCGATAGTGTTGTTGCCCATCTGCCCGGCGCGCTTCGTCTTGGCCCACCCACCGAGGCTCTGCTTAAGGGCAGAGCTGGGAGCACACTCTTATATCCCTGCGAGGGTTTTAGTGAGCCCGATACGATCTTGCTCGTACAGTCATCGTTCGATCGTGTCGCCGTACGGTCGAAGGAGTTCGGTGAGCGCTTCTACGCAAACCTTTTCAAAGCCAATCCAGAGGTGCGTTCGCTCTTCCAGAATGACTTAGCAGCCCAAACGAAGATGCTCGTGTCCATGCTGAGTTCGCTCGTGAAAGGCCTGAACCGCTTGCACGAGATTGAGGGGGGATTGCGCGAGCTGGGCAAACGCCACCGTGACTATAAAATAACTCCAACCGACTACGACAAGGTCGCACGTGCTCTACTATTGACACTTGAGGAGTTCCTCGCCGAGGATTTTACACCAGAGATCCGCCATGCCTGGAGAACCGTCTTTGGCACGATTGCTGTGACCATGGTCGAAGCGGCCGAGGACTGATTGCGGAGTCAGGGCTTGGTCATCTCGCGGAGCAGATGTTTATAGGGAATATCCAAAAATTGGAGGGGTCACCTTGGCGCTTATTTCCGCCTGGGTTTAACTTTAAATGCACGCCCTAATCCTCGCTGAGCAATCGTGATAGATTCTGTTTGGCTTGTGCATAAAATATGGCTGCATTGTCTCCGCAATCGTCAGGTAGAGTGAAATGGATTTCCTGGCTCAAATAGAATCTGATGGTTTCTTCAGTGGATGTTTTCCATTCATCCCAAGCGACCTTGCGCCCCGTTAACATTTCGGATTCTTGGCGCAACTTTTCCACATCAGACCGAAAGGTCTTGTAATCGCTCGCGAGACCAGCGAGATCCGCAGCTCGAACTGCTTTTTCCTCATTGGAGGTGAACTGCGCGTCTCGCTCGGTGCTAAGAATGGCAGCAACTACCCTTTTGATGGTATCTTCAGGAATAGCTTCAGCACGCAAGCACTGAACAGCAAGGTGGGCAGAATACTCTTCCTTGCTGGTAAAGCCCTTGCTGATATGGTCTTCATGGTAACCAGCATCATGAAAAAGTAGAGCGCAATAGACTACTTCGCCGTTAATTGGAACGCCCTCCCTAAGGCAACGTTCCACCAGTACTTCTACTGCTGCCAATGTTCTAAGTACATGGTTGAAGTTATGGTAGGGCATTTGGTCGCTATAAAGCTCCGCTGCGACTCGCTCAAGATGAACGTTACGGATTCCATCGAAATGCATTGTGTTTAGTCCACAGCTTATTGAGAGGTTGTTTAAGTTAACAGATTTGTCGCATGCCTAGTCAGGAAAACAGGA
>DATCPG010000307.1:0-2593 GCA_036570225.1 Gemmatimonadaceae bacterium | reverse complement strand
CCTGTGGCTTGCCAAGTGGATAGAGTGAACCGCGCGCGGTCGCGATCGCGTGCATGACATCGGCGTGCTCTCGTTTCGCGGCGGCGATCAGTCTCCGCTCAAAACGATCCAACCGCCGTAGGAGATTCGCTCGCAATCCTTCCGTCACCGCGGCACCCACAGACGCGCGCTCCTGGACGACGGCTTCTCCGAGAGTGTCGAGGTGCTCGTTGACGGCAGCACGCACCGCATTGAGCTGCTCCATCACCGGCTTGGGCAGCCGAGCACGCGCGATCCGTGCCTCGACCTCGTGGGGATCGCGGAAATCCTCCGGCAGCAGATAGAGCTTTTCCAAAACGGTCTCTACGTACGGCTCGACGATCGTGCACGACCAGCGCGGCAGAATTGCGGGCCGCGAAACACCGATCATATCCGCGATGGGACCGATCTGGGCGAAGTAGGCGATCTCGGCCGGACCGCCGATGTAGGTCGCGGTCGGAAGTATGGCGCGCTCGATCACGGGTCGCAGCAGGACATTCGGGCCGAGGTCGTCTGCGGCGACTTGCTTTGCCGCGGCCTTGATTGGTATCCGCTTTCGGCTTCCCGACGAGGAGGTGAACACCAGTGACAATCCGGGGACGTCCTGCACCTGCGGAGTGAATCCCGCTGATTCTATCTCGCGGTTGCGTGCGGTTACTGCGTCGGCAATCTCCGCGGCGTGCTCAAGCGCCTTGGTGAGCGCTGGATTCGCCGCTTTACGAGTCGCTGGATGCGATGCGTCGATCACCGCGATGCCCAGGGGCGCGAACAGCTCGCGGAGGAATGACACGTACGCTTCACCAACCGTGGCGCCAGACGTGTAGGACCGGTCGAGCAGCTCGATGGGCGTCGGATCGATCGGTGAGCTCACCGATCGTTTAAGGGCTTCGAGCTGCGCGGATACGTCTCCGAGCGGCATCGCTGACATTGGCAGACCCAGCGATGCGGGGTGATCGAAGCGGAGCAGCTGGGCGCCTCCAGGAACAGAGACGATCGTGCTGCTCGCCTCTCGGAAGTCGGTGTCATCCGTGGCTGCCCAGAACACTGGCGCCACCGGGACCCCTGTGATCTCTTGCAAGGAATCCGCGAGAGCGAGCGCACTCAGGGCTTTGGAGAGGGTGTAGACCGGTCCGCCGAACAGACCTGGCTGCTGTCCGGTCGTCACGACCACGCCCCGTCCATTTGCGGCTGCCTCGAGTCGCTCCTTCGCCTTTCCCGTGACCGCGAAAGCGGGCCCAAGCTTCGTCAGCCAGTCACCTGTGAATTCGGATCGCAGCGACTCCAGTCGCTTCTTCCACGATTTCGCATCGCTGGGTAACGCGTCGTACCAGCCTGCTGGCGCTTTGTCAGCCATCGCCGCTACTGCGAGCGAATTTCCCGACAGCGGCTCAGTGATCACTCGTGGAGCGTTCACCGGCGGCTCGCGAAAAGAATTGTCCGGGGCGAGGATTCCGACCAGGGTGCTCCCGCGTAGTCACCGATCCGGGCCGCAATCGCGAACCCGGCGCCTTCCAGCATCCGCTCGAGATCGAGCGGACTCAGAAGCCGCACCCGTTCGATGTATTCCTTGTCGCGCTCGCGCAGCCGAATCGTTTTCTCGACGAATCTGTCGTCGGGGCTGATCGCGCGGGTCTGCTCGATCGTGATGCCGTTTTCAACGCGCTCATCGTACGGAACGAGGTCACTGCGCACCTGAGATGCATTCAGAAAATCGATTACTAAAGTTCCACCGGGACGGAGCGCATCGCAAACGCGCACGAGCACGCGCGCATTTTCCCGGTCGTCCTCGAAGTATCCGAAGCTCGTAAAGAGATTGACCACGAGATCGAAGCTCTCCGGCGCGAAGGGCAGCTCCCGCATGTCGGCTCTCACGTACGGGGCGTCGGAAATCTCCCGTCGGGCAATCTTCAGCAGGGCCGCGGACAGGTCGAGGCCCACCGTCCACCATCTCTCGCACAACGCTTTGGAGTGGCGCCCTGCCCCGCAGCCGAGGTCGAGTACGGAGTGGATCTCGCGACCATCGAGAAACGCTGCGATCAAATCGATGACGTGCTCCGCCTCGGTCTCGTCGCGGTGCTGGTAGATCCGGAGATAATCCACGCCGAACCACTCCTCGAACCAGTCCGCTTCCTCCGATCCCGAGCGCTGCATCATTCCCTGACGGGATCCAATGGTGGTCACTTGTGGTAGGGCTCGCCGCGCACGATGGTGCCCGCGCGATAGATCTGCTCGACGAGTACCAGGCGAGCTATCTCGTGCGGCAGTGTCCACGGAGCAAGCGCGAGCTTGAACGTCGCGCGGGAAGAGACGTCGGACGTAAGGCCGAATGCGCCGCCGATCAGGAAAGCGAGATCCCGATCATCCTCGCGTGCACGTTTCAACAACTCCGCAAACTGAACCGAGTCGAGGCTCCGGCCTCCCTGCTCGCAAGCGATGGTCTGGGCGCCCTCAGGGATTCGCTCCGCGAGCCTCGCACCCTCCTTCTCTCTGACCTTTCCGATTTCATTCCCGGATGCTCGCTCTTCGCGTACCTCATGCACGTCGAGCGGCCAGTACCGCGCCGCTCGTGACTCGT
>DATCPG010000306.1:0-10397 GCA_036570225.1 Gemmatimonadaceae bacterium | reverse complement strand
ATCTACGACTGACCAACGGCGATGCAACCTGTAATCACCTGGCTCAACAACAACAGCAACGCAGTCGAGGCCCTCGGCAGCGTTGCAGCTGTTCTTGTCAGCGTGGGCTCTCTGGTTGTCACGATCGTCCTCGCACGCCTGACGCGAAGGTATGTAGCGCTCACCAACACCATCGCCGCGGCAACGAAGGCCCAAGCAGAGTTCAACTCCAAGCTTCAGCGAGAAGCAAAGGAGGGAGCGGCTGAGTCGCTCTACCATCATGCGCGCAGACTCAAGGCCGTTGTTAGCGCGCTCCCGAAGGACAAGCCCGTGGTGGATCAGCTGCGCCACTTCAATCTGTTCGGAGAAGGCGACGTAGCAGAACTACAACGCCTGACGCAGCTCGTTGGCGGGGAAGTTTACCGACAAACAACGCTCGCTCTCACTGGTCTTCACTGGCTCCTCGGACTGATCGAGCGCATCAAGGCGACGAGAGACCCGTCGGCATATGTGTTGTCGCCGCAGGAAGAAGGGAGCTATCGGCGCAGCGTACAGCTGCTCACTCAGGAGCTGGCGATCATCGTTGACACGTGCCGGCCTGCTGGTGCGCCATCTCCGACCGAAGACGAGGCGGCCGCCGACGCAGCTGAATCAAGCGGGTGGACCGGACAGTTTTCGACGCTGTTCAACGCGGTTACGGGCCAGCGACCCGTGACAAGCCAACCGAGGCCGGACTCTCGTAAAGGGAACCAAACCTGATGACACGATCGCTGGGTCGTCCTCCAGCAATCCCCGAGCGGCGCGCGTAAGAATACGGCGACTCTCGCCTGCTCAGTATCATTTGGGGATTGTTTGTATGGAATTGAAATCTGGTCCGCTGTCGGCTGTCGTGCTGGCTTTGACTGTCGCGTTCTCGAGCCCAATCGCTGCACAGGTCGGATCTACCACGGACATATTGATGGGGCGCGTGACGAGTCCGGACAGCCAGGCTGTTTCCGGCGCGCGCGTCGAAGCGACTTCACTCGAGACAGGCATCACGCGCACCAAGACCACCGATTCCGATGGCCGATACACGATCCTGTTTCCTGATGGAGGCGGCAGCTATCGACTGACCGTCCGGGCGGTTGGAATGTCGCCCGTCACCCGCACGATCTCACGACAGGGCGACGAAGACCGGCTGATAACCGACTTCGACATGGGTCGCTTCGCGACCGAGCTCGCCACCGTGCGGGTACGGGCCCAAGCGCGGCGAGGAGATCCGTCGCAACGTCCCGAGCCAGGAGGCACGGAACGAAGCCTGAATCCGAATCTCATCAACCGGCTCCCAATTGACGCCGGCGATCTCACAGCTCTGGCGGCGCTCGCGCCCGGCGTCATCGCGGTCCCTGGAACAGATACGACAAAGGCATCGTTCTCGGTCGCGGGGCAACCGGCGAACCAGAACAATATCACCCTCGATGGACTCAGCTTCGGGGCCGGCAGCGTTCCCTCGGAGGCCCTGCGCAATACGCGCGTGATTACCAACACGTACGACGTCGCGCGCGGGCAGTTTACCGGTGGCCAGGTCGCGTCGAGCACGAAAGGCGGGACCAACAACGTGCAAGGCGCCTTTAGCTACTCGCTGCGCGATCCGAGCCTCGAGTTCGTCGACGACACGAATCCGACTTTCGGACAGAAATACACGCAGAACCAGCTGAACGGCGGCGCCGGCGGCCCGATCATCAAGGACAAGCTTTTCACTTTCGGTGCGATCAGCTTTTCACATCGGACGGATCCGCTGCTCTCGCTACTCGCCGCCGATCCGTTAACGCTCGAGCG
Organism: Gemmatimonadaceae bacterium; assembly: GCA_036570225.1. Lineage (GTDB taxonomy): Bacteria > Gemmatimonadota > Gemmatimonadetes > Gemmatimonadales > Gemmatimonadaceae > UBA4720. The sequence goes on along the minus strand of DATCPG010000306.1, from coordinate 8,600 downwards.
ACTCGGCACCAACCCCGACTCAGTCACCCGATTTCTGAATATCGTTCAGTCGCGCGGGCTGCCACTCACGTCTCCGCTCGCACCCGACGAGCGTCTCAACAACAATACCTCCGCGTTGGTTCGCGTCGACTACAACCTCGCTGAGGATCATTCGCTGATGTTGCGCGGCGACTGGCGCGGAAATACACAGCTTGGTTCCCGTCTCAACGCGCTGGCTCTGCCACACTCGGGCGGGAATCTCAAAGGCACCGGCGGCGGCGGCATGGCGACGCTCACGTCGCACATGGGTATGTTCATCAACGAGCTGCGCGGTTACAAATCGGTCGACAACCGGAATACGGAAGGCTACCTCTCCGTGCCCGACGGACGCGTCGTGGTCTCCTCAGTGCTCGATGACGGGACGAACGCGATATCGACGCTACAGTTCGGCGGGAACCCTTCGCTGCCGCAGGAAACGAAGTCGAGCCTCCTCGAGGTAAGCGATGAGATCTCGCGTCTAACCATCGCGGGCGGACACCGGTTCAAGCTCGGCGGACTTCTGAACCAGCAGCGGACCTCGATCGGTTTCATTCCCAACAGATTCGGCACTTTCACATTCAACTCGCTCGCCGATTTCGACGCCGGCGTGCCGACGCAGTTCACAAGAACCTTGTTCGCGCGCGACCAGCAATCTGCGACGAACAATGCGGCCGTGTACCTCGGCGATTCCTGGCGAGTGAAGCCGCAGTTCCAGGTGACGTACGGACTTCGCATGGAAGGATCGCGCTATCCCGACAAACCCGACTACAACCCCGACGTCGAGGCAACGTTTGGAAGGCGGACCGACAACCTTCCGTCTGAAGTCAGCGTAAGTCCGCGTGCCGGGTTCAGCGTTTTTGTGGGCGAGTCGCAGTTCGGTCCGCCGCCGCTCACTCTTCGCGGTGGATTCGGCGAATTTCGCGGGACTGCGCCTGCCCAGCTGTTCGCCTCGGCGCTGAACGCGACCGGACTCAACAATGGTCAGGCGCTGCTCACCTGTGTCGGGCCGTCGGCGCCGACTCCGGACTGGGCTGCGTACCTCGCCGATCCATCGACCATTCCCACGACGTGCAACGGCGGAACGCCGATCTACGCCAATCAGCGTCGCAACGTTACCGTCTTCGATCCATCGTTTCAGGCGCCGCGCGCGTGGCGCGCATCGCTTGGCCTCAGCCGCAGATTCTGGGATCGGTATTCCTTCTCCGTCGACGCGGGATACGCCCGCGGAGTGGCACAGACCGGCCAGACGGACATCAATCTGGACACGACCGCCAAGTTCACGCTGTCGAACGAGAACAACCGGCCCGTCTACGCTCCGGCCAACGCGATCGTTCCGACCACCGGCGCTGTGTCAGTGCTTGGGTCCAGACTGTATCCGCAGTTTGGCGTCGTCAGCCAGATCGAATCCAATCTGCGATCGGACACGAAGCAGCTCACGCTCGGTCTGAACGGAGTAACCACGAAGGGCATTCTTCTCAACGCGTCGTACACTTTGACGAGCTCCTTCGATCAGTCGCAGGGATTCTCGCAGGGAACCGTGCAGGGCTTCGGTGGAACGCCCGGAACTACCGCTGGCAATCCGAACATCCCGGAGTGGGGCAGAAGCGACAACGCGCGCCGCCACGCCCTGCTCGGAACGATCACGTATCCGATCAAGCCTGTGCTCGAGCTGACGATGATCGCGCGAGCGACGTCGGGCAGCTTCTACTCGCCGCTTGTCGGCGGGGACATAAATGGTGACGGACGCAGCAACAACGACCGCGCGTTCGTGTTCAACCCGACCACTGCCATGGCTGCCGGTGACACGGCTGTCGCAAATGGTATGACTCGACTGCTCGCCAGTACTTCCGCGCGCGCACGCGAGTGCCTTGTCAGCCAAATGGGAAGAGTCGCTTCGCGCAGCAGCTGCTCGAGTCCGTGGTCTCCGTCGCTCGATCTGCAGATGAATATCAGGCCCGCCGCGTTCGGGCTGGATCGACGACTCACGATTTCGGTCATCGCGCTGAATACTCTGACGGGCGTCGATCAACTTCTTCACGGAAGCAACAACCTGCACGGCTGGGGGCAGCCCTCGTTTCCAGACCGCACACTGCTTTATGTGCGCGGATTCGATCCTACGACCGATACCTACAAGTACCAGGTCAACGAGCACTTCGGCGTCACCAATGGAACGCGAAACGCTTTTCGTATCCCGTTCCAGATCGCGATACAGGGTCGCCTTGCACTCGGGACGGATCCCGCACGCCAGCAGTTCAACAACGCAATAGGCCGGGGCCCGGGTGGCGGCCGGATGAATCCAGAAGCGCTCAAAGCGAGAATGACGCGGCTGGTTCCGAACGCATTTCTCGACATCATAGCGATCAACGATTCCGCCAGGCTCGAGCTCACTCCCGACCAGATCACGAAGCTCCAAACCGCAGGCGATGCGTTCAAGGTGAAGGCGGATTCACTCATCGACAAAGTCGCCAACGTGCTCGGCGACACTACGGTGAAGAACCCGGATCCGATGACGGTATTCGCCAAGCTGCAGCCGTCAATGGTCGAGGGCCGGAAACTGGCGACCCAGGCGATCAATGACGCCAAGGCCGTCCTCACGCCGGCGCAGTGGGCCAAGGTGCCAGAGAGCATCAAGACGCCCGGGTTGAGACGGGGCGAACGCGGCGGAGGCTCCGAACGAGGCGGCGGCCCCGGCTAGCGTGCACGGGTCGTGCGAGGGTATTCTGCATCCTTTCCAACCCTCCACCATCACGTCATGAAAGGATGCATTCGCAGGCTAGGCTGCCTTGTTCTCATCATCGCTCTCGTGGCGGTCTGGTACTGGTACGCGCGCGTCGAGCGGCCAGCGACGGCTACGACCGTGTCCACGACGAATGCGGTTACCGGCGCCTCCAATACGAGCACTGGCTGGCAGCCTCTTACTCCGACGGACGCCGAGCGCGGTCGCGTGGCCGTAGAAGCTCTGGCGCGGCGATCAGGACCCGTTTTCGCGAACCTCAGTCCCGCTGAAGCCGCGTCCTACATTTTTCTGGTCGTCGCGAAGCAACTGCCCCCGTCGGCCCACAATGCCGAGGCATCGATCGTGGGCGATCGGCTTTACGTGCGATCGGAAGTCGATCTCAAGGACTTTGGCGGCTCCGGCCAGCTCGGAGCGCTCGGCATGCTCCTTGGCTCGCGCGACAGCGTGCTGCTCGGCGGAACGATCCACATGCTGAGGCAGGGACTCGCCGAGTTCCAGGTTCAGGAGGTGAAGCTCGGCAAGTTGGACGTGCCGAAGTCCCTCATTCCGCGGCTGATCACTCAGATGACGCACGGAAGAAACAAGTCTGCCGGAGTTTCAGAATCCAGTTTGCCGATGGCAATGCCGGCTTACATTTCGGATGTGCGCATCGCCAACGGGAAAATCACTCTTTACAAGAGTGTCAAGTGAGTCGAAGGATCCTTGTCATCGACGATGAGCAGGGAATCCGCGCGGCGTTGGGTCAGCTCCTCGAGTTCGAGGGGTACGAAGTTCATACGATCGCCAACGCCGCCGAGGGAATAACGGAATACCAGAAGTGGAAGCCGCACCTGGTCTTTCTCGACGTGAAAATGGCCGGCATGGACGGGATGGAAGCGCTCAAGAAGATCAGAGAGCTCGATCCGGCGGCCACCGTAGTGATGATCAGCGGGCACGCGACCATCCGCACCGCAGTCGAGGCGACGCAGCTCGGCGCGTACGAGATCCTCGAGAAGCCTCTGGACACCGACCGGATTCTGGTGATGCTGCGGAACGCTCTCTCCCACCTGGATCTCCAGGAAGAGAACCTGCGGCTCAAGCAGTCGATCGACGCCCCATTCGAGATCGTCGGCAAGACGCCGGTGATGCGCATGCTGATGGAGAAGGTCGAGAAGGTCGCGGCGACTCCCGCGCGGGTGCTGATAACAGGCGAGAACGGCACCGGAAAGGAGCTGGTCGCGCGGGCGCTGCACCGGATGTCACCGCGCGCGACCAAGCCTTTTGTCGAGGTGAACTGCGCCGCGATACCGGGCGAGCTGATCGAGAGCGAGCTGTTTGGCCACATGAAGGGCTCTTTTACTGGCGCCATCTCCGACCGGGCGGGAAAGTTCGAGCAGGCGAACAAGGGCACGCTCTTTCTCGACGAGATCGGAGACATGAGCCTCGCCGCGCAGGCAAAGGTGCTGCGTGTGCTCCAGGACAACGTGATCACCCGTATCGGCGGTGCCAAACCGATCTCCGTCGATGTACGCGTGATTGCGGCGACGAACAAAACGCTCGAGAACGAAATCGCCGCCGGGAAATTTCGCGAGGACCTGTACTATCGGTTGAATGTGGTGCCGATCCACGTCCCGCCGATTCGCGAGCGCCGCGAAGACATCCCCACGTTGGCGCAGTACTTCGCGTCGACGCTTTCGGCGCGGGAAGGGATTCCGCCGCGCACGTTTACGCCGGATGCGCTCGAGCGGTTGACCGCTCTCGACTGGCCCGGCAACGTCCGTGAGCTGCGCAACACTGTGGAGCGACTGCTAATCCTTGCTCCCGACAGCCAGATCTCCGCTCGGGACATCGATAGGCTTGCCGGACAGCGCGCGCTCGACGACGCGGGGCTCGCCATGCTCACACAGTGCCGCACCTTCGAGGAGTTCAAGGATGCCGCTGAGCGCGCTTTTCTTCTCAACAAGCTCCGCGAGTTCGACTGGAACGTGTCGGAGACCGCGCGAGCGGTAGAGATGCCGAGGTCGAACCTTTACAAGAAAATCGAGCGATACTCTCTTTCTCGAGAGCACAGCTAAGAACGGGAAGCGGGAAGCGGGAAGCGGGGAGCGAAGATTCACTTACGAACTACAAGAAGACTCGATGAAAAAGTTCAACAACTTCATTGCTGGAAAATGGGTGGGGCCTGAGTCGGGCGAGTATTTCGACAACCGGAACCCGGCGGACCGCGACGACGTGATCGGCAGGTTTCCATTGTCGGACAGGCGCGACGTCGATCGCGCGGTCGAGAGCGCGGCGCGGGGCTTCGCGAGATGGCGCCGCACGCCCGCACCCGGTCGGGGTGACGTGCTCCGCGTCGTAGGCGACATCATGACGAAGCGAAAGGAAGAGATCGCCGATGCGATGACGCGCGAGATGGGGAAGCCGCTGACGGAGACGCGCGGCGACGTGCAGGAGGGGATAGACACCGCGTACTACGCATCCAGCGAAGGGCGCAGGCTTTTCGGGAAGACCGTGCCCAGCGAGCTGCGCAACAAGTGGGCGATGAGCTACCGCCGGCCCATCGGAGTCGCCGGCCTGATCTGCCCGTTCAATTTTCCGATGGCGATCCCGACGTGGAAGATGTTCCCCGCGCTGGTGTGCGGAAACGCGGTCGTGTTCAAGCCCGCCGAGGACGTCCCGCATACGGGGACACTGCTGGTGGAGATCCTTCTGGAAGCCGGGCTCCCGCCCGAGGTGATCCAGCTGGTGCACGGGCGGGGCGAGCAGGTTGGCGCCGCGATCGTCGAGCACCCGGGCGTTCCCATCATTTCGTTCACCGGCTCGACCGAAACCGGTCGCATCGTTGGGGAGACCTGCGGACGGCTTCACAAGCGCCTTTCGCTCGAGATGGGGGGCAAGAACGCACAGATCGTGATGGATGATGCCGATCTCGATCTGGCACTCGAGGGCGCGCTGTGGGGCGCGTTCGGCACGACGGGGCAACGATGCACCGCTACCAGTCGTCTTATCCTACAGAAGAAGATTCACGACAAGTTTCTCGGCATGCTCGAGGACCGGGCCAAGGCACTCAAGCTCGGCGACGGGAGAAAGAGGGGAACCGATGTGGGTCCGCTCATCAACGAGGATGCGCTCAGAAAAGTCGAGACATACGTGGACATCGGTATATCGGAAGACGCGAAGCTCGTAACCGGTGGCGAGCGGCCGAAGAAACTGTCCAGGGGAAACTTCTTCGAGCCGACCATCTTCGCAAACGTCAAGGCGGGAAGCCGCCTGGAGCAGGAAGAGATTTTCGGACCGGTTCTTTCTGTAATTCGCGTAAAGGACGCTGACGAGGCTTTTGCCGTGAACAACGGTGTGAAGTACGGATTGTCGTCGTCGATCTACACGCGGGATGTGAATACGGCGTTTCGCGCGCTGAACGAGCTCGACAACGGAATCACCTACGTGAACGCACCTACCATCGGCGCGGAAGCTCATCTCCCTTTCGGTGGAGTAAAGCAGACAGGAAACGGGCACAGGGAAGGAGGCTGGGAGGTCTACGAGTTCTACTCGGAAACCAAGGTCGGGTACGCCGACTTCTCGGGCACCCTACAGCGCGCCCAAATCGACACATATCTGGGAACGCCGGACTAATCATCGCGGTAGATAGGAACCATGGACGCATACGAACACAAACGCGCTCACGCGCTTCATCTCGCAAATAGAAGGCGCAAGAGCGGCAGACTTTCGTTTTTTGCCCATTGGGCAAAGATCATGATCGTCTCGCTCGCGCTCTTCGTCGTCATCCGCGCATTCGGGGTCGAGGCATTCAAGATCGCGAGCGGGAGCATGGAGCACACCCTGTTCGAGGGCGACTTTCTCCTCATCAACAAGCTGGTATACGGGGCGGGGATTCCCGGCAGCGGCCGCAAGCTTCCCGCGCTGCACCAGCCGCGAAATGGGGATGTGATCGTCTTCTCCTATCCGGTCGATCCGCGCCTGAATTACGTGAAGCGCATCGTCGGGACCCCGGGCGACACGCTGGAAATGCGGAACGCGATTCTCTTCAGAAATGGCAATCGGGTGAACGAGAACTACGTCCAGCGCTCTCCCGGCGAGGCCGATCAGACGGACGACGACTTCCGGTGGCAAAAGGCGTACGTCGTGGGTGGGGCGGCGATCTCCAACTACAATCCCTCGCGTAACAACTGGGGCCCTCTGGTCGTCCCTCCTCATGACTACTTCGTCCTCGGAGATAATCGCGACAACTCGTCGGATTCGAGGTATTGGGGATTCGTGGCCGACTCTCTTGTGCGCGGCCAGCCGATAGTGGTCTATTATAGCTACGCGCCGGACACTGGAGACCGCCTCGACTGGCTGACTCATTTGCGGTGGAAGCGCTTCGGGGAGCTCGTTCACTAGTACGCTCCCAGCACTTGAGAGGATGATGCTATCGCTATGAAGGTATCGACGAATCGGAAATCGACCGTCGACGAAGGATCGCTAGATCAGTACCTCCGGGACATCAGCGTCTTTCCCCTCATTACTCGCGAGAAGGAAGTGGAGCTCGCGAAGCGCATCCGGCAGAATGACCAGGAAGCGCTCGACACTCTGGTGAGGTCGAATCTGAGGTTCGTCGTCTCAGTCGCGAAGAAATATCAGAATCAGGGCGTCTCGCTCTCCGATCTGATCAACGAGGGCAACCTCGGCCTCATTCGCGCGGCCCACAAGTTCGACGAGACGAAGGGAATCAAATTCATCTCGTACGCCGTGTGGTGGATCCGCCAATCGATTCTCCAGGCACTGGCGGAACAGTCCCGCATCGTGCGCGTTCCATTGAATCGCGCCGGCACGCTGCACCGAATCGGCAAAAGGGCGAGCAGCCTGCTCCAGGAGCTCGGTCGCCAGCCGACCAACCTCGAGATCTCCGAAGGCATGGACATCAGCGAGGACGAAGTCGCCAAGACGATGATGATTTCGCAGGTGCACCTTTCGCTCGACGCACCGATGACGCCCGGCGAAGACAACCGGCTGCTCGATTATCTCGCCGACAACGTGAATCCGACGCCGGATGAGATCACGTTCGAGAAGGCGCTGTCGGAAGCGATCGAGGAATCGCTGTCGTCGCTGAAGGAGCGCGAGTCCAAGATCCTGCGCCTTTACTTCGGGCTCGATGGGGCCGATCCGATGACTCTGGAAGACATCGGCACGCTGTTGCAGATCACGCGCGAGCGGGTGCGGCAGATCAAGGAAAAGGCGCTTCTCAAGCTGCGTCACAACTCACGCCGACGGTCGCTGGAGTCGTTCCTCGGCTAGCTGGCCTGGTCTGACGCGCCGGACAGACCGATCCGGCAGGGAGTTGAATGCCCGACGCAATTACGATCAGATCCGCAGCTCCATCGGACGCTCCAGCACTCTGCGAGCTGCTCGCGCAGCTGGGTTATCCGGCTTCGATAACGGACATTCCCGCGCGCCTCAACGCTGTGGCGAGCTTTCCGCGCGCGTCGGCGTTCGTGGCGACGAACGGCTACGGTGAGGTGGTCGGCCTGGCCACCACGCACATCTTCCCATCGATCCACGACAACGCGCCCGTAGCGTGGCTGACGACGCTTGTCGTGCTTGAAGACGCGCGCGGAGCTGGCATCGGCTCAAAGCTGGTGAAGCACGTCGAGAAATGGGCAACACAGAATGGCGCCAGGCGGTTGTCTGTGACGTCGGGCAAGCAACGAAAAGCGACGCACGAGTTCTACGAGAAGCGGGAGTACGAGAACACAGGACTTCGCTTCACGAAGAAACTTGGCGGCGACGGACGCTGAGGTCCCCCATTAGATTCCGCCCATGGCCCAACAAGCTTCTTTCGACGTGACGACTGGCGTTGACCTCCAGG
>DATCPG010000305.1:0-21752 GCA_036570225.1 Gemmatimonadaceae bacterium | reverse complement strand
GAGGAACAGCGGATTGCCTGCGACCGGTGCGACGCATGAAGCAATCGTGCGAGGTTGCCATCGTCGGAAGCGGGTTCGCTGGATCTCTTCTCGCCCGCGTGCTGGCGGTGCTCGGCTACGACGTGGTGCTCCTCGAGCGGGGCACACACCCGCGCTTCGCGATCGGCGAATCGTCGACACCGCTCGCCAACCTGTCGCTCGAGAGAATCGGGCTTCGTTACGGACTCCCCGATTGCTACAACCTCGCCACGCACGGGCGCTGGCTCTCGAACTTCCCCGAGCTTCGGCGCGGCCTCAAGCGAGGGTTCACGTACTATCGGCATCATCCGGATCAACGATTCGCCAATCGCGGCCTCGAATCGGAGCGGCTACTCGTGGCGGCCAGTCCGCATGATTCGCTGTCCGACACACACTGGCTGCGCGCGGACGTAGATCATCATTTCGTGCGCGAGGCGATCGGCGCCGGCGTCGACTACCGCGACCGCGTCGAGGTGACGAGCGCGGAATTCGGGACGGAATCCGTTCTGCTCGCGGGGAACAGAGAGGGCACTGCGTTCGGGCTTCGCGCGCAATTCATTATCGATGCGTCCGGACCTGGCGGCTTTCTCGCTCGTCAGCTCTCGATTTCGTCGGGCCTCGATCGCACCCAGACCAAATCGGCAATCGTGTTCAGTCATTTCAGCGGCGTGCGGCTGATGAAAGACGTCGTACCGGGAATGCCGGAAGGTCCCTACCCGGACGATTGGGCCGCTGTGCACCATCTGATAGATGAGGGGTGGATGTATTCATTGCGGTTCGATGACGGCGTCACCAGCGCGGGGTTTCAGCTCACGCCGCGAGGCCTGGCGTCGCTGAACGCGGAGGGCGCCGATGCCAGCTCGCTATGGCGCACACTGCTTCGACGGTATCCGACACTCGGCGATGCGTTTGCCGAGGCGACGCCGCTGATGCCAGTTGCATTCCGATCCCGGATTCAGCATCGACTCACCAGGGCTGCCGGAAGGCAATGGGCGCTGATGCCGCATGCTTTCGCGTTCGTGGATCCGCTGTTCTCGACTGGAATCGCCTGGAGTCTCCGCGCGGTCGAGCGGCTGGCGCTCGCATTCGAGTCCGCTGCTGACCACCACTGCGTGCCAGCTTCAGATGTGCTCGCCCGCTACGATGCCGCGCTCTCCGCGGAAGCCGATCAGATCGATCTCGTGGTTGCGGGTGCGTACGAAGCGATGGCGCACTTCGATCTTTTTGCGGCGCACGCGATGCTTTACTTCGCGACTGTTTCCTTCGCGGAGGTAAGCCAGCGACTCAAGCCGAGCGATACTGCCGCGTGGGGCGGATTCCTCGGCGTTGGTGATCCCGTGCTGGATCCTTTGCCGAGGCAGGCGCTCGAGAGGCTCAGGGAGATCACCAACGGGGCCGGAGAAATCGGATCTCCGCAGCAGCGGGACGCGTTTTCACAATGGCTTGCCCGGGAGATTGCTCCGCGCAACATCGCGGGCCTGGCCGATGTCGAGCGGCACAATCTCTATCCAGTGGATTTTGACGCGCTCGTCAACGGGCATGCGCTTCTCGGAATGAGTCGGGATCAGGTAATCACAGCCCTGCCGATGCTGCGCGGAATGACGTCGGAGCCCTTGCCTCAGGGACAGTACGGGCGCATCGTAAACGCGCTCGAACAGACCGTCAGGAACGCCCCAAACCACAAAAAGAGAACAGCCAATGGCGCAGGCCACAGTCAAGAATCAGCTGAAAATCATGGCGAACCAGAGAAGGATAGTCGCCAACCAGAACAGGATTCTGCACAACCAGGATCGGCTTACTGAGATTGTCGCGAATCAGGTGAAGATCATTCGGAATCAGCAGGCGATCGTAAAGAATCAGAAGAAGATCCTGGCCGCTGGCGCCAGGGCGCGTAAAAAATAGAGCTGCTAACGCGCCTCGATGACGAGCTCGATCGCGCTCGTGTAAGAGCGCCAGAGCGCGATCTCCTCCGCGAGCGCGTGCCTCCCCGCCGCGGTGAGCTCGTAGTACCTCGCAATGCGATTGTTTTCGGTCGTGCGCCAGTATGAGTTGACCCAGGCGCGCTTCTCGAACCGGTGGAGCGCGGGGTAGAGAGACCCCTGTCCGATCTGGAAGGTGTCGCGCGAAATCGCCTTGATGTGACTGCTAATCCCCCATCCGTGCATGGGCTCCAGCGCGAGGGCTTTGAGAATCAACAGATCCAGCGTTCCCTGAATGACGTCTGAAGGCTTTGTCAAGAACGATCTCTCCTGTCGAAGCGAAAGGGGAATATCGCCCGATTTTCTTGTTGCGCAAGGGAAAATCGACTACTACATTGGCGCAACCTACGGTGCCCGCGAGCGCCGACGATTGCAGAAGATCCCACCGGGTGACTCTGTTTCGAGCCCCACGCCAGCCCAATCATTATGCTCAGCCGAACAGTGCGATGGTTGATTCTAGCCGCGGTCAGTGGCGGCCCTGCCGCAGCCCAGACTATCGATGATGGCTCGCTGATGCCGAAGGGAACTCTCACCACCGGCGTCTTCTACTCGCACGACAGTTGGGATCAGTACTGGGAAGGCACCCTCAAGCGTAGCAATGGCAACATCGGCACGCTGACGACCAAAAGCGTGACTTTCGTGAGTGGGTATGCCGTCACCGACAGGCTCGCGCTCATGGCTTCGCTTCCTTACATCTGGACGCACGCGAGTCAGGGTGTGCTCCACGACATGAACGGCGTCCAGGACCTGGCGCTGTCGGCCAAGTTTCGGCTCCTGTCAACCGGGCCCAACGCGTACGGCGCGTTCACTGCCTTCGTCGCCGGCGTCGCCGCGCTGCCGACGAGCAATTACACGCCGGACTTTTATCCGCTGTCGATCGGAACTGCTGGCCGTCGCGCCGCAGGCCATCTCATTCTGGATTTCCAGTCCAACTCGGCGTGGTTCACCACCGCGTCCGCCTCGTATATGTGGTGCAGCAACGTAAGACTGAACCGGAGCTCGTACTACACGAACGGACAGTTGTACCTGACCAACGAAGTCGTGATGCCGAACGTGGTCGATTATACGCTCAGCGCGGGCCTCGATAGAGGACATTGGCGCGTTCCGATCTCCCTTGTGCAACAGCGCACACTGGGCGGTGGCGACATACGGCGACAGGACATGCCCTTCGTCTCGAATCGAATGGACTTCGTCAAGCTGGGCGCGGGAGTGATGTACGCGCTGCCCAAGAACCTTTCGATCGACCTCGGCGTGGCGCGAGTACTGAGCGGCCGGAATGTCGGTCAATCCACGATTCTCACCTCGGGGCTGGTGTATGCGCTTCACCTCTAATCCGGAAGGACGCTCCTTGAGAGGGAGAAACCGGCGGCCGCTTCTACTCGCCGCCATTTCGTGTGCTGCCGCGCTTGCCGCCGCGGGTTGCGACAAGACTATCGGACCTTTCGAGGTTCTTCCGCCTCTCCAGCCAACGAGCCTCGAGCCGACGGCGGGCTCATGGCGCATGATCCTTCTGACCGGGCCGAGTCAGATTGCCGTTGCCGCTCCGGCAGCAGTGACCTCCGCCGCATATGTCTCCGAGCTGGATGCAATCAAAGCCAGCCAGGCAAGCCTCACATCGAGTCAGCGAAATGCGATCGCGTACTGGAGTGGCGGTGGCGTGATGCGCTGGAACCAGATCCTCCGCGAGCTGGTTGCGCGCTACAATCTCCCGCCTGCGCCCAAGGATGAGGGAGGATACCCGGTGCCTGACGCCGAGAATCCGTTCGGCGATCCGGCTTTTCCCTTCGCCAACCCGGTGTACGCTGCGCGTGCATACAGCTATGTAAGCGCCGCGCAGTACGACGCACTGAAGTCGGCATGGTACTGGAAGTTCCAATACAACCGCCTCTCGCCCGCGAAAAACGACAACACCGTCAGCGCCCTGATGCCGGTCAGTGACCTGCCGTCGTATCCGTCCGAAGACGCGGTGATATCGGGCGTCACCGTTGAAATGCTGAAGACGCTGTTCCCGGCGGCGGTCGAGGAAATCACGCTGAAAGCGGCGGAACAGCGGAACGCCGCCCTTTGGTCGGGCAAGGCAACTGCGAGCGATCTCGCGGCAGGTCTTGCCCTCGGGAAGTCCGTCGCGGCCGTGTTTCTCGCGCGCGCCGCTGGCGACGGGATGCGGACTGCCGGCGGCTCTGCGGTGTTATGGAAGGCGCTCGCCGACTCTGCTACCGCTCGGGGAGAGCTCGCCTGGATCAGCCGGGACATTCCCGCGCGTCCACCTATGCTTCCATTGTTCGGCCAGGTGCGCGCGTGGAGCCTGACGCCAGCGGAGATCGTTGCTGACCGCCCGCCGCCACCGCCTTCCACCAGCTCACAGCAGATGAAGGACGAGGTGGCCGAAGTGAAGCGAACGGTCGACCACCTGACCAGCGCGCAGCTCGCGATTGCTCAGAAGTGGAACGACGGTGCCGGAACTTACTCGCCACCTGGCCACTGGAATGATGTCGCGCTGGAGTATGTGCGGGACGCGCAAATGAGCGAGGTGCGGGCTGCGCGGGTTTTCGCCCTGTTGAACATGTCTATGCACGATGCAGGCGTTGGGTGCTGGGAGGCCAAGTACCACTACTTCAATCCGCGCCCCTCGCAGATGGATCCGAGCATCAAGACCGAGATCGGGATTCCGAATTTTCCGTCGTACGCATCGGGCCATTCCACTTTCTCGGGAGCGGCCGCCGCGGTCCTGTCGTACTTGTTTCCCGGCGGTGCCAGCAGCTTTGACGCGATGCGCGACGAGGCGGGTATATCCAGGCTATATGGGGGTATTCACTACCGTAGCGACATCGAAGCAGGCAAGCTGCACGGAGCGCGCATCGCCGCCCATACCCTGGCTTTTGCCCAGAGCGACGGCGCACCGTAACTCATCCTGCCAGGGCAGCTTTCCTCTGCGTGGCGCCTAGCTGTTCGGCAGTGATCTCCTCTAGCTGACGGTTCCGCGTCTCCGCTCCAAAAAAAGCAACGGCAAGGGCCGCCAGCGCCATCGGGACCGCCCCAATGAGCGCGGTGTCAGCGATTGACGGCGGTGAGACCGCAATAGCCACCAGCGCAATGATCAGCACACCGCCAGCCTTACTGAACCCGGCCGCCAGCCCGCCACCGCGCGACCGCAGCCGTGTAGGGAATATTTCCGCGCTGTAAGCCGAGAGCACCGCGACGACCGAGCTGATACCCCAGATCGGCATGATGAGCAAGGCGTAAAGCAGGACCTTGTTCGTCGCAACGGAATTTCCGGCAATTGCGAACCCGAACAGAGATAGCGCTGTCAGGCTGGTGAGAAGGACCAGCGTTCGCTTGCTGCTCCAGAAACCGTATAGCCACGCTACCAGAAAATTGAAGGGAAATCCGATGAGCGCAGAATTGCGGAGCAGCCGGTTCGCCTCAGCCTCGCCGAACCCCAGCTTCTGCAGATTTGAGGGGATCCACAGCTGAAACCCGAACGAGACCAACCCAATGCCTATTCCCAACAGAACAACCACCACCGTCGGCCGCAGAAACGGTCCGCGAAAGAGCTCTCCCATGGTCATGCCTGCTCGGGATGCCGCGTCCACCTGTGCTCTCGGCTCGCGCACGATGACGGCACCATAGCGTTCCATGATGGCAACGGCTTCGTCCGTCCGTCCGCGAGCGAGCAGATAGCGCGGTGATTCCGGAATCCAGCGGTTGAGAAGAATGAGAAACACGCCCGTTGGGAAACCGAGCAGCCACAGAATTCGCCAGCTGAGTGTCGGAATCAGGGAGGCTGCAAGCCAGCTCGTGAGAATGTAGGCACCGGCGACATCACCGCCGATCAGCACCAAGAGCCAGCCGCGATGCCTCGCCGGAATTGTTTCGGCCATTATCGTGAACATGATCGGCAGCATCCCACCCACGCCGAGGCCCATCACGAAGCACATCACCATGTTCAACGAGAACAATGGCATCGAGCCACAGATGCTGGTCGCGATGAAGGTCATTGCCGCAATCAGGATCGATGGACGCCGGCCAAGCCGATCGCCCATCCAGCCCCAGAGAAACGACCCGAGCACAGTACCGGTGATGCCGGCGAGTGGCAGCAGCGCCGCGGGGATCTTTCCCGAGGGGTGAAGCGGCGATCTCAGACCGTACTCGTGCGTCATCCCGGGCAATACGAAGGACAGTGTGGCGGGCTTCATCACATCGATCGTCACTGCGGCCGCCATGACCAGCATGAGCGCTACATGCGCCCGACTGATTGGCACTTCGTCCAGGGCGCGCACGCGAACGTGCACGTCGGACTCCAGCGCGTGTGAATGATCGCGAGGTATCACTCCCCAGACTGTCGCAGCCAGGCCGGTCACGATCAGCACCATCCCGAGAATCATCGGGAAGTCCACCGGCATGCCTACGAGGCGGTAGCCGATATCCCGACCTTCGAGGTACATCGGCAGGTGGAGGATCACGCCTGCGGTCACGGCTAATACGCCGGCCCAGTAAATACCGCGATGCTCGAAGGCGGGGCTTCGATGAGTCAGCTCCATTCAGGGAAAGTTAGCCCGCCGGTGAAGATCCAGCCATTTCGCTACCGGACCTACGAGCGCTAGCGCCAGAAATGCCGGAGCAACGTTGAACGCCGTCGGCAGCGGCCATCCCTTGTCGGATGCAAATCGTATCAGCGCTTCCATCACCGCGATCACGACAGCGACCACGATCTGTCGCCGCTTTCCACGCACGATGGTGCGCGGGTCGGTAATCATGAAGAAAACAAACAGCTGATACATCGGTCCCGTGATCGGAGCGATCTCCGGGAGTACGGGCTGCCCGAGGGCGAGCGCGCGTACGCTGTTGAGCAACAGGAAGCTCGCGACATACGTCAGCGTGATGTGGAGAACGCCGACCCGCGCAGCGATGATCAGCCCAAAGATCCAGATCACCAGGTTGGTCGTAAGATCGTTCCCGAACTGGTGACTGAGCACCGAAACGCGATCCGGCGCGAGGAGCAGCAAAGCCGCGACCGCGAAGTTTGTGGGATTCCAGAGGTGGTTATCGCGATAGCGCAGGACGTATTTGGACGAGATCGCGAGAAAGCCACCGACGGCGAACGGCCAAAGCGCGCCGCCCTGTGGCTTCACGAGCAGAGTCAGGCTTATGCCACTGATGTAAGCGCTCAGCAGGTTGATCACCTTACCGCGATCGAACCAGGAGAGGAGTGCTTCTGTCGCCACGCAGACTCCCAGCGCCACCACCAGACGATCGTAGCTGCCGAGCATGTGATAGCGCAGCTGCGCCGCAACCAGCACCAGCGTGATTAGAAACGCGATGAGATAGCGCGGATCGATTGTGTTTGCGCGGCCCCACCAGCGCGTAACCAGATTTCGGTCAGTGCTCTCCGCTCGTACCGCGTCGCTCACAGGCTAGCGCTCCGGCTCGGTGATCGTGACGAACCGGTCGATCGCGGGGCGAAGAACCACCTGCTGCGTTCCCGATGGCCAGTAGATCACAACACGATCCACCCACTCGTGAGCTCCGAGGCCGAAGTGCAGCCGCCGGTCATTCTGGCTGGCGAACCCGGATCCGCCGTCTATGACGCGCCGCTGTCTGAGATTACCCGTCTCGAGCACCACCTCCGCGCCAATCGCGCTGCGATTGCTTCGTGTGCCGACCAGCTTGAAAGCGATCCAGTGATTGTTGGTGTCGGGATAATCGCGATAGAGCACCGCCGGCTGGTTCTGGTTGGCGACGATCACATCGACCGCGCCACGACTCGAGAGATCAGCGAGCGCTACAGCGCGTCCATCGTACAAGTCGGTCGCCCCAACCTTTTTCGCTACGTCGACCCAGCCCGCGACGCCGCGATTGATGTAGACGCGCGACGGCTCGTAGCCGGACAAGCTGGCGTTCCCAAACGAAGGCCACGTCGCGGCGTCCTCGAAAAGCCGGCCGTTGGCGCCGGCGATCTTCGACATCGCGTACCAGTAATCCTTGTTCCGATCCGCGGATATGAACCCGTTGGCGACGAAGAGCTCGTTGGCGCCGTCGTTGTTGAGATCACCGAACTGCGCACCCCACGCCCACCCCGCATCTGCGATCGCGCCTTCCGCGACGTTTCGGAACCGGTGTGACTGGGCCATCTCGTTCAAACGAAGGTTGTTGTTCTGAAAGAGGTATCCGCGCTCGGAGATGTTGGTGACGAACGCATCGAGTCGCCCGCGATTGAACGCATCCCCCAGAGCGACGGCCATTCCGCTTTTGGACTCGCTCTCGAGGCCGGCCGTTGTCAGGACGAACCCGTGCCCCTGCTGATTGAGGTACAACTCTTCGGGCCCGTAATCGTTGGCGAGATAAATGTCTGGCCAACCGTCGCCGTTGAAGTCGGCCGACGCCGCGGCCAGCGACCAACGCGTGCTTCCGACGCCCATCTTGTCGGTCACGTCCTCGAACTTGCCGCCACCGAGGTTGTGAAAGAGCAAGTTCTTCCCGCCATTGGTGGCGAACTCGAAGCTGTTGTGCATGATCTTCGTCGTCGCCAGGTGCCAAAGATCTATGTCGCTGCGGAAATAGGCCGTGACGTACAGATCTAGCAGGCCGTCGCGATCGTAATCGAGCCAGATTGCGCCGTTGCTGTTCACCCAACGGCGGAGGCCGGCCTTTTCGGTGACGTCCTCGAAGTGGTGACCATCGACGTTTCTGAACAGCGCGAGATACCCGTACCGATACACCAGCACGTCCTCGCGTCCGTCGTTGTCGAAATCGCCCCATACGGCGCCCATCGCAACGCCTTCGCCGGGCTTGTTCAGATCCGCCAGCCCCGCGCTCGCGGCGACCTCCTCGAACGTACCGTCGCCGCGATTGTGATAGAGAGCGTTGGCCTCACCAAAACGACTGTTGGTGAAGTAGAGGTCGGGCCTTCCATCGCCGTCGAAATCCGCGACGGACACCGATGCCCCCAGCGCCGCGACGTGTGGCTCGATGTTGGCGATCTTCGGATCGAAGGTCGGCCGGTGGTGGACGAAGTGAATGCCGGCGGCCGAAGTCTCGTCGCGCAGCACGAAACCTGGATGCGCAGCGTCACCCAATGCCTGATCCGGTCCCCGATTGAGTCGCATCGCGACGAGCAGGGCGGCCAGAAAAGGTACAGCGATTATCGCGCGGCGAACCGCGGGGCGGCGTGGGTACGGCACGGGTCAGAGTATAGCCTCCGTGCTCTACGGAGGCGACACACTCCTCTTCACAACGCGCGTGTTGTACTCCCGCAAATAACGCTGGTGCTGCGAGTCGGCCGGGTACGCTTCGCCAGGATTGTACGGATACGATTGGACAGAATGGAAGGGAAGCGGCCCGACCGTCGTGCCGAATGCGGTGTTCAGATCGGAGTCCTTGATCCAACCGTCGGTGTAGAGGAGGAAATCGCGCTTCCAACCGGGCGGCAGCGATTTCGCCGAGCTCGCGTCGAACTTGATAGTCGCCTCATCTCCGGCGCTCATGACCACGTACATGTCGTCGGGACTTCGCAGCAGAGGCAACACGTCGCCCAGGCGCGTGAAGGTCCCTTCGATTGGGCGCCACGGTGATTCCTTTGTTACTTCATCGTACGCAAACCAGTACGGCCCATAGCGGCCGCCTTTCCTGTACATCCGCGAAAAGCCGCGGTAGTGGAGATCGGCCGAGACGGGCGGCAGTGTCGTGATTTTCGCCGAGGAGTAGGCAAGATCCTGGGAGACGAACGCCTGGTCCCAGTAGATCTGCATGTTCGTGCGAATGCGCACCCGGTGATCGGCGGTCGGGAACCTACCGGTGAGGTCGACGACGATCGTCTTGTTTTTCCCGGAGGGGAAGCCGATGTTCGGGATCGCGGTGCGCCAGCGACCGCTCGCGTCGCGCACCTCGAGCGAGGGTGACGCCACCCTGATCGTGGATTGCTGCCCCAGCGCAACGTTGATGCTAGCGTCAGTGGGATAGATCCACCCGCGCAGGAAGAGGAAGCTGCCGGGACGCCCCGCGGCTTCCCCCAGATCCATCACGAGATGGTGCGGTTCCACGACTCCCTGATACTTCGTCGGCGTGAAGTTCGAGACATACACGTCATCGTTCTCGCGCAGGGCTGCCAGAACATCGTTGCCGTGTTCATCGAAAGCGGAGAGTGGCGAGCTCCGGCGCCCGACCTGAAAAAGCCGAAGCTTCACCGGACCGGGCGGCACGAACCGCTCGTCGACGAAAACGTCCACCGAATCGGGATGGTCGACGGCGATCAGCTTGACCTCGTCGGCGTACGCCGTCTCCCAGAGCTCCTCGGTCAGCTGCAGGACGTAGCGTCCGTCAAGCGGCTGGAGGGCGTCTCCGGGAATGCGAAGATATTCCTGTGAGGCGCCCGCAGGGGCGAAAGCAGCGCCCGCACCCATGAGCCCGAGCGGCATCCCGAGGGCGCTCCGCCACATCGCGTCAGTCACGAACCGAAAACGCTTCCCGTCCCACGTATACGCGAGCGCGCACGATCCCTTCAGCATTTCCCGCTCGACTACATCCTGATCGGACCCCGGGAAGTACACGGTCTGGGGAACGCCGTTGGGCCACTCGACGCGGAGCACATCAGCCTTGAGATGGGGGCCGAGGCCGAAGTGTGTCGTGCGGCCGGTTGCGACGCGTGTCTGGTAGATCTCACCAGCGCGCAGCTCGAGACGTGCACCGATTCCGAACGCGTTGTTCTTCCCGCTTCCATCGCGGAGGCCTTTGAGCTCCACGTTCACGGCAAGGTCGTTGTTCCCGAAATCGTTGCGCAGCAGCCGCGGTGCGCCGGCACCGTCGATGAGGAAGAGATCCTCGTCGCCATCGTTGTCTACATCCGAGACGGCGATGGCCGACGCGCCGGCGGTCCGCACGGGTTCAGGAATCAAAGCCGACTTATCGACGAACCTTCCCGTGCCGTCGTTCCGAAAGAGAAAGATCTTTGACCCGCCGCCGACTACGAGATCGAGCCAGCCATCATTGTTGTAATCCACGAACGTGGCCACGAATCCCGGCGTTGAGCGGAGCGCCTGCATTGCGGCACTCGAACGACGGTCACGAGTGAACGTTCCGTTTCCATTGTTCAGCCACAGTGCCGGCTCGCCGCGGTTGGCGCTCGGTACGAAGAGATCGAGAAATCCGTCGTTGTTGTAATCCCCGACAGACGCGGCCCCCGATCCACCACTGCCTGCGAGACCGCTCGCCACGGTGACGTCACTGAAGCCCTGTGCCCCGCCGTTGTGGAACAGGACGTCGCTGCCATGCTCATTGGCCACGAAGATGTCGATACGGCCGTCGCCGTCGAAGTCTCCGAAGACCGCGTTGCGCGCGTCTCCGCTGCCGGCGAGACCGAAGGCTGTAGTTGCCTCGGTAAATGTCCCGTCGAGGTTGTTGCGGTACACCGTGCGCTGACCACTGCCGGCGAGAAGGAGATCCAGATCTCCGTCGTGATCGAGGTCGACGAACAGCGCGCTGCTGGCTCCCTTGACGTCGGCAACACCCGCTCTTGATGTCACTTCCTCGAAGGTTCCGTTACCGCGATTGCGAAAGAGGTGGCCGCGCCCCTCACCGCCGATGACGAAGAGATCGAGCCACCCGTCGTTGTCGTAGTCGGCGAAGGTCGCGTATGCGGCCCCCTGTGGCAGGGAGATTCCTGATCGCTCGGTAGCGTCGCGGAGGAATCCTCCTTGAACGCGATACAAATGCGCAACGGATCTGCGGAGAGAAGGGGACCACGACGATACGAATAGATCGTCGGTGCCGTCGCCGTCTACATCACCGACCGCGAGGGCGCCCGGTCCCTGCTGCTGCGGGGCGCCAGCTTCCGTCCGCGCGTCCGCGCTTGCCAAACCAGCGTCGCTCGTCGCATCGGTAAATCTTGCCATGTCGGCAGACGCACGCCCTCGTACCGCACGGATCGAAATGAAATTCTTCGGCGCGAACGTCAGAATTGGGCGGCCGGCAATCGGACCGTCGGTCCATTTCACATCATCCAGCGAAGCCTGGTACGGCGCTGTCACCTCCATAAGACCGACAAAGCGGTCGATCGTTGTTCGTGCCGTCTCGAGCTTTCCTGCACGCAGGAGTTGAATCGAGCTGTCGAGATAAATCCTTGCTTCCTTCGGTGGCTCGGGAGGTATGCGCCGCACTTCCTCCAGCTGCCGGACAGCGCTGTCCGCATCGCCTCGACGCGCGAATGCCTCTACGAGCTTCAATCGCACGGCGAGATTCGCCGGCGCGACAGCGAGCACATCCCTCAGTCGATCCTCGTACCTTTGGGTCGAGGCGCTATCGGACTGCCGCGCCTCGAGCTCGGCGAGCGCGTACAGGACGTGCGCATTGCCCGTGGTGTCGCGGCGGAGTTTCTCGAGGGTGGAGCGCGCCTCCGCAGGGCGTCCCGTAACCGAGTAGAGCCTGGCGAGCGCGAGGCCGACTTCCGTACTCGCGGGGTCGAGCTCTTGCGCCCGAAGCAGCTCCTTCTCCGCTTCCGCGTATCGGCCGGCCTGCAGGTACGTCAGGCCGAGGCTGGCGTAGCCGAGCGGATCGTCGGGCGCGAGCTTCGTGAGCTTCTTGAATTCGGCTTCAGCCTCCGGCAACTGGTTTCGCTGGAGATAGCTGGTTCCAAGCACGCGAGTGGTGTAGAGATCCTCGACGGATGCGCGCTCGGTTCGACAAGCGGTGGTCGCGGCCGTCAGGGCGCCGACGAAGTAGACGGCCCAGACTCGCCAGGCTCTCGGAGGAGTCAAATGCTGTGGGATGAGCAAAGATAGTCCCCTGACCGCAATTTGCCGAGTAGGTGTTTACCCCGCGCGAGCCGAGTTGTGGCGAGTGTCGCAGGGTTTGCGTGGTACCTGCGGATGATCGCGTTGGGACTGCGAGCGGGTTGCACGTTTCCTGCTTCTGATAGTTGCGTCAATCAAATAGAAATCTCCCGCAAGTCTTCGCCTCCTCCGCGACTTCATCTCGCGTCACTTTGGGGGCTCCCCAGGAACACAATTGATACCTAGCTACGATACGTTCCTCGTCGTCCTTTCGGTCGTAGTGGCGATGGTGGTCTCCTTTGCAGCGCTCGACCTTGCTGGACGCGTGCGTTCCGAATCGGGTGCAACACGGCTCGGCTGGCTCGGCGGCGGCGCAACAGTCATGGGTTTGGGAATCTGGAGCATGCATTTCATTGGCATGCACGCCTTCCATCTTGCCGTGCCAATCCGATACGACGTTCCCCTGATAATGCTATCGATGGTCGTCGCGATAGCGGCGTCGTTCGTTGCGTTGATGGTCATCGGCAGATCCGCGAGCACCATCGTCCTGGGTGGAATAACCATGGGGAGCGGGATCGCAGGCATGCACTACATTGGCATGGCCTCGATGCGCGTGGAAGCCAGCCGCTCTTACACTGCTCCGATTGTAGCCGTGTCCGTGTTGATCGCGATGCTGGCTTCGTTTGCCTCGCTCTGGCTCGCGCTCAAGTTCCGATCAGACAATTCGCGTCGGGGACGACTCCTCAAGATTTTGAGTGCCGTTGTGATGGGCCTGGCCATCTCTGGAATGCACTACACCGGGATGGCAGGCGCACACTTTTCAGCCGGGGGCGCCTTTGCCCGCTCTGGAGATTACCTTCTCGCGAGTGGGCAATTCGGCCAGGCTGTGCTCGCTTTTGGCGTGCTGATAATCGGCATGGCGATCGTCGGGGCCGTGATCGATCGCAACATTCAGGCGCGCGCCTCATTCACGAAACTCCTCCGTGAGCAGGCGAGCCAGCTCGCGAAGAGCGAGGAGCAATACCGCCTGCTGTTCGATCATAACCCAAACTCGATGTGGGTTTACGACGACTCGACACGGTTATTCCTCGCCGTGAACGACGCCGCGATCCGCCGGTACGGCTACACTCGAGAAGAATTTCTCGCGATGACCCGCGACGACATCCGCGTTGACATCGGTCCGCCGCCTCCGGATAAGTTGGCGGACGGAACGGAAGCCGCGGGTGAAGACCGACCATGGAACGGGCAGCACCGAAAGAAAAACGGGAGCCTCTTCGATGTCGCGGTGACGTCGCACGAGATCACATTTAACGGCCGCACGGCGCGCCTTGCTCTTTCGCTCGACGTGACGGACGGCAAGCGTGCGGAGGAGCAGCTTCGGCAGAGTGTACAGAGGACACGTCTGATCCTCGACAACGCGCTGGACGCAGTCATCACGATGCGCGCTTCGGGGGCCATCTCCGACTGGAATTCGCAGGCCGAGAAGATGTTCGGTTGGACCCGCGCGGAGGCTTTGGGGGCACAGATGTCGGCGACGATTATTCCCCAGCGGTATCGGGCCCGCCACGACGAGGGACTGAAGAAATTTCTCGCTACGGGCGAAGGCCCGCTGCTTAACAAGCGGGTTGAGATCGCTGCCCTGCATCGCGATGGCCATGAATTCCCGGTAGAGCTCGCCATCTCGCCTGCGAAGGTCGGGGAACACTGGACCTTCAGCGCCTTCATCCGCGATCTCACCGAGCAAAAGAAAGCCGAAGAGGCGCTCAGGCTTGGCGAACAGGCACTCCAGGCGAGTGAACGCCGGCTTATTCAGATCCTCGAGACCGTCCCGTTGGGCATCCACGTGTCCAACGACGTCGGGCAGATCGTGTTTGCGAACGCTGGCGCGCAGAAAATCGTCGGAAAAGGAATCGCTCCCACGCAACACGTCGGTGAGCTCGCCGAAGTCTACCACGCCTATCTTGCCGGCACCGACCAGCTCTATCCGCCTGACCGAATGCCGCTGGTAAGGGCTCTTGCAGGAGAAGCCGCAACAGTGGACGACATGGAAATCCATCGCGGCAAGCAGGTGGTTTCGCTCACCGTAAAGGGCGCGCCAATTCTCGACCAGGAAGGAAAGATCGTCGCGGCCGTGGTGGCGTTCATCGACACGACCGACCGAAGATTGCTGGAAGCGCAGGTTGGTCAGACATCGAAGATGGAGGCGGTCGGCCAGCTCGCTGGCGGCGTCGCCCACGACTTCAACAACCTCCTTACCGTGATCATGAGCTATGGCGCAATGCTCATCGAGCGTCTCGATCCGGGTGAGGACAGGGAGGATGTCCAGGAGATAACCGCGGCCGCCGATCGTGCCGCGGGTCTCACGCGCCAGCTGCTCGCATTCAGCCGGCAGCAGGTGATGCAGCCACGAGTGATGGACCTCAACGACGTTGTCGGTGGCCTCGAGAACATGCTTCGCCGGCTCATCGGAGAAGACATCGAGCTCGACATATCGCTGGACTCCCGCATTGAGGCAATCAACGCGGATCCGGGGCAGCTCGAGCAGGTGCTGATGAACCTGGTCGTGAACGCGCGCGACGCGATGCCTCTCGGGGGTCGGCTCAGCATCTCGACTTCAAACTCCGAGCTATCTGCTGAATCCGCTATGGGGGCGTTGAGCGCGCCGGATGGGAACTATGTGATGCTCGCAGTGAGTGACAGCGGAAGCGGGATGACTCGGGCCGTTCAACAGCGGATATTTGACCCCTTCTTCACCACGAAGGAGCCGGGTCGCGGGACGGGACTGGGGCTCGCAACCGTGTACGGAATCGTGAAGCAGTCCGGTGGAGAGATCTATGTCTACTCGGAGGTCGGCCGCGGGACCACGTTCAAGATTTACATCCCTCGCTTCGTATTGGGCACCGAAGAACGTTTGGAGGAGGTAGTGTCAACCGAGCCGGGGCGCGGGTCCGAGTCGATCCTGCTCGTGGAAGACGACGCCAACCTCCGCTCTCTGGTCGCGCGTGTTCTGAACGGTCGTGGCTATACTGTGCACGTGGCCGCCAGCGGCATCGATGCGCTTCGCCTTGCGTCCGATCCGTCGATCATGTTCGATGCGGTGATCACCGATGTCGTGATGCCTGGGATGAATGGCCGCGAGCTGGTTGAAAAGCTTCTCGAGTCCCGGCCCGAGCTGGGTTCACTCCTCATGTCGGGCTACACCGACGACGACGTGCTTCGGCGCGGGGTGCTTCAGGGCGAGACCGCGTTTCTACAAAAGCCGTTCACCCCCAACGACCTTGCGCGGAAGGTGCGCGCCGTGCTCGATCGAGCGATCGTCGATACCGCGGCCTGATTCATGGCGTTATAGCTCTGCCATTCTTCTCCTGCGTTCCGCGTTGGCGTGAGACCTGCTTTCAAAGCTGGGGTTCTTGAAGGAAACCCTCCACTTCGAGGTAATCATGCACAACGTACGCTTTAGACTCATGGCCGGACTGGCGGGGGCGACATTGTGCCTCTTCGCCGCTGCGACCCAGGGTCAAACTACGACTACGCCGACTGGCTCTGCGGGCACCACTGCGCAGCCGACGGGAACCGACGCAGGCACGGCGGTTGGGGCACAGCCCGGCACGACCACGGGTAACGCGAACACGGCGGCTACGCCCGATGCCGGGACTACGGCCGGAACGGTGACCGGCACGACCGCGACCGACGCGGTAACGACGACGACCACCACCACCAGAACCTTCCCGGGCGGCACGCTCGGAATGCTCGCTGTGGCCGTGCTCGTGCTCCTCGTGCTGTTCGCGCTCTTTCGCGGGCGAGATCGCACCGTCGTGCGCGATACTTACGCCTCATCCACCACAACCGTGCCGGGGGCTCGCACCGTGACAACCACCACGGCTTCGGACGATCGGATGAACCTGAATTCGCGCGCGGCATCCGGAACAGAGACGCGAACGGGAATCAACGATCCTGACGTGCGGCGCTGAGGGACGGAGAATTGCTCGGAGAAGGGCGCGGAGAAATCCGCGCCCTTTCTTTTTCCCCGTCGCCTCACTCACCAACCGGAGACATCATGCCTCCATCGACCATGCGCAACGTCGGCGTCTTCGTCGGCAGTCTTCGCAAGGAATCCCTGACTAGAAAAACCGCCAACGCAATCCGGGAGCTTGCACCCCCGTCACTGAGGCTCGAGGTAATCGAGATCGGGCAAGTGTCACACTACAACCCCGATCTCGAGAACGCTCCGCCTGCCGACTGGGTAGTCTTCAGGCAGAAGGTGGCTGCAGTGGACGCGGTCTTGTTCGCCACACCGGAGTACAACCGATCGGTTCCCGGCATCCTCAAGAATGCAATCGATGTCGCGTCGCGTCCTTACGGCAAGAGCGCCTGGAGCGGTAAGCCGGGAGCTGTCGTGAGCGTTTCCCCAGGCGCCATCGGCGGATTCGGCGCTAACCACCATCTGAGGCAGATGCTCGTATTCCTCAACGTTCCGGCGATGCAGCAGCCCGAAGCGTACATCGGCGGAGCGGACAAGCTTTTCGATACGAGCGGAAAGATTTCCACCGACTCGACTCGTGATTTCCTGAGAAAATTCGCCGAGTCCTTCGCAGCCTGGATCGAGCTCATTCTCTCGGCCAGACGCTAGCGCTCACTCAGCATGGATCGTAACCCCATGATCGGCGTATCATTGATTGGTAAGAACGTCGATCCTTCCAGGAGCGCTAGTGGCATACTATAGAAGAGGCAGAAGAGGCGCGCGACGTAACGCGAGCCGGTTGATTGTTGTGTCGAGCTCCGCGCTCTCCCTCCTTTGCGTCGCTGGGACCACTGCCGCCGCGCAGGCCAGACAACCGACTGCGGTTCCCGCGGCTGCGCCACGGCGTGTCTTCGTCAAGCCGTCGGATGCCGAGCTCAAGAAGAAACTCACGCGGTTGCAGTACTCGGTGACACAGAACGCAGCGACGGAGACTCCTTTCCACAACGAGTACTGGGACAACCACGAAGCGGGGATCTACGTAGATATCGTTTCAGGCGAGCCTCTCTTCAGCTCGCTGGACAAGTACGAGTCGGGCACCGGCTGGCCGAGCTTTACGCGACCGCTCGATGTGGCGAACATCAAGACAAAGACCGACCACCTGCTCGGTTTCAGTCGCACCGAGGTTCGATCGGCCGCCGCCGACTCCCACCTCGGCCACGTCTTTGACGATGGTCCGCGGCCTACCGGTCTGCGGTATTGCATGAACTCGGCGGCCATGCGGTTCATTCCGGTCTCGCGTCTCGAGGCCGAGGGTTATGGACAATATCTCGCTTTATTCAGGCCCAAGGCGCCCGCCAAAGCCGCCAATTAGCACATTAGGCTTGTGGCGCCGGAGAGAAGCCGAGACATTCTCCAGAGCGTGTAGGCCCGCCCTTTCCCTTACCACATGCGACTGGCCCGAAAAGGCTTCACCCTTGTCGAGCTGATAGTGGTACTGGTGGTTATCGGGATTATCGCAGCGATTGCGATCGCCAAATTCGTCGGCGTGAAAGAAGCTGCGTACATCTCGAGCATGAAATCGGATCTCAGGAACTTTGCTCTGTACCAGCAATTCTACGCGACCGATAATAACGGGTTGTATTTCTCGGGCGATGGGACCGCTTATGGATTCAAGCCGACCTCGGACGTTACCGTCACTGCGACCGACGATCCCGGGCCGCCGCCGAACTGGAGAGCCATCGCTGTTCATGCGAAAACTCCGAAAACGTGCACCATCGGAGTGTCAGATCCCAACACCTGGACTATCGTTTGTCCCTGATCCAACGCTGATCGGACTGGACTGAGCGGCCAGTGCGGAGCAGATTTGCCCTTCGCTTTTCGCTTCTCCAGAAATCGCAAAAACCGCCCATGGAATGCTGGCTCATTACGTCCCGCGCAGAGGTCATGCGTCTGGAATTCGGGGACGAACCGCCTCCGGAAATCTGTCTACCCGACAGGCCGCTTTCGGATATCCAGGACGATGCCACTCAGCGATCCATCCAGGAAGCGCCCTACATCATTTATCGGCGCTATCACCTTGCGCACGAGAGCTGGCGACTGGGAATCGTCTATTCGATCGCCCCGCCGACGGTGGGCGATATACAGATCCTGTCGGCCTATAGGGCAGGACACGAGGCGCGACCGCACCTGGTTTGAGAACGGTCGCGGAGAGCTTTACTTGTGACGAAGCTTGTCGACGGCCTCGTCCAGAAGCTTTTGCAACCGCCGGTATTCCTCGTCGATTCGCTTCGCCGCGGCGGGAAGCTCGGCCTTTCCTTTCTCGGCGAGATCCGCCAGCCGCTTGCCGGCGTTCGTCAGCTCTTCACGCAGCTTGTCCAGCGTCTGCTTGAGATCGTCCATGGAAACGTGTCCTCCTCGGTGAGGTAGCTACTTCTTTCCGGGTTTTACCAGGAGCTTCTGGCCGATCTTGACGCGATCGCCCTGCAGCTGATTCCATTGCTGGAGCTTCTCCGGCGTTGCGTCGAACTTTCTCGCTATGCTGAAGAGAGCGTCGCCGCGTTTGACCGTATAATAGAGAGGCTGGCTGACCAAAGCGGCCACCGCCTGTCTGAGGCGCCGCTCCTCTGCGGCAGCCTTGCGCTGGGCCTCGTGAGTCGTGTTGACATAATTGACCAGGGAGTCGAGGGCCGCTGCGTCGCTGCCCAACGCCGCGAATTTGCCCGTCGGCACTCCGGGGTGGGTTACCGTCACACCATGCGCGGTCAGGAAATACAACCTGCCGGCCTTCATGTTGAGCAGCGTGTCGTTCGGGAATTCCTGGGACAGAATCGTGGCCGGCGCGTCGGCGCTCTCGAATTTGTCACCGGGCGCAACGCCGAGGAATATCAACCGGTCGTTGGTGGCGTAGAGAATTCCGTTTGCTCCGCGATAATAGTCGGTTGGACGGCGGAAGAAGACTCTCGCCTTGCGCTCGACCTTCTCACCGTACTGCAGCATTCCGCCCTGAAGCTCCCGGTTCGCCGCGGTCCACGCTTTGGGAGCGTCGACGTGTCGCATGAAAAAGAAGTACCCGAACAGAAGCAATCCAACGAGAACTACTCCAAGTCCGAGCAGCGCCTTTTTCAGAAAGCGGAAAGTGCGGTAAAGTCCCTCAGACTCTTTCATTCTGGATCAGTGTAGTGGGAGGCGCGCACGGGCGGGAGGGCAATCTCCATACCGGGTGTGGCATGTGAGGTGCAACCGAAACCGGCATGGCCGACCTCGAGAAGGACAATCGCCAGTCTGGGGCCGGAGATCCCTTTACGAACGTTGCGGTGCGGAGACCAATCAGGCCGCCCGCGCCGCGTTGGCGGCGAGTTCTCAAGGGAATCCTCCATGGTATTGGTGCCGCGGTCCTTCTCGCAGCCGGCACTATCTGGACGCTGCGGCAGCAGCACCCCCAGTTCGTAAAGCCCGGCGAGCTTCTTCACCTTCCGCCGGCGCTTGTGACAGCCGCGGCTCCGGGGACCGAGGCCTATACCCCGCCCACAGATGCCGCGGCCCTGGTTGAAATCCAGAAGGTGGCGTTTTCGCTGAGGAAGTACACGAATGACACAGTTCTGGCCCGCAGGATTGCGTCGGCGATCGTCGTGCAAGGAGGGAAAAAGAACATTGACCCGGCCCTCCTTGTCGGTGTGGTGCTTACGGAAGATGCGAAGCTCGATCCCAACGCAAAGAGCTTCGTTGGCGCCCGCGGCTTGATGCAGGTGATGCCCTTCCACGCGGGCAAGTGGGCTGGCTGCACGTCTACCGACCTCTTCGCAATCGACTCCAACATCTGCCATGGCGTGAGCATCCTGGCGGATCTGATCAAGCGATCGCCGAGTGTTTCGTCCGCACTCCAGCGCTACAACGGATGCGTCCGCGGGACGAACACCCCCAACTGTCACACCTATTCGGGCAAGGTGCTGAAGTTCGCCGAGCAGGCCGCAAGTCAGATGCTGGGTTTTTCGTCCTCTCAGTAGGCTCGCGCGGGTCGGGTGTAAACATCTGACCATCGGAGCTGCGCAGCGCTCCGACCCGCAAGTGCAGGCCCCCCAAGCACTTGCTCCCATCAAATCACATAGCTGATATTTGGGCCTCCCGGCCTTGCCCCTTAATTCAAAACTTTTTCTTGACGGGATGCGTCAATAGAGGTACCGTTATACGTATCTCAGCATTGGCATTACCACAATAGATTCAAAATGGCTGAATGGATTGGACGGGAGCTCGAGCGAATCAGAAAGCTCAGAGGTCTCCGTCGTGAAGACGTTGCGGCACGTCTCTCAAGACCAGTGTCGGCGTCGACAATTCGCAATATCGAGCATGACGAGGACTACAATGTCTCGCTCGATCTTTTGCGACAGATAGCGGCGGTGCTTGGCGTCAAAATCCTGGTCTCTCTCGAGGCCGAGGATCTGAAACGCTGGCACACGCCACCGGGGCAGAGGCCGGCGATCAGCCTGGACGACGTTCCGGTCGTGGGACAGGAGAGGTTGATCGACAACGAGTACTTCATACGGTACATCCGGGCCCGTCATCCGGATTGCCCGCTGACGAACTCGCAGATCGGCCGAAGGATGTGGGACTTCGCCAAACCCAGAGGAGCGGAGCTGGTGAAGGGCAGAATGCAGGTGAAGAAGCTGCCGGCGACGGATAGCATCGCTACATACAGGCTTCCGACGACAGCAGCGCAGTACCGCGTTCGTGAGCGGGATATGGAAGTGTTGCACGGTTTTGCGGATCGGTTGGGCCGGTCGTACCGCGATGAGAAGGGAAGGGTTCTCGTCCCCCTCATTTAAGCGCGTTCGGGCTGTACTAATTCCAGGAGAACCTGTGAAGAAGTCACTCAAGCCGTTGAATGCACCACCGCCGAAGCTGTCTTCTCCAATGAAGACGGCTATGCGCGCGGCCGCCCATGGAATTGCCCTGGGTGCGCTGCTCGTCAGCGGTGCCGTGTGGACGATATCGCAGCAGCATCCGCTGTACGCGAACCCGGGCAAGCTCCTTAGG
>DATCPG010000304.1:0-2232 GCA_036570225.1 Gemmatimonadaceae bacterium | reverse complement strand
CGCGCCGTTGCATGTTTGCCCCCACGTTCAGGAGACGGCATCGTATCGGTTTAAACGAGTACTTTGATAGGGGCTGAAACCGGCATCAAAACCATTGCCGCAATGCACAGCCGATGTAGAGTCGAGGAGAGGCGCGGTAGCTTGGGCCATGCGGCAACGCTCCGTTTCCTCTCCCCGCTCATCGAACCGGACAGGCCGAGTTACGGCATCCGGCTCTCGGACAAGACATCAGGCCATCGCACTCGGGAGGCTATGAACAAGTGATCGCAATTGCACGAGACCCAGCGTGTCATGGAGGTGCTCGTACGGGAAGCAGCGTGCTCCCGTATTGGCGATCTTGTGCTTGTTGCATAGCCACCGGCGTAGCCGAACCGGGGTGTAACGGTCGATCGCCCGATACGC
Organism: Gemmatimonadaceae bacterium; assembly: GCA_036570225.1. Lineage (GTDB taxonomy): Bacteria > Gemmatimonadota > Gemmatimonadetes > Gemmatimonadales > Gemmatimonadaceae > UBA4720. Next base: position 1,830 of record DATCPG010000304.1, on the reverse strand, counting down.
GCTGTGGACCGGCCCGAGGCTGTAATAGTTCGCCCAGCCGACCAACACGCGATTGAGCCGCTTCACCATGGTTTCGGCATCCAGCCATAGAGCCCGCCGTTCGGTCGCTTCTCGGATCTTTCCGATGATGCGTTTGACACTCTTCTTCGACGGTTGCGCACACAGATACGCTCGTCCCGTCTTGGGTGAGTAGTATCGTCCGAAGGTGTGGCCCAGGAAGTCGAACCGTTCCTGCGGCAGTTGACGGATATGCGTTTTGGCCTCGTTGACTGTGAGCTTAAGCTGCGTAATGAGCCGCCGCATTTCAGCCATCGCCTGCTCGGCGTTGCCTCTGCAGCAGATCACAAAATCATCAGCGTAAACCACGATCTTCGCGCCAAGCCTCGTCTCCAGACCTCGCTTCTTCCATCCCAACACGAGCCGCCGCATGTACAAATTGGCAAGCAGTGGTGAGATCGGCGCCCCTTGAGGAACTCCGCGGCCAGTGTCCTTGGCGGTCGTCGTTCGTCTCTTTCCCCCTCTGCCGTCGTCCTCTTCTACCGGTGCCTGCAGCCACATCTTGATTAGATGCAGCACGTGCCGATCAGATACTCGGCGCGCGACCGATTTGAGAAGTTCGGCATGTGGAATTGATCCGAAGTAGTCCGCCAGGTCCGCTTCGATGATCCGCGAGTGTCCCCCGTTGATTAGGCGGTCGACAGAACGCACCGCCGTGTGGGCGCTGAGATTTGGTCTGTAGCCATGTTGCTCCGCCGGCATGTCGACCTCGAAGATGGATTCTAGCACCACCGTCGTCGCCGTCATCACCACGCGGTCTGCAATTCGAGGAATCCCCAGCGGCCGTAGTTTATTGCTGCCGCCCGCTTTTGGAATCCACACCCGTCGAACTGCCTCGGCTCGATACGTCTTCCTGCGGAGTATGTCCGCCAGTTCGCCGAGCCACCGCTCTTCGCCGTACGCCTCGATGTCCGCAAATTCCTGACCGTCGATCCCCGGTGCGCCTTTGTTGGCTTTGCACCGTTGATACGCGTAGGTCAGCACGTCCTTGCGGTACAGCTTGTCGTACAGCAGATAGAACCGATAGTTCGGCGCTCCCTTAGCTTTCGCCCGTAACGCCGTCTGCAGCTTCTGAACACTTTCCGGAGGTGCGAGGATCATCTCCAATCTCCTGGTCTTCGCCGCGTCTTGCGTTGCCTTGAACCAGGGCCCCTTTCCTCCACCGGCATTACCCGGCTTCGTCGGTCGTACGGGCCCCTCCGCCACCCCGAGTGACCCGGCCTGTCCCTCGCGGGCGTCCGGTTGGCTGGTTCACGCCCAGCCACCTCTCGGGGCTTCCCGTGTTGCGTCGATTTCCCTGTGCATGCGTGCCGCCGCCAATACCCCGGTGGAACCACTGGGTGCATGTTTCGCTCACTTCCCCAGCGACAACAGCCTTCCCCGTTGCGACGTTCGGGTCGGCTTCCACATCACCCTTTTCGGAGCCTGCTCAGCGTTCACTACACGTTGCAACCCGCATGCTCGCCGAGTCACCAAAGTGACCCTCTGCACCGAAGGCTTCAGCCGCTTCGTCACCTCCACGACTGCTCCGATTGCTACCGGCTGGAGCGAAAGTTGCCGGGTGGGTTTGTCTCCCACTGGGAAATCGCGCCTTTCCACGGCGCACGTCGCAGTTGGGTCAATCGCTGCGGAGCTATTCAACCTCTGGGCCGATCTTTGTCCGTTGTTGGTCCAATAGCAACCAAACTGTTGCGGCGCAGCGAAATGACGCAAGTGCCATTAACCGACATTGCACGCTCAGTTGGAAATTAAAGAGGCCGCCAACTAATGAGG
>DATCPG010000303.1:0-6918 GCA_036570225.1 Gemmatimonadaceae bacterium | reverse complement strand
GAGACAGGATATCAGCTATGTGGATCTGAACGTTGGCGCCAACGGCATGGAAGTCTTCCGCTATGCGCTGCCGAACATCGCCGTGTACAGCGTTACGACAGTTACGTCAGGTCCGAGCGGTCTCCCGTTCCAGCAGCGTTCAAGACACGACTTCAGCGATCGTCCGCAGTTCCTGGCGGCGACCTGCATCGTGAGCGGAATCACGTGCACCGAAACCGTGCTGACATATACCACGACGCCGACCGCCGGCCAGACGCCGCCGTTCGACACACGGAATGGAACGATACGGTGGGAGAATCTGACCCGCGGCGTAACCGTCGCAGGGAAGACAGACTACCGCACGTCGCACTTCTACTTCGAGCAGGCGATGGGGCAGTCAACGGGTCGCGCGGATTCTCTGGAAATCGTCCGCCTCGACGCGAACGGGATCGATTCAACGATTCTCGTGCCCTTCTCGCAGACCATCGGCGTGCCTCCGAACGACAAACCATACTCGGTCGTGGTTCGCCTGCCCGAGCTGGCATTCCGCGACACCACATTCGCGCGCAACTCAGGAAACTTCCAGCGCGCGATCTATGGAGAAGGTGGAAGCGTGTTCGGCAGCCGGGCGGTCGCTTTCGATGTAGATCGTGGCTTCCAGCCTACGGCTCCCGATAAAGCCGGCGTCCAACAGCCGTTTCCAACTCCACCGATCGACAACGGAGTCTCGCCGCCAACCGCGGTGACGGACTTCATCGCCAACACGTTCGCGCAGGTCAAGGGAGTCGCGATCAACTTCGACGGATCACTGTCGGCGATTCGGGCGGATTCTACCTACATCCTGAATCCGCTGCTGCGGCTCCAGGGCGTGCTCAACACGACCGTGGCGAATACGGGCCTCGATTTCCACCCGCTCAACACCGGGCCGAACTCGTTCCCGTTGAACACACGTCTGTTGTTCGCTGCTTCATCCGAACCCACGATCGAGATTTTCGATACCCACTGCTATCAGCGTGTGTCGTCGATTCCGATCCGCGATCCGATCATCGGACCGATCAAGGCGGCTTACCAGCTGGCGACAGGTCAGCTGGTGCTCGTTGCCGCGACGGCGCGAGGGGTTGTCATCGCGACGCTTCCGAATACGTTTACCACGACCTGCCCGTAGGATTCCCGCAGGACGCGGGTACGAGATGGAAAGCGAGCCCGGTCAACACCGGGCTCGTTTCTTTTATGGAGGCGCATGCTGCGATTCACCACCGCTGGCGAGTCACACGGGCCCGCACTGGTATCGATCCTCGAGGGCATGGTAGCGGGGTTGCCCCTCCTGGCCGCTGACGTCGACGCGGAGCTGGCCCGCAGGCAGCAGGGCTACGGGCGCGGCAGGCGCATGAAGATCGAGTCAGACCACGCCGAGTTCGTCTCCGGGGTGCGAGCGGGTGAGACGCTGGGCTCGCCGATCGCCATGTTGATCCACAACCGGGACTGGAAGAACTGGCAGGAGATCATGGATCCCGCGCCTCGCGACACCGACCCGGAGCGAAAGCGCGCCGTCACTCGCCCTCGCCCCGGACACGTGGATCTGTCGGGAATGCTCAAGTACGATCGGGATGACGCGCGCGACGTACTGGAGCGTGCATCCGCCCGCGAAACCACCGCGCGCGTGGCCGCTGGCGCCATTTGCAGGCGATTCCTCCGCGAGTTCGGCATCACAGTCGGCAGCCACGTCGTGCACCTTGGCGGCATCGACGCCAGGCGGCCTGACAAGATGCCGGCCGACCTAAACGCCACCGCCGATGCCTCCCCATTGCGCACCTTGGATGGCGGCGCAGAGAAAGAGATGATTGCGCGGATAGATGAGGCGAAAGCGGATGGGAACACGCTGGGCGGAATCGCCGAGGTGATTTGCGACGGCGTACCGGTGGGACTGGGCTCGTACGTGTCGTGGGACAGAAAGATCGATGGACGCCTCGCGGCGGCGATCATGTCGATTCCCGCGGTGAAAGCCGTTGAGATCGGATTGGGTGTGGAGTCGGCGCGCAGAAACGGATCCGATGTTCACGACGAGATCGACGCCGACGAGAGAAACGTGAAAGCAGGCGGCGTGCGCCGGCGGAGCAATCGCGCCGGGGGCATGGAGGGCGGCGTCACCAACGGCGAACAGATTGTGCTGCGCGCGTCGATGAAGCCGATCAGCACGCTGATGCGTCCGCTGGGGACGATCGAAATGAAAACGCGCGAGCCCGCCCAGGCCGTCGCGGAACGAAGTGATGTCACGGCCGTTCCGGCGATGGGAGTAATCGCCGAAGCCATGACAGCATTCATCGTCGCCCAGGCGCTCCTCGAGAAGTTTGGCGGTGATTCTCTCAAGGAGACTCGCCGTAACTACGACAATTACATTCAGTCCCTGAGTGACAGAAAGGGACGATAAGTCGCCGCATCTGATCCTCGTCGGGCTTCCGGGAGTGGGAAAGACGACGATAGGCAAAGCTGTGGCGCGCCGGATGGGGAGACCGTTTCTCGACTTCGATCGCGAGATCGAGCGGAGATCGGGCATGGAGGTACGGGAGATCTTCCGACTGAAGGGGGAAGAGCACTTTCGAGGGTTGGAGTCGGCGCTGACACATGAGCTCAGCGGGGTCGGTGGGATGGTGTTGTCGCCTGGCGGAGGTTGGATAACGCAAACCAGCTCAGTCGAACTTTTGCGTTCCACTGGACGTATCATATACCTTAGAGCGTCACCCGAGGCAGTCGCTCGCAGATTGCGCCGAGTGGAGACCAGACCGCTCCTGGCGGGCAGAGACCCGGTGGTGGCGCTCAGGGACCTGTACGAGAAGAGGCGGGCACTGTACGAGACCGCCGACGTTGTTCTCGACACGGAAAAGCTTGTAAGACAACAACTTATAACGAAAATCGTCGAGCTTGGCTCGACCGTCAAATAACTGGAACGCCATTATGGACGAAAGAATTCCGGGGCAGACCACATTCCGCGTAATGGGACCGCACGAGCGGGGGCGTTTCGCACCCGACGCGTGGGGGCATTTGCTCTCCCTGAACGGCTCGGGGGCGATCAACGGCCTCGAGCTGGAGCACATCATAGAGAGGGCGCTGATGCAATTCGAAGGGCGGATTGCCCTCGATGATCTCCGCGGATTGCTGGAAGGAACCGGCCTGGATGACTCGTCCGCCAGCGGCGACAACACGACGGTACACTAGAGATGGCGAAAGCCAAGACAGCTAAAAGCAAAACCACGACGAAGCGCGCTACGAAGACAACGGCGGCGACCCGCCGGACGAAGGCGCGTAAAGCTGCGGCGCAGGATGACGGCGAAGCGTACGAGCCTGGCTCGACCTCGCTCGTCATCGTCGAGTCGCCGGCGAAAGCCAAGACCATCGGCAAGTATCTGGGCCGCGCCTACCGTGTGCGCGCCACGATTGGTCACGTCCGCGATCTTCCCGAGAAGAAGATGGGGATCGACATCGAGAACGGGTTCGAGCCCGAATACGTGACGATTCCCGGGAAGGAGAAGACTGTTGCCGACTTGAAGTCGGCGGCGCGCGATTCGAGAGAGATTTTCCTCGCGACAGATCCTGATCGCGAGGGCGAAGCGATTGCGTGGCACGTGGCGCAGCAAATCAAGTCCAAGAACGGCGCGCCGGTGCGGCGCGTGCTTTTTCACGAGATCACACGCGACGCGGTGCAGCTGGCCATCGCCAACGCCGGGGAGATCGACGAGCGCAAGGTCGATGCGCAGCAGGCGCGCCGGGTTCTCGACCGGCTCGTGGGCTACAAGGCCAGCCCCGTTCTCTGGAAAACTGTGAAGAAGGGGATCTCTGCCGGGCGAGTGCAAACTGTCGCGCTTCGGCTTTTGGTCGAGCGCGAGCGCGAGATCCGCGCGTTCAAGCCGGTCGAGTACTGGACGGTGGAAGCGCTGCTGGAGAAGGACAAGCAGCAATTCACCGCCAAGCTGCATCTGCTCGACGGCAAGAAGCCCGTCATCAGCAACGAAACGGACGCGAACGAGATTCTCGCCGCGCTCACGTCGCGCAAGACGTTCCAGGTCACGGAAGTAAAGCGTCGCGAGCGGCGCAAGAATCCCGGCGCGCCGTTCACGACGAGCACCCTCCAGCAGGATGCTGCCAAGAAGTTGAGCTTCGGCTCCAAGCGGACGATGCGTCTGGCGCAGGATCTCTATGAGGGCATCGATATCGGTGACGAGGGTGCTGTCGGCCTCATCACGTACATGCGCACCGACTCCACTCGCGTTGCGCCTTCCGCCGCGGATCAGGCGCGCGAGTACATCAAGATGATGTATGGGCAGCAGTATCTGCCGGACGCTCCGCGACTTTACACGGACGGCAAGGCGAAAAACGCCCAGGATGCGCACGAATCCATTCGACCGACGGATCCCACGCGCCGGCCGGAGCACATCAGAAAGTATCTCAAGGAAGATCAGTATCGGCTGTACGAGCTGATCTGGCAGCGGTTCATGGCATCGCAAATGTCACCCGCAGTGTTCGATACCACCACAGTCGATTTCGATCTGGGACGGTTCCTGTTCAGAGCTACCGGCAGCGTCGTCAAGTTCGACGGATACCAGCGGCTGTACAAGGAATCGCGCGAAGCCGAGGAAGGGAAAGCGCTCGAGGAAGAGCAGGGACTCCCGGCTGTGGAGAAGGGAGAGAACATCCCGGTCAGGGCGATCACGCCGTCGCAGCATTTCACCGAGCCGCCGCCGCGGTACTCCGAGGCAAGTCTGGTGAAGGAGCTGGAGCGCCTGGGAATCGGGCGGCCGTCGACGTACGCGTCGATTGTCTCCACTCTCGTTGACCGCCGCTACGCGCAGCTCGAGCAGCGTCGCTTCTTCCCGACCTTCCTCGGCGAGCAGGTCGAGAGAGTGATGGTAAAGAGCTTCCCGGACGTGTTCAATGTTCAATTCACATCGCACATGGAAACCGACCTCGACAAGATTGAGGAAGGCGACGTGAACTGGCGAACGATGCTCGGCGATTTCTACGGTCCGTTCGCAGCGTCAGTGAAGGGGGCCGACATCGAAGCGCTGATCGGCGAAGCACACGATCTGTCGATGATCGAGACCGAGAGATGTCCCACCTGCGGTGGAAAGCTGGTTCCCCGCGGCGGATTCTTCGGGCCGTTTCTCGCGTGCGAGAATCATCCAAAGGATTGCAAGTTCACGCGACCGCTGCGTGGCGATCGCAAGGCGGCGCAGCCGACCGACCAGATCTGCCACGAGTGCGGCGAGCCAATGGTCATTCGTCACGGGCGCTCCGGAGAATTCCTGGGCTGCAGCAAGTTCCCGAAGTGTCGCGGCACCAGATCGATGCCTACGGGAGTGAAGTGTCCCAAAGATGACGGGGATATCGCCGTCCGCCGCTCGAAGAAACGCGGCAAGGCATTCTACGGGTGCTCGAACTATCCCAAGTGTGATTTCGTCGTGTGGGACAAGCCTGTAGCCGAAACGTGCCCCGAGTGCGGATACGTTGGAGCGGAGGCGAAGTTCACCAAGACTCGTGGCGATTACAGACGCTGCATCAAGTGCGCGAACGAGTGGGACGTTGCGCCGACCCCCGAAGCCGTGGCGGTGTGACACAGACCGTAACGGTCGTAGGCGGCGGCCTCGCTGGTTCGGAGGCCGCCTGGCAGCTGGCGACCCGCGGGATCGATGTCTCGCTGCACGAGATGCGCCCGATCACGACCACGCCAGCGCACAAGACGGACGGACTGGCCGAGCTGGTGTGCTCGAACACATTCAAGAGCACGGAGCTGACGAACGCGCACGGCCTCCTCAAGGCCGAGATGCGCTTGCTCGGCTCTTTGATCCTCGAGGCTGCTGACGGAGCCAGGGTAGCCGCCGGGAGCGCGCTGGCTGTGGATCGCGATGCGTTTTCCCGGAACGTGACGGCGCGCATCTCCGGCGAGCGGCGGATCACAGTCGTTCGCGAAGAAGTCACGACTATCACGGCTCCCTCGATTGTCGCGACCGGTCCTCTCACGTCCGACAAGCTCGCCGAGGCAATTCGGGCGCGACTCGGGGTCGGCGCGCTGGCGTTTTATGACGCGATTGCGCCGATCGTGGCGCGGGATTCCATAGACGACTCGATTGTCTTTCGAGGCTCGCGCTACGGAAAGGAAACCATGGAAGCCGCGGACGAGGGCGGCGCCTATCTGAATTGTCCGATGTCGCGCGAGCAGTACGATGCGTTCCTCGACGCGCTCGTCTCCGCCGACCAATTCCACGGCCACGAGTTCGACGAGGTGCCGTACTTCGAGGGCTGCATGCCGGTCGAGGTGATGGCGCAGCGTGGACGTGACACTCTTCGCTTCGGTCCGCTCAAACCGGTGGGCCTGCGCGATCCTCGCACGGGTCGAGACGCTTACGCGGTGGTACAGCTCCGCCAGGAAGATCGCGCTGGCCGGATGTGGAATCTCGTCGGTTTTCAGACGCGCTTGCGGATTCCCGAGCAGCAGCGTGTTGTACGAATGATTCCCGGGTTGGAGCAAGCCGAGTTTCTGCGCTACGGATCGATACATCGGAACTCGTATCTGAACTCGCCCGCGGCACTGAACGCGCACCTCTCCGCGCGCGACGACCCGACGATCCTCTTCGCTGGCCAGATCACGGGTGTCGAGGGCTACACGGAAAGCTCAGCGACGGGTTTGCTGGCGGGGATCAACCTCGCGCGAATTCTTTCGGGCGACGAGCCGGTCATCCCGCCGCCGACGACAATGCTGGGCGCTCTATATCGCTACATGAGCGAGGCTGATCCGAAGCACTTCCAGCCTATGAACGCGAACTTTGGCCTGCTCGACGACCTTCCGGAAAAGATTCGCGACAAGAAAAGGAAGCGCGAGATGTTCGCGGAGAGGGCATTGGCGGACATGCGGACCTGGATAGAGGCGCACGCTGTGCTGGGTCAGCG
>DATCPG010000302.1:0-6741 GCA_036570225.1 Gemmatimonadaceae bacterium | reverse complement strand
GGTAGAAACCGCTGGACTCCAGATCGTCGGCGGGGGGATGATCACGTTCGAGACCGACACCGATGACGGGGTGCGCGAGTACTTCGACTATGCGAAGGCCGCAGGGATGCCTTTGATTGTCGGAACTTCCAAGCCGGGCGTGCTAATCCGGATCGAGAGATTCGTGAGGCAGTACGACATCAAGCTGGCCATCCACAATCACGGCCCTGAGGATCCGGACTTCCCGTCACCCTACGATGTCCTCAAGGCAGTGAAGGGAATGGACCCGCGCGTTGGGTTGTGCATGGATATCGGCCACACGGTCCGCACCGGCACCGACCCTGTACGCGCTGCAGCGGATGCTGGACCGCGGCTCCTTGACATGCACGCCAAGGATCTCCGTAACCTCCTGGTAGCGGAGAGTCAGTGCATCGTCGGCGAAGGGAAGATCCCGATCCCGGCGCTCTTCAGACAACTAGAGACGATGAAGTATGCGGGTTACGTCAATCTCGAGTACGAGATCGACGCGAACGATCCGCTACCGGGCATGAAGCAATCGTTCGCCTACATGCGTGGCGTGCTGGCGGGTCTCGCTGCTAGGTCGCCCCGGGTATGAGCCCGACACGAATCGCGTAGCGCACCAGGCTGACGACATCATGGATGCGCAGGCGCTTCATGATTTCGCTCCGATGGCTTTCGATGGTCTTGACGCTGAGGCCGAGCCGTTTCGCGATCTCACGCGTTCGTCGACCCTCCGAAACCAGCTTGAGCACCTGGATTTGACGATCGGTCAGCGCGTGCAGCCGCCGCCTTGCCAATAGCGCGTTGCTGATCGACGCCTCGAGCCCGGCGAGGTTCGTCTTGAGAATGACGTCCTCAGCTCCGGCTCGGATTGCCGTGCCGGCTTGGGAGCCAAGGAGATTTCCCGTAACGATTATGAACGGCGCGGTCGGTCGGACCTCGCGCAGCACTTCCAACGCGGCGCGAGAATCGAACTGCGCCAGTGAATGATCGGACAGCACGACATCTGGGGCAAAGGTTTTCAGAGTGGCACTGAACGCTTCCGGGGAATCGACCTGAGCGAGCAGAATCCGCATGCCCGACCGCTGCAGCTCATGCGAGATGAGGGCGGCGTCGGCCTCGTTGTCTTCGAGCAGCAACACCCGCAGCGGTTTCTTTGCAGCAATGGGCGTGGTCGGCAATACAGGACTCCGGGTGTTCCTTGTGGGGGTCCTGCAATCTCGACTATATCCTCACCGCCGAAATGTCGATTCTCTATCACCCAACTGTCGATTTCCTATCAGCCCCTTTGTCTTATTCTCTCGGCGCCGAGAGACGGGTCTGTTGCTGCTCGGAATGCAGTCGGGCGGAGAAGCGCTGCGCCTCGGAGATCCGCTCGACCTCGACAGCGATCGAGTCTACAGCGGTCTCGATGCGCTCCAGGCGCGCATTGATGCCACCCAGCTCTCGTGGCGGCACTGGTCTCGGCTCGAGCCACTTGGTAATGAGCCGAACCACTGGGAATCCCAGAACCAAGGTGACTACTCCCGGCACAACCCACGAAAAGACTTCATGAACAATCAGATTTGGATCGGGGGGCATTTGGTTCCTTGTGCGGGCATGTAGGTGGTATGGTCACTACGCTTACAGCAGTACGAGGTTTCCGCGAGTTGGAGCTCACGGCAAATGAATTGCACCATTGCAGCCTCGAGCTCGAATCTAGCCGCAAACCGGGGAGGCTTCACGTGAGACGCCTTGTTCTTTGTCTGACCACGATCGCTTTGTTCGCGGCGTGCGAGACCAGCACCAACCCGCTGGACGCAATCCTCGGCGGCGGAGGCGCGCTTACGCAGGCGCAGGTTGCGGGAAACTGGTCGCTCACGGTCCAGCGGGCCACGACGCTGCCCGCTTGCACCAATCCGCTTGCGGATGGCTCGGCGATCACCACACACCTCGATGTCGGGACTGACGGAGCCCTGACCGGAGCGAGCAGCTGGTTGAATCCGATCAATGCTACGGTCCTGTCGCTCAGCGGATCCGTCAATCTGAGCAATGGTGCGACCGATCTGCTTTTTGCCGGCGCCACCAGCACCGCACAGATGGAGCTCCTCGGCACGATGACAGCGTCCGGCACTCTTACTGGTACGCTCAGGGATCCAGAGGCCGGATTCAGCCAGATATTCGGCACCGGCGGGTGCGAGTACACCGTAGCCGGCCTCAAGACCAGCTAACCAGCGTGGATCCAAAAGACATCGTTTATGTGAACGGCAGCTTTCTGCCGCGTAAAGAGGCGCGCGTATCCGTCGAAGACCGCGGCTTCGTCTTCGGCGACGGGGTCTATGAAGTCCTTCGCGTCATCAACGGCAGACTGTTCGCCACCCGCTTTCACAACGACCGGTTGGAACGAAGCCTCGACGGGGTGAGAATCAATCTTGCGAATGGGGATTCTCCCGCTAGCCTCGTCGAAATCGGAAAACAGCTTCTGCGCGAGAACGATCTGAATGATGGAGAAGCAACGCTCTACATCCAGGTGACTCGCGGCGCGACGACGCGTGTACACAATTTTCCCCCGCCGGATATAAAACCGACCATCTACATCTCCGTTGCCCGGTTCAAGCCGTACGCTGACCTCGCACAAACCGGGGCGTCCGCGATCACGCATCCCGATCTCCGTTGGGGACGCTGCGATCTCAAGACGCTGAATCTGTTGCCCAACGTGCTGGCCTCGCAGACTGCGAAGGATAGGGGATCGTTCGAGGCGATGTTGATTCGCGATGGCGTCGTGACGGAGGGCACGAGGACAAATTTCTTTGGAGTAGTGGATGGCTCGCTGCGGACACACCCGAGCGACACCCACATCCTGCCGGGGATCACGCGTTCGGTTCTGCGCGAGCTGGCCCGGGATGTGTCGATCGAGCTGGACGAGACACCGATTTCGGTCGCCGAAATTCCGAGATTGTCGGAGCTGTTTCTCACGGGAACGACGACCGATGTGATGCCCGTCGTGAAGCTGGACGACGAGCTTGTCGGCAACGGAAGACCGGGTGAGCTGACACGCCGGTTACAGCGAGTGCTCGCCGAGAGTCTTGCGTCCGGCGGCGATTGATTCGAGTTGGCGTCGTGGCTAAGTTTCGCTTCGTAACGCGCCAGTAGCTCAGTTGGATAGAGCAACAGCCTTCTAAGCTGTGGGTCGGGGGTTCGATTCCCTCCTGGCGCGCCAAGCGACAGCACGCGCCGTTAGCTCAATTGGCAGAGCAAATGACTCTTAATCATTAGGTTGCAGGTTCGATTCCTGCACGGCGCACTATGGCCCTGACAACTGAGCCGACTATCGAAACGAAACGGCCACCTGATTGGTGGCCGTTTGCGTTTCCCCAATCGCGTCTGAATCCCTGGCGCGGACTCGGCGGCCTCCCGCGCGAGAGCTGGCTGCTTTTCGCCACGAATCTCGTCAACAGAGCGGGGATGATGGTCCTCCCATTCCTCGTGCTCTATCTCACACGCGAGCTTCGCTTCTCCGCCGCGCGCGCGGGCTTCGTGTTCGCGGTCTACGGGGCCACAGCAATCGTCGCCGGTCCAATCTCGGGAAAATTGAGCGATCGCATCGGAGCGCTTCCAATCATGCGAGTGTCGCTCATATCCTCGGGTATCGCGCTGCTGCTCTTTCCACTCGCGAGAAGCTACGCCGCTGTCATCGCGATCACCATCGTGTGGGCGGCGTGCGCGGAGCTGTTCCGCCCGGCGAGCCTGGCTGCCATCACCCACGTCGTCTCCCCGTCGCAGAGGCGAGCGGCCTTCGCGCTCAACCGTCTGGCCATCAATCTCGGCATGAGTATTGGACCAGCCCTCGGCGGGTTTCTGGCGACCGTCTCGTTCCGCGCGATGTTCGTTGTCGACGCGGTATCCACACTGATGGCCGGAGCCGTACTCTGCTTCACCAGCTGGCGGCTGGCGACCGGTGGCCGGGATGCTCAATCTGAGACCGAGAACCTCAATCTCGAGGTTCGCAGCATCCTTCGCGACAAACGCCTTGCGATTTTCCTCCTCGGCTCCGTTCTGGTTGGCATCGTGTTCTACCAGCACGAGTCCGCGCTGCCGCTCTATTTGGTGGAGTACCTGCACATGTCGCCAGCGTTCTACGGCATGCTGTTCACGATCAACACCCTTCTGATCGTGGCGCTGGAGGTTCCACTTAACATGGCCACGTCTCACTGGCCAAACACGTGGTCCCTCGTCATTGGCTCCCTTCTTTTTGCTATCGGATTCGGCGCGCTCACGTTGGTATCTTCGGTGCTGGGTGTGACGGCGATGGTGGTCATCTGGACGTTTGGTGAGATGACGCTCTTTCCAGCGATGGCAGCACACCTTGGTGAGATCGCGCCGCCCTCTTTGCGCGGGACTTACATGGGCGCGTACAGTATGTCTCTGAGCGTCGCTCTCACTTTGGGGCCTTGGCTAGGCACTCAGCTCCTCGCGACGACGGGACCGGCGGGAGTCTGGTCAGTCATGTTCGCGCTGGGGGTGCTGGCCGCTGTGCTGATGGTGTACGCCGCGCCTCCGCACCTCCGGCGCCGGTCTGCAATCGCCGCTGAATCTTAGCAACGATCATCTCGATGGCGATCGCGTTGTGGCCACCACGCGGCACTATCACATCGGCGTAGCGCTTGCTCGGCTCGACGAACTCGCAATGCATCGGTTGCACGGTGGAAAGGTACTGCTCGATGATTTCATCGAGCGGCCTGCCACGGTCCTGGGTGTCCCGCTCGATTCGCCGAATCAATCGGATGTCCGCATCCGCGTCGACGAATACCTTGACGTCGCAGAGATCCCGCACCCTCGCGTCGACGAACAACAGGATGCCGTCGATGACGATGACATCAGCCGGCTCTACGCGCGTCGTCTCCGTGCTGCGTAGATGGGTCACGAAATCGTACTCCGGCTTGTCGATCGCCTCGCGGTTGCCGAGCGCTTCGAGATGAGCGCACAAGAGATCGTAATCGAACGCATCGGGGTGATCCCAATTGAGCTTCCGGCGCTCGGCAAGAGTAAGTGACGTGAAATTCTTGTAGTACGCGTCCATGTCGATGAACGCGACCGACGACGTCGTCAGATAATCGGCGACATTCCTCGCGACTGTCGACTTTCCTGAACCCGACCCGCCGGCTATTCCGATGATCAGAGGTTTAAGCATTCGTTTCAAAGCTACGCCGCCGATGATTGGAACGCATTATGCCCCCGGAATGTGTACTTGCAACGCTCATCCGAGCAGAGTCTTCCGATGAAAAACAAATCGATTTGTTTGGCGCTTTTCCTGGGCGCCGCTGCAGCGTGCAGTACTCTCGGGCGCGGTGGAAGCGCCAATGACCAGAGTCAGTCGACGGTCGTACAGGTGGACAACGAGGGTTTTCAGGACATGGACGTTTTTGTCCTCCGCTCCGGGCAACGCCTGAGAGTTGGGCTCGCTCCCGGGAATACCAAGACGACCCTGAATATTCCCTCGATTTTGCTCAATGGCATGACGCCCCTCCGCTTTGTTGCCGACCCGATCGGTGGCAGACGAGCCTCCGTCAGTCAGGAGATTACCGTCGCACCCGGCGATACGGTGGTCATGACCATTCCACCCGGCTAGGGCGCGCGCGACTCGTAGTTTACAGCGGGTAGCCCGGCGCGGCGATCACGGCGAGAGCGCGTGACGCGCAGTCGACGGTCACGGTCGAAGAAAGGGCCTGCCTCAGCTCGCCGTCGACTTCCATCATAGGTGGAGTAGAGAATCGGAGCGTCATTCCGGCGACGCGTTTCGTCTCTACGGAGGGGAGCCCAACGTGTGTACCCCGAAACGCCGACGCGAAAATGCGCACACGGCCAGCCACACCTGTGTCCCTGAACAGTCCGACGTCGAGTTTCCCATCGCCGACAGATGCGCCAGGAGCGATGCGGAATGCTCCGCCGAGGAATTGCCCGTTGGACACGGTCACCATCAGTACCTCGCGGTCCGGCGCACCACTCGAATCGAGTGAGACGCTCATCGCTCGATAAGCGAACAGCTGCCTGATTGCCGAGTAGATGTAAACAGCGTCGCCCCTGAGGATGCGAACGCTCTTGGTTGCTTCAAGCACCGACGCAACGAAGCCGAATCCACAACTGTTGATGAAATGTCGACCGTCCACTCGGCCGACGTCTATCTTCGTCGGTTCATTCCGCTCGACGAGAGCGGCGATCTGCGCGGGCGTGCAATGTTCGACGCCGAGAGTCTTCGCGAAGTCGTTGCCCGTTCCGCTGGGAACTACGGCGACGCTGCACTCCTTGCCGCTGGTCGCGACGGCGCGAGCTACCCCGGAACACGTTCCGTCACCTCCGACGGCGACGATCGTTACGACACCCGCTTCGAGCGCGCGTTGGGCGAGAGCGTCCTCGTCCCCCGCGGCTCGTGTCTCTACAACTCTCCGGACGTTGGCTCCCTCAAAAGCTGCTGTGACTTCCGCGACTCGAGACGCGGCGCTTCTGCGCCCCGCCGCCGGGTTGACGATTATTTCGACTAAGGGCTTGCTGATGCTGCGACCGGTTGTGGCTAGTTGGCGGCGGCTGAACAACACCCGCTAGCGCAGGAAAACCATGTAGGATCGCTCGCGCTTGCCGAGACCACCACGGAAGCATTCCCAAAGATGGCGTGTGCACTCAGGCTATGAAGTGCGCCCGCTCCAATCAGCGGATAGCGGTCGCAAGCCTGGAAGTCCGCGTCGGATATATACGGTTGACCATCTG
>DATCPG010000301.1:0-6736 GCA_036570225.1 Gemmatimonadaceae bacterium | reverse complement strand
GCGGGATTGTACGTCGCAGTTCGCAGAGCTTCGAGAGGCGTCAGTCCCGACCTGACCAGCAGCGCGAGCTCTTCGTGCAGACTGAATCCAGGATAAATGAATGCACGCGGAGCGTCGGTGCCGGCCAGCAATCCTACGCCCGCCTTGCTGAGCGCTCCGCTTCGCTCGAAGCTGAACGAGCTTTGCACCATGAAAGAATCGGGCTTCGGGACAGCGAGGACCTTGTGTTGCCAGCCGCCTTCGACGATTCCCGGCACGTACTTGCTCAGCTCAGGATGCCGCGAAGCGCTATCGAACGAGCGTGCATAGGGTTGGTATGCGACGAGCGTCGGAGTGACCCAGGTGTGATTTCTGACGAGAGTCTCCATCACCAGCCGGCATTGTCGCGGATCGTAGGAAGAAAGGATTGCTCGAGCCTGCGATCGCAGCTGAAGAGGGTCGTCACCAGTCCTTCTGTTCGCGGTATCGGTAAGCTGTGCGCGAAAAGCTCCTTCCCGCGAAGTGCACGCACGCATCAGATCATCTTCCTGCTCGACACTTCGTTGTCCGGAGTCCGACGCTTCGATGACGCTGACCGAAAGCGGTATGCGGCCCGCGAAAGGGATCCCGAGCTTGCGCGCCTCTCTGGCGAGGGCGAAGAACGCTGACCGCGGAATGAATCCGTCCGTGCTTAGAAAATCCGCACGAACAGATCCGTCCTTCGCTCGAGCCAGAGTGTCAACGGCGCGTACCGCGTCTGTCTCGCCGGCGACGTGACTGATGAATTTCGCGCGCCCTACCGGGCCATCGACGCGAGCACCGACAATGAGACGTGGTCCCGTTTCACTTCCTGCGGCGATATCGCGCTTCCACCTCAGGGTCGTGTCAATGAAGTAGCCCATGTCTCGTGCGCCAGTGACACCGTTGGCGACCATGAGTGGCCCCGCGAAATCCGAGAAGACCCAGACGAACGCGTGCACATGCATGTCCCACAGGCCGGGGATCAGGAATCTCCCTCGGCCGTCGAGCACGCGCGCAGCGCCGGGGACTTTGGCGCCCGTCGCAGGCCCTGCGTAGACGATGCGATTGCCCGTAATAATCACTGTGTTGTCGGACCGTGTCGCACCCGAGGCGACGTCGATAACCGAGACGTGAGTTATCGCCACCGAGGGTTGCGTGCTGCCCCCGCACGCGACGGCAGCAACGAGAGCGAGCGCTGTGACTACGCGGAGTGAGAGTGCCACCGCCGATAGTGTCGCTCGGAACGACGATCTACGCCAGAGCATGCGGGCGCGCAAAACGAGTGCCCCACGGCCCACCGCGTTGACACGGTGGACGAGGCGAGCAACACTTCGAGCCATGCGCATCCACGTCCTTCTTCTGGTCACCGTGACCTCTGGGCAAGTCGCGGCGCAGGCGCCCGGCACCAACCCCGACTTCGGTCCCAACGTAAGCCTCTTCGACCCCGCCACACCTGCTGCGACCATCCGGTCCAGGCTCGACTCGATTTTCGGTTCACAGGAGACCAGCGAATTCGGCACGGGGCGATTCGCCGTTCTGTTCAAGCCGGGGACGTACGACGTGGATGCGCGAATCGGCTTCTACACCCAGGTGTGCGGTCTCGGTCTGTCGCCTGACGACGTCATCATCAATGGCGGCATGCGCGCCGATGCCCGGTGGAGAAAGGGGAACGCAACGGTGAATTTCTGGCGCGCCGTGGAGAATATGTCGATCACCCCGGCGGGCGGCTTCGACCGCTGGGCCGTTTCACAGGCGGCGCCAATGCGTCGCATTCACATCCGCGGCGACCTCGTGCTCGACGACGGGGGTTGGTCGAGCGGGGGCTTCCTCGCCGACTCGAAGGTGGACGGCGAGGTAAGATCCGGAAGTCAGCAGCAGTGGCTCACCCGCAACAGCGCGCTCGGCGGATGGAAGGGATCGAACTGGAACATGGTGTTCGTGGGTACCGAGCATGCGCCGACGAAGAGCTTTCCGGATCCGCCGTACACCACAATCGATGCCGCCCCGGTGATCCGCGAGAAGCCGTTCCTCTTCGTCGACGGGCGCGGCGCGTGGAACGTCTTCGTCCCCGCGCTGCGCTCGAACGCGGAAGGCACCACCTGGATGTCAGGAAACCCTCGCGGCGTGGCTCGACCCCTTAGCCAGTTCGTGATCGTGAAGCCGGGCACTTCCGCCGCGACGATGAACGCCGCGCTCGCACGCAATAAGAGCATCATCATCACGCCCGGCATCTATCACCTGGACGCGCCGCTTCACGTGACGGCAGCGAACACGATCGTGCTTGGTCTCGGCTTGGCGACTCTGATCCCCGATGGCGGCGGCAGCGCGATCGACGTGAACGACGTGGGTGGCGTGACGCTCGCCGGCCTCCTCATCGAGGCCGGGCCGACCAACTCCCCAGTGCTCGTGCAGGTCGGGCCGCCGGGCTCGTCCGCCAGGCATTCGTCCAACCCGACGCTGCTCAGCGATCTGTTCGTTCGCGTCGGCGGTGCTGGCATCGGGAGGGCAACTCGCTCCGTCGAGATCAACAGCCACGACGTGATCGGCGACCATCTGTGGCTGTGGCGGGCCGATCACGGGAATGGTGTGGGGTGGACGTCCAACACCGCGGCGAACGGCCTGGTCGTGAACGGCGACGACGTGACCATATACGGCCTTTTCGTGGAGCATTACCAGCAATATCAGGTGCAATGGAACGGGAACGGCGGGCGAACCTACATGTTCCAGAACGAGATGCCGTACGACGTTCCCGATCAGGCCGAGTGGATGAGCGGTACGACACCGGGGTTTGCCGCATATCGAGTCAATGCGGCCGTCACCACGCACGAAGCGTGGGGACTCGGGAGTTACTGCTTCTTTAACAGGAATCCGAGCGTCATGGCGGATCACGCGTTCGAAGTGCCCCTCGCCTCTGGCGTACGACTGCGCAGCATGGTGACAGTGTCGCTGGGAGGTGGGCGTGGCGCGATTTTGCACGTGATCAACCAGATCGGCGACGCAGCGCGAGCGGGAGCGGTTGTCCAGAAGCTCGTCGCCGGTCCGTAACGATCCTGAGACGAAATCCCTACGACTTCGTTTTCTTCGAGGGTTTCGACTTGCCAGAAGCGTTGAGGGCGACCACCTGGCGAACGAGCGCCTTGAAGGCGGACTCGTCAACTCGTTCTCCTTCGTGGAGGTCGATCGCGCGGCGCACCTTTCCGTCGAGGCTCGAGTTGAAGAGACGGGCCGGATCCTTTAGCGACGCGCCTTTGGCGAAGGTAAGCTTCACGACACTCTTGTAGGATTCGCCAGTGCAGATGATGCCGCCGTGCGACCAGACCGGAGTGCCCATCCACTTCCACTCCTCGACGACGTCCGGGTCTGCTTCCTTGATCAGCCGGCGCATTCTGCTGAGGGTTTCCCCGCGCCAGTCCGCGAGCTCGGAGATTCTTTTTGAGATGAGCTCCGATGCGAGCTGGTCATGGCTTGCGGCCGATTTTTTCATGTTGTCCTGGACGCTCGAGATGCCCGCGCTCGGCTAATTCAGCTCTGCCATCGGGTGAGGGCGACGATCTGGATCAGATTGCCGCAAGTGTCCTTAAACATGGCGATGGTCGACGCAGTCACCTTGGTTGGCGGCATGGTGAACTCCGCGCCGAGCGGTTTCATGCGGTCGTACTCCCGCTGAACATCGTCCACGTAGAACATCGCGGCTGGCTGGCCCTGCTCGAACATCGCCTGCTGGTAGGCACGAGCGGCGGGATTGTTGTTGAGCGCCAGCTGGAGCTCAGTGCCGTCCGGCTCCTCGGCCGAGGCAACGGTCAGCCACCTGAACGGCCCATTGGTGAAGTCCGTTTTCTTCACGAAGCCAAGAACTTCGGTGTAGAAGCGGAGGGCTTTCTCCTGGTCGTTCACGTAGATGCTGGTGACTTTGATCTTCACCGTGATCGAACCCCCCGCTTCTCAAACCCAAACAATTCCACAGAGCGGGCGACCGGACTCGAACCGGCGACGTCCAGCTTGGGAAGCTGGCATTCTACCAACTGAATTACGCCCGCGATACAGAGAGCCACAGGTGAGAATTGAACTCACGACCGCCCGATTACGAATCGGGTGCTCTACCCCTGAGCTACTGTGGCCGTCGGAAAAAAAAAGAGGATGCCCTGGAGCGGACTCGAACCGCTATGCCTTTCGGCACCACCCCCTCAAGATGGCGTGTCTACCAATTTCACCACCAGGGCAGATCTTACAGCTCGCACTCATGCTTCCGAACGCGAGCTTCTTTTCCAAAACCAAAACGGGGCCGACGGGGCTCGAACCCGCGACCTCTCGAGTGACAGTCGAGTGCTCTAACCAAACTGAGCTACGGCCCCAACTACTGGAGTCAGGGTCGGAAACCCCTTCTCACCACACACCTTCCCTGTAACCGGACTGGTTGTCAATCAATCCGTTCTGCAATAGCCCCAAGGGGAATCGAACCCCTCTCTGCACCGTGAAAGGGTGCCGTCCTAACCGATAGACGATGGGGCCGATCGATGCCTCGGGAGCATCCTTCATCCATCAATAGCGCTAACGGGATTCGAACCCGTGTTTGGGCCTTGAGAGGGCCCCGTCCTAGTCCCCTAGACGATAGCGCCGCAACCGCAACGACCCGCACCACCACGAGCCAGGAATTTTTTCAGAAAAGCGAACAGGCCCGGAGGGAATCGAACCCCCAACCGCCGGTTTTGGAGACCGGTGCTCTACCAATTGAGCTACGGACCTAATCCCGAACGGCCAACAACTGCGAGCGGCTACGTACTGCGAACTGCGGACAACTCGGCTCCGTGCGCCATTCAGAGTTCGTACTGCAGGGGTGGCTGACGGGAATTGAACCCGCAACCCCCGGTGCCACAGACCGGTGCTCTAACCAATTGAGCTACAGCCACCATGAACTGCTCTGCATCTTAACCGCGTTCGACAGTCGAATCAACCGACGAACCCGCTGCTGAACTGCGCTACTTCGCGCGATCCATGTACTCGCCGGTATTCGGATTAACGCGCACCTTCTCGCCCGTGTTGACGAACTCAGGGACGTTGACCGTAACACCGTTCTCGAGCTTGGCCGGCTTCGTGGACGCTGTCTTCGTCGCCGTCTTCATCACCGGAGCAGTGTCGACGACCTCCAGCACGAGCGAGTTCGGCAGCTGAATACCGATGACTTTCCCGTTGTAGTACTCGGCCTGAATCTTCATCCCCGACTGCATCCACTGCGCGTTGTCGCCGAGCACTTCGTCCTCGATCTCGAGCTGGTCGTAGTTCTCTGTGTTCATGAAGTGATACGTGTTGCCGCCCTGGTACATGAACTCGAGGTCGTGCGTCTCCATCGACGCCTTCTCGATGGTGTCAGCGGCGCGAAAGCGGTGCTCGAAATTGTTGCCGGTGCGAAGATTTCTGAGCTTCGCCTGCACCATCGCGCGGAGGTTGCCGGGCGTATGATGACGAAACTCTACTACCCGGCAGGGATCGCCCTGAAAAACGAGGACCATTCCACGCCGGATCTGGGTGGCAGGCATTGCCATATAAGTATTCCAGAACTGGGGTCGAAAGCTTTGCGATCGAGCTCGGCAGTGCGCCGCATTGCTTCGATCGGACGGAGCGTAAACGTAAACAGCCTCGAAACTTAGCCGCTTCCCGGATTTCGGTCAAGCTGCGCAACGATCGGCTTCAGCGACTTCCACAGGTTGTCTGCGACGATCCGCTCGCCGGCAACGTTCGGGTGCACTCCGTCCGCCTGATTCAGACGCGAAATGCCGGCGACACCGTCGAGGAGGAATGGCAACAGGGGAACGTTCTCCTTCCTCGCGATGTCCGCGTAAATCGTGCGAAAATTTCGCGTGTACGTCGCGCCGTAGTTGGGCGGCGCTTCCATCTGGACGAGCACGATCTTCGCCCGCGGCTGTTTCTGCCTGATTGCGGTAATCACCTGCTCGAGATTCGCGCGCGCCGCATCCGGCGACAATCCGCGAAGAGCGTCGTTGGCGCCTCCCTCGATTACCACCAGATCGGCCGGTGTTCGGAGGACCCAGTCGATCCGTCGGACTGCGCCCGCGGTAGTCTCACCCGACAGCCCTCCATTCACCGCCTTGATGGGGAGGCCTTCGGCAACCGCCTTCTTTTCGATGAGGGACGGAAACGCCTGCTCGGGATCGAGTCCCAAGCCAGCGGTGAGACTCGTTCCGAAGAAGAGGACCACAGGTGTGCGTACAGATGTTGACGGAGCGCCAGCGCTTGCCGTCGAGTCCCCGGTTGTCTTCACCACACTCATGTTATTCTTCGCCTCAGCCACATTTCTTGAATTGTTTACGTTTCCGCCCGACCCGCAGGCGCTCGCCACACCGAGAGCCGCACCAAATAATCCCAGCTCCGCGCTTTCGCGCAGCCATCTGAGGCCGTTTGTCATCGCGGCACCGGTGCCGACCTACATTCGAATTCGTTCATGCTCATTGCCCGTGAAGTATCGAAAGAATACATGAGCGGCGAGCAGAAACTCGCCGTGCTTCGAGATGTCTCGTTCACCATCCCTCAGGGCGCCTTCGTCGCAATCGTCGGACCCTCGGGCAGCGGCAAGACGACGTTGCTCGGACTTCTCGCCGGCCTTGATACACCGACACGCGGCACAGTGCTCCTCGACAACGCCGACCTTGGAACTCTGAACGAGAACGAGCGGGCCCGGCTCCGGGGAGAAAAAGTCGGCTTCGTGTTCCAGACGTTCCAG
>DATCPG010000300.1:0-9845 GCA_036570225.1 Gemmatimonadaceae bacterium | reverse complement strand
GTACTGCACTGCAAGGGAGGGGGCAGATCGGCGATCGCCACCAGCTTTCTCCAGGCGCGTGGAATTGCCAACGTGTCCAATCTCGCCGGCGGATACGAGGACTGGGTGAAGAGAGGCTTCGAGGTCGAGTGAGCCACCCGGATGTCATCGCCGCCACGCTGGGACGCCGACGTCGTGCGGAGGAACCGGCCACCTGGAGCGAGCGACTGGCGGCGCTACGCTATGTGCCCGCGCTCTTCCGCCTGATCTGGAGCAGTCACCGCGGTTACGCGACCGCGATGATGGTGCTGCGAGTCATTCGGTCATTTGTCCCAGTCGCCACGTTCTGGGTTGGAAAGCTGATAATCGATTCGGTGATCGGGGCGAGGGCGGGCAACCGGGACCTGACGCACGTGTGGCGCTACGTCGCGCTCGAGCTCGCCATCGTGCTTACCGCCGAGATCCTCGCCCGCGCGTCGTCGCTCGTCGAGAGTCTGCTCGGCGACCTCTTCTCCAACGTGATGAGCGTGAGGTTGATGGAGCACGCCGCGAAGCTCGACCTCGCACAGTTCGAGGATCCGGAATTTTACGATCATCTGGAGCGCGCACGACGCCAGACTGTTGGCCGAATCGCGCTCCTGACGCTTTTGCTCTCGATGTCACAGGACGCGCTCACACTGCTGACTCTGGCCGGAGCTCTGATCGCGTACAGCCCATGGCTCCTGCTGCTCCTCGCAGTCGCGGTGATACCGAGCTTCCTCGGCGAAACACATTTCGCCTCACTCGGCTATTCGCTGCTTTTTCGGTGGACTCCCGAGAGGAGGCAGCTCGACTACCTCCGCTACGTAGGCGCGAGCGACAAGACGGCGAAAGAAGTCCAGATGTTCGGACTGGCGCCGTGGGTAACCGAGCGGTACGCGACGCTCTCGCAGCGGTTCTACGAGGAGAATCGGGCGCTCTCGATTCGTCGTGGTTTGGTGAGCGCGCTTCTCTCGATCCTCGGCACCATCGGCTACTACGCGGCGTATATCATCATTCTGCTACACGCAGTGCGCGGCGAGATCACAATCGGAATGCTGACATTCCTCGCCGCGTCGTTCGGCCGCGGCCGCGATGTGATTCAGAGCATTCTCATGTCGGCGAGCAACGTCTTCGAACAGGCTCTCTATCTTCGCGACCTGTTCGTCTTCCTCGACATGCGGCCGACCATTGAGTCGCCCCCGAATGCGTGCAGTGTGCCGAAGAAAATCCAGTCGGGGTTCGTATTCGACAACGTTGGCTTCCGCTATCCCGGGAGCGAACGGTGGGCCGTGCGGAACGTCGACATGGTGCTCCAGCCCGGCGAGCGCGTGGCGCTCGTCGGCGAGAACGGCGCCGGTAAGACCACGATAACCAAGCTGATGGCGCGCCTATACGACCCGACCGAAGGCCGAATTACGCTCGACGGTGTCGACCTCAAGGAATACGACCTCACGAGCCTCCGCCACGCGATCGGCGTCATCTTCCAGGATTTTGTCCGCTACGACATGCGCTTCGACGAGAATATCGGCGTCGGCGAGATCGAGTCGGTTCGCGCGGATCTCGACAAGAGCAACGGAACACCCGCGTCGATCAGCGAGGCGGCCGAGAATTCACTCGCCGCTTCCTTGCTGCCCAGGTTCACCAAAGGCTATCAGCAAATGCTGGGCAGAAGATTCGACGACGGCGTCGATTTGTCGGGCGGCGAGTGGCAGAAGATCGCGCTCGCCCGCGCGTACATCCGCGACGCGCAGGTTCTGATTCTCGACGAGCCGACGGCGGCGCTCGACGCACGCGCCGAGTACGAGGTTTTTCTTCGCTTCTCGGAGCTGGTGGCCGGGCGGATGGCCGTTCTGATCTCGCACAGGTTCTCGACGGTGCGCATGGCCGACCGGATCATCGTCCTCCGGCACGGCAAGGTCGAAGAGCAAGGCTCACACGAAGAGCTCCTCGCAGGACACGGGCTTTACGAGGAGCTGTTCACTATGCAGGCAGCGGGGTACCGGTGAGTTGAATGCACTTAGTCAGGTGCCAGGTACCAACTGAACTGAACACGGTGAGAGGTGCCAGTGGCGTAGGTGCCTGGCACCAGGTTAGCACGCCCAGACTTTACGATTGGCGTTCTGAGCGCACTCTGGTGCCAGGCACCTGGTCACTCGCGTGGCGTGCCGAGATGACGTTCCCTGAACACCTGCCTCCCCCATCACGC
The DNA here is from genome assembly GCA_036570225.1 of Gemmatimonadaceae bacterium. Taxonomy (GTDB): domain Bacteria; phylum Gemmatimonadota; class Gemmatimonadetes; order Gemmatimonadales; family Gemmatimonadaceae; genus UBA4720. The sequence continues at coordinate 7,639 of DATCPG010000300.1, read as the reverse complement.
CAGTAGTAAAGTCCCGGCGTAGGCACCTGATACCTGGCACCTATGCATCTCTGGCACCTCCTACCGTGTTCAGTTCAGTTGGTAACTGACACCGTGTTCAGTTCAGTTGGCACCTGCCGTTGCAGTTACGGATGCAAGTACCTGCGAAACCACCCAAGCGCTTGGCCCCACCACAACCGTTGATTCTGCGGCTTGCCGATCCAGTGGCCCTCGTCGGGAAAGTCGATGAGCCGGCTCGGCACACCCTGCCGCTGGAGCGCCGTGAAGAGCGAAAGACCTTCCGTGTACGGCACGCGGTAGTCGAGCTCGCCGACCACGACGAGGTGCGGGGTGTAGAAGTTCGCCGCAAACAGATGCGGGGACCAGCGACGATAGGTTGCTTCCATCGCCTTCCTGTCCCAGTACGGGCCACCGAATTCCCAGTCGCCGAACCAGATCTCTTCTGTCGCACCGTACATGTTCTCGAGGTTGTAGACACCCGCGTGCGTGAAGAGCGCCTTGAATCGGCTCGAGTGGCCGGCGATCCAGTTCGTCATGTATCCGCCGTACGATCCGCCCGCGGCTCCCATCCTCGTAGAATCCAGCCACCTGTGGCGCGCGAGTGCGGCGTCGAGACCGTCCATTAGGTCCGTGTAGGCTTTGCCGCCCCAGTCCTTCGAGATCTGGTCGGTGAATTTCTGGCCATACCCGAACGAGCCGCGCGGATTGATCGCCACGATCCCAAAGCCTGGCGACGCGAACAGCTCGAAGTTCCAGCGGCCGTGCCACTGGTCGAGCCACTCGCCCTGGGGTCCACCGTGAATCAGGAACAGAACGGGAAATTTCTTGCCCTGCTGATATTGCGGCGGTTTGATCAACAATCCCTGCACACTGTCGCCGTCGGCGCCCTTGAACCAGTAATCCTCCGCCGGATTGAGCTTCAGCTGCGCCAGGAGCGGATCATTCTCGTGCGTGAGCCGTCGGACATCCGTGAGGCCGCGGGCGCTCAGCGAGCCGACGTGGACTTCGGCTGGACGCTCGGTCGCGTCCTGGAGCCAGGCGATGCTCTTGCCGTTGCCGGAGATCGAGGGCGAAAAATTATTTCCACCGTTCGTGAGGAGCTGCGTAGTCCCGCTCCAGCCCGATGGCCCACGCGAGATCCGGTAGAACTTGGTCCGGCTCGCGTCCACGGTGCTGAGATAGATCGCGTCACCACTCGGCGAGAAGGCGTAGCTGTCGGCGTTTCTGTCCCAGTTGGGTAGAAGCTCGCGGGACGTGCGAGACGCTCGGTCGTACGCCATCAGCCTGACGCGATCGGATTCGAAGCCGGGCCGAGCCTGGGAGCCGTAGAGGATCGTACGTCCGTCCGGAGAATAGACGGGATTCTGGTCCGCGCCGCGATTAGCGAGAGTGATGGCTGTGGCCGGGCCGCCGGTCACTGGCACGACATACACGTTGAGGTCTGTCGACCACGCATCCTCCCGGCCTTGATCCTTCGCCGTGTACGCGAGCTCTTTGCCGTCGGGTGAGAAACTGTATGCCTCGCTCCCAGCGAACGGGCCCGGCGGAACGTCGTACTTGACCCGCGAAGTCACGTCGAGCTAGCCGGTCCCGTCTGGAGCTACCACGAAGAGGTGGGATCGCGTCTCTGGTGTCCACTCGGTCCAGTGACGGTAGAGAAGATTGTCCGCGATGTGCGCTTTTACTTTTCCCGTGTCAGCGGCTCTTGCGCGCTCGATGTTGCACGCGTCGCCGTCACAGTCCGGATAGACTCCCGAGACGAACGCGATGCGATCTCCGGCCGGAGACCACACGGGTCCGCTGGCTCCCGCGTTGACGTTGGAGATCTGCCTGGCATTCGCGCCATTGGCGTCGACAATCCAGAGCTGACCGCCGGATATGTAGGCCACGCGCCTGCCATCGGGTGACCAGCGCGCTTCGCTTGCCTGCGTGGATCCGTTCGGAAATTGACCGGCCCGTAAACCAGCGCCAGCCGCCGCCGATTCTTTGATCGTGACGCCACCAGCGGGAGCAAGGATGGTGACAGTGGTGCGCTTGTTGGCGTTGACGTCTGTCGTCCGCACCGAATACAACACCCACGCACCGTTCGGGGAGATTTGAGGATCGCCGACGTTTCTCACAGCGGCGAAGTCGTCGAAGGTCATGGGGCGCTGGACGCGTCCCTGGGCTGGGAGATTGACGGCAAGAAGTCCGGCCGTCGCGAAAAGCAATTGGGTTTTCATTGTGGAATCGGGATGTCCTTCCACCGTGCCTGGTCAAAGGCTCCGGCCGGAATCCGCTCATTGATACGAACATTCTCGTACTGCTCGCGCCACACAGGCCGGCCGTTGCGGACCACCAGAAACTCGGTTGGAATCTGATAGCCCTGAATCTCCTTGTAGTTCGCCACTCGGATGTCGCTGACGACAGGATGCTCAGTGCTCTTGCCGCGCTGAATGAAGCGGAGGAGAAGCAGCTTGTCGGCGTCGATCCACATCTGATTGGAGGTTGAGTCTCCGGCCTTCGCTCCTATGACGTAGACCGGACGGCCTTCCCACTCATCGGTGTGGATCACTTCGGTGTCGACACTTAGCGAGTCGAGTCCGCGCATAATCATCGGCATTGGAGCGGCGTACACATCGGCGGTGAGAAGCAATACGGGGTTCACCGAGGGTCGGAAATCAACGCGAATGCCGTTGTCGAACGAGGCGACTTTTTGATCAACCTGAACCAGGCCGCTGCGCTGGGCGGCTGGAAGAAAGGCGATTCTCAGTTTTCCCGGAACCTCGAGGTGCTCGTACCACTGCGAGTGCTGCTCCTCGCCCGCGCTGGTGTATGCGGTGTTGTTCTGAAGAAAGCTCATTGTCTTGAGAAACTTTCCGGCGTAGAGATCGTGCATCGCCTTCAAGACGCCGCTGCCACTCGCCAACCGCAAGCTGGACACTTTCGGCGGAGCCGGAGCCGGTTTCGACGACACTGTCACGGGCTCCGCCGGTGTCACCGGCGCGCTCTGGAAGTACGAGCAGCCCGTGACGGCGAGGGCGGCGAAGAGAAATCGTGTGCGCATCATTTGTCCTTAATCTCCGAGATCCGCGTGGTACAGCAGACCGTTGAAGAGCAGCTTGAACGTACCATGGGGTTGTGACCTGAAGTAGGGATCGGCTCCATACAATACCAACATTCCTTTTCCCACACGGGCCTGAAGCACCTCTGTTACCCCATTCAGATATTTTTGACCCCAGGCCCAGCCACTGCGCAGCGGCGCGGGATCGTCGATCCAGGCGATTTTCCTGACGCCGCGTGTCTCCGCTCCGGGAAGCAGCGTGAATGCAGGAGCGTTGTCGAAGTAGAAATCGGTCGTCGAACGAACGCCCTCGGCGAGGGTAGCCGTAGTATCGACCCGGACGCGGAGGATCGAGCCGGGCACGTAAAAGCGATTGCGCGGGAGTGGCCGTCCGGAGCTGTCCGTGAGCGCGTTCATGATCGGCAGCCCGAGCTGCAAGCCGAGGTCGGTCGCCGACCCAATGGCCAGAACAGTCCCTCCGGCGTTCAGAAACTCGAGGACCTGCGGGACCGTCCTCGTGGCGGTCATGGTTCCAACACGATCCCGATATTCAGTGGGAACATCGCCTGGATTGAGTCTGGGAGCGCCTCGCGCCCCCGGACGGGAGAAGTTCGCGCCGTCGGGGAAAATCAAAACGTCAAAACGTGAGATGAGATTGCCCGCGTCGAGGGCTGGCGGATAAACGACCTGGTATGGAAACTCGAATTGCTCGAGGATGAAGCGCGCCCAACCAGACGTGGTCGCTCCTCCATATTGATCCCAGAGTCCGATCCGCAGCGGCTGGATTTTCTTCAGCGACTCCCGGGGGATTGCGCCCGCTACCGGGTCGAATACGACTCCCTTCTCCTGTGCGATCTGTGATACGAGAGCAAGAGTCGTTGGCTTCGCCGCTACGTAGAAAGTGCCCGCGTCGTATGTCCTCCCGCTTATCGGAATCGACGTGCTGAACGAATAGACGTCCTCCCCGCGCGCGAGCAGTCGATTGACTGCTGCGAACGCGTCGTTCACGGAATGGCTGAACACGTAGCCTGCCTGGCCGTAGGCAACTCGAGTAACCGGTGGCTTGGCGAAGCCGGTCACGGTTTGGAACGGACCGCTGAATGGATCGAGCACGCGATCGAATTGCACGCCCATCTGATAGGCCAGCGTCCACCCGGCATTGTCGTACGGAGGCGTCGGCGGCCCGCCAGGATATGGGATGTCGTTGGGGTGATCCTGTGGCTCGAACATGTCGAGTATGTGCGGCCGGAAAGCCTGTGCCGTCTGCACGATCAAAGAATTCGCCGGATAACTCTTGCCGCCGACGGTAAATGGGGCCGTAGCGCGCTGCACCGTAATACCGTTCTTGATCAGAGCGTTGACGAACTTTGTCGCCGTTAGAAAGTCGGGTTGATCGGCTGGAATGATGTAGCCGCGAGGGTCGCGATCGGCGGGATTCCGCATGATGCTCGCGTATTTCGCGAGCTCCTCAGGGGTCGACGTCAGCGCTCGTCCGCCAGTGGCCGCGTCTGCTGCAAGAGGCTGGGTGCGAACGCTGTCCACCGGAAGCGCCGCCTCCAGTGCGGCCACTTTCTTCGGGGTGACCGTCCACGTGTCAGTGCTGCCACGCCGGATCGAATTCCTTCCCATTTGATAAATGTTGTACAGCAGGGTCTCGCGGTACCGCGATGCAACGTCGAGCACTGCACGGTTCGCTGTAAGCTCGTAGGCGATGGACTGGGCGAAACGCCATTTCTGCGGCTGGATCGGCATCGGGAGGTCGCCCTTCGGCAGCAGTTTCTCCGGCACGAGCGGAATCTGTATCGGCGTCGGATTTCCGATTGCCTCGGTGAGCAGGCCGATCATGTTGTGGAAGTAGACCGTGGTCCTCAGTCCACCGTTCCACCACGTCGAGTAGCCCGATCCGCTTCGCATTGTCGCGCCCGGTTTTCCCTCTGCCACGAATCTCGAGTGCATCGCGGCGCCGACGAGATCGAGCTCCATCGGTACGAGCGGATCGAAATTGTAGTTGAAGGGATCCCGGAACGGGGGTGCAAAGATCACCGTGCCAATCGGCCCCGTCTGGTGATGGTTATACATGATCTGCGGGAACCACGCGCGAAACAGTATGCTGTCCATCGCCTGGGTCTCAGGAAGCGATGCCATATACGAATCGCGGTTGTTGTCGTGCCCGGCGTATTTATGGTAGAGTCGCGGCAGTCTCGATGTCGTCCGCTTCAGCGTGTCGGCCTCACGCATGTACCAGTCGGAGACTAGATCCTGCCCATCGGGATTCGCCGGAACGCACAGGATGATGTCGTCGCGCAGGAATCGGAGGGTTTCCGGATCGGTTCGACTCACCAGCTCGTACACCGTCTGGATAAGCTGCTGCGCGCCGAGCACCTCGCTGGCGTGCAAGCCCCCGTCGATCCAGACCACGGCTTTGCCTTCGACGGCCAGCGCGTGCGCCTGTTCGTCGGTCAGATTCTCGGCGAGCGCGAGCCGGCGGGAGATCTCCTGGTAGCGCGCCAGCTTCCTGTGGTTCTCCGGCGAGGTGATGATCGCCATCCACATCGGACGCCCCTCGGCCGTCGTGCCAATGCGAACCATCTTCATGCGTTCGGATTCGCGATCGAGCTTTCGCCAGTAGTCGATCATCTGGCTGTAGTTGGCCAGAAAGTAGTCGTCGCCGATGTCGTGACCGAACTGCGCGCGCGGGGATGTGATCTTGAGCTGTGCCGGCAGTAGCCCGGGAGCAAGCAGGAAGGACAGGAGCAGCAGTCTTCGCATTGAATCGCAGGGGAATGGGCCGGTCGTCATCCGCTCTCGGAGAGACGGATCGCGCCGAAATTTAATGATCAGGCGTTTATGTTGCTGCGGCTTCCCGTGTCCGCGGCGATCACGACGCCGGTGAGGACGATGGCGCCTCCGACGAGCGTAGCAATCGTCGGAATCTGTCGAATCGCCGGTATGAACGCGCCGAGAAGTGTCGCGCCGACCGGCTCACCGAGGACGGTAAGGTTGACGACATAGGCGGGGAGGAATTTGAGCGCCCAGTTCATCCCCGTATGTCCGATCAGCATCGGACCGATCGCCAGCAACGCAAAGATTGCTATCTCCCGCGGTGGCTGTGGACCCAGCGCAGTTCCCCGCGCGACAGCAATCACAGCCAGCGTCGCGAACGCCGCGGAGTAAACGATACTGACGTAGGCCCAGATCCCCAGCGAAGCGCGCACGCGGCGTCCGATCGTATAGTAGATCGCGGCGGTGAACGCCGCGGAAATCGCCAGAAGATTCCCGAGAAGTGGCCGATTCCCGCCGAGCGCTACGTCTGCGCGGAGGTCAGGAGCCGCAATCACCAGTGCACCTGCGATAGCGACGGCGATACCGAGGACCTGGCGCCTGGAGGGTGCCTCCCTCAGTGCGACCGCCGAGATCGCGGCAACCACCGCGGGCTGAAGGCTGACCAGAGTGACCGAGGCGGCAATCGTCGTGAGATGAATGGAGGCGTTCCACGCCCAGAAATGGAGAGCGAGCGATATACCTCCGGCGACGGCCAGCGTCGCCTCACGCCAGGTAATCCGCTTCCAGTCACGCCATTCGCGCGTTGCGATGAGAAAGCCGACGACGATCACCAGCGAGAACCCGAGTCTCCAGACGGCGATTACAACCGGGTCTGCGCTCGAGAGCCGAACAAGCGGTCCGGCGATCGAGATCCCGAGGAGGGAAAGCGCGAGTACGGTGTATGGGTTCCTGGGCATAAAAAAAAGAGCCGGTGCGATTAAGCACCGGCTCTTTTTCCAGACAACCTTACTCGGTCTTTTGCGTTTTTACCAGGCGCATCTCCGCGGCAGCCCGGCCCGCGTGCGCAAGAACCTTGTCGTCGTAGGTGTGGCAGTTGGGCGTGTTGCGGCCTCTCACGCAGCCGTTGTAGCGCAGCAGCGCGACGCGCGTGTTCGGCGAACCGTCCAATGCCGCCTTGAGGATCTGCACGCCGTGGCAGATGTTGCTCTCGACGTCGAACAGGTCCTTCGAGCCGCAGCCCCACTTTCCGCTGTGCAGCGGCATGACCTGCATCAGACCGCGCGCACCAACCGAGCTCCGGGCACGCGGATTCAGGTCAGCGTCCTCTGTCAGCAATACGCCGACGAGAAGCGCTGGATCGATTTTCTCGCGCTCACCCTGCTCGACGATTGCGTCGGCAATGCGGAACGCGAGACCACGGTCATGGGTGTACTGATTCAGAACCTCACCGATGCGAAATGCCTGCTCGGTCGGCTGTGAAGCGTCGACGATGGCAGCGGGCAGTCTGAGGAGCTTGCCCGGGTTCGCATAAAGCGGGTGCTGCTGCGATATCGTCCACACGGCACCGCTCACGAGCAGCGCACCCAGGGCAAGGCCATGGGCAGCCGCGCGCATGGCCGTCTTCATTGGGGAAGACAGCTTCGGCGGTGGTGCATTCAACGGCTTGAGTGACTTCTTCACAGGCTCTCCTGGAATTAGTACAGCCCGGACGCTAGATGAGGGGGACGAGAACCCTTCCCTTCTCATCGCGGTACGACCGGCCCAACCGATCCGCAAAACCGTGCAACACTTCCATATCCCGCTCACGAACGC
>DATCPG010000299.1:0-3459 GCA_036570225.1 Gemmatimonadaceae bacterium | reverse complement strand
GGAAAAGACGCTGCTATCGCGATTCTGGCGGCCGTTGCCGAACGGGCGGCGGGAACACTCTCGAGGAACAAGAGACGAATCAGCATCTCCCTGGCGGACAGCGCTCGCGCCGCGCTCGTGAACGTCGCGCAGAACGTCCTTATCTCGGGCAAAGATGCAGAGAGGTGGGGAAACGCTCATCCCAATCTCGTTCCGTACCAGCTGTTCGATACCGCCGACCGGCCGATCGTCGTCGCCGTGGGAAGTGACGGTCAGTGGCGCGCGTGTGCTCGCACTCTTGGACTCAACGCGCTCGCCGACGATGCGAAGCTGGAGACCAACGCCGGTCGGGTAAAAAATCGCGAGAGAATCGTCGCGGATATCTCGGAGCGCCTGCGAGAGATGGGGGCGCAGCATTGGATCGATCGACTGCAATCTGCTGGTGTGCCCTGCGGGCTGGTCAGGACCGTGTCAGAAGCTCTCGCTTCGGCCGACGTTTCTCCCCTTGCTGGAGTTCCGCCGAGCGTGCCAGGGCGCGTTCGCTTCCCGCCACCAAGGCTCGACGAGCACGGGCCCAGCATCCGCGCTCTGGGATGGCGAGCGTTTCAGTGAGGTATATCGGCAATAAAACCAGGCTCCTTCCGTTCATCCTTCGTACACTAAAAAAAAGCGGAATCGCTGTGGGCTCCGCCCACGACGCGTTTGCTGGAACGGCTAGCGTCAGCCGCGCGCTCAAGGAGAATGGCTGGCGCGTGCATTCGAGCGATCTTCTCGTGTCGTCGTATGTCCTGCAGCGCGCGTATGTCGTCGCGGAGAGCGCGGGAAAAAATCTGGATGAACTGGCGAGCGAGCTCGCACGGCTTCCCCCGCGCGAGGGCTTCATCACTCGACACTTTTCGCCTGGCACCGGTGTGGGCTCGGAGGGCCGGATGTACTTCACTCCCGAGAATGCCGGGCGCATCGATGCCGCGCGCGAGGAGCTCGAGGGCTGGCGCGGTGCAGGGAGGATCGGCGATGACGACTATTACCTGTTGCTCGCTGCTATTGTCGAAGGCGCTGACAGAATAGCAAATACCGCCGGCGTTTATGCGTCGTACATGAAGCGATGGCAGCCGAACGCCAAACGCGCCTTCGAGATCGTTCCGGAGAAACCCGTCAGGGGATCGCAGCCCGCCGAGGCGTACTTGATGGACGCGAGTGATGCCGCGAAGAAGATCGGCGAGGTCGATCTGATCTACATCGACCCCCCATATAATTCCAGACAGTACGTGGCCTACTATCACATACCCGAGATCCTTGCTCGCGGGTGGACGCGCTCGGCTCCCGCGATTCGGGGAAAGGTGGGACTGCTGGCCGGGAGCGAAGGACGCAGCCAGTGGTCGCACGGGCGGCGAGTCGGGAAGCTGTTTTCGGCGCTGCTCGCCGCGACCGGAGCCAGGCAAGCCCTGGTGAGCTTCAATTCTGAGGGACACCTCTCGCCCGACGCCCTTCAGACTTTGCTGGCCGCCGCTTCGGTGGACGGGGAGGTGTCCCACTTCACGCAGCGCTACCGGCGGTACCGCGCGGACAGCGAGAGGGAGGGCAGGCATTACCACCGCGATATAGCCCTGGAACACCTGTACCTGGTCCGGCTGCGGTAGACTTGGTTGCTTCCACGAACCATGTTCGTCTGGAAGGCGTAACAGTGATATAAAGTGTTTTCCCTCTGCCAGTTGGGCCTATATAGGGGTTGGCAAAGGGATTACATTAGGCGGGTGAAGATGACAGCCACTCCGCTGCAAAACCAAACTGCCCAGACCGTGGGCTCGGACACCTCGACGCCTGATGCTCAGGCGCCGGGAATTGATGCCGATCAGGAGATCATCTCGAAGGTTCTGGCGGGTCACAAGGACGCGTTCGGGGTTCTGATAACCCGCTACAGCGATCCCTTGTACCGCCATGCTCTGGGGATGACCGGAAGTCCGGATGTGGCGGAAGACATACTTCAACAGTCTTTTATTAAAGCCTATCACCATTTGGGCGAAGTTCGCGGCCGATTTGACGCTTGGGTGTTCCGAATCGTCGCTAACTCGTGCAAGGATTGGCTGAAGAACATTCGGCGAACGCACGTGAGCTACGACGAGGACGATCAACCCTCAACGTACTCGACGCCGGAAGAAGAGATGGACCGCAACGAGCTGCGTACGGATCTGCAATTTGCTCTGGCCAGACTCGCTCCCTCGCTGCGTGAAGCGTTCGTGATGAAGCACGTCGAGGGAAGATCGTACGAAGAGATGGCGCTGTTGCTCGAAACGACGGTTGGCGCGCTAAAGATGCGAGTGCATCGGGCGCGAGAGGCGCTCCAACAACTGCTTGAGGAGAAGTACGCATGATGCTCGATGACGCTGGTTTCGACAGAAACGAGAAAATCGCGGGCCGCGAGCCTGTTCAGCGGAAGGAAAAGTCGACTGGGCAACTATATGACCGCGAAGTCCCGCTCAATAGCGGCGGCTCGAGTCACGGCCTGCTGCACGACTGGCTCGATGGTGAGGTGGATGTGATGCGCGCGAGCGAGGTCGAGGGCAAGTCGAAAGTGGAGCTCTGGACCCGGATCAACGCCGAGAGCGAGATGCTCCGCCGCCGCGTTACCCCGGTGGGTGTTCAGCAGCGCATTATGGCGTCTCTTCCGGAGACGCCGGGTACGGCTTCCCACTGGTGGAAGCAGCAGATGACGGTTACGCCCGTTGCGGCGGTCGTCATCGCCGTTGCTCTCCTTGCGGTAGGCGCCCTCGTGATCCAGATGCTTCGCTAGAATCGTTCGTCTCCTGAACGAAACGCCCGGCTCCCAGCGAGTCGGGCGTTTTTTTTGGACGTTTCATTCTTGCGGAATTCAGGCGCCGGCGTAGACTTTGCTACTCGACCACACTCTGTACTGTGACGACGCCTTACAGTATAGTAAAAGAGTAAATGCGACCCTACCTGATCGGAGGCATGGAAGTATGAAGAAGACCATCGCTGTTATCGCTTTTCTGACTGTGCCAGCCCTGGCTTCTGCTCAGGCTGGGCTGAACAGGATTCAGTTCCTGGCGCTGCAGCAGGAGCTGAGGGATCAAGGATGCGGCGTCACGAATGTCGACGGACATTATGGCCCGCAGACGCGTCGCGCGATCGCGACCTGCGCCAAGAAGTTCAACACCGCTAACAACGCAGCGGCGCTGCTTGCGGGAATGAACATAGGCTTCGGCCCGAGCGACACCCCACCGGCAGCGCCCGCAGGCGGAATGGGGTCGGGTGGCGGCGGCGGAATGGCCTCGGAAGCGAAAGCGGAAGGCGAGGGCACGAAGACCGAGCACAAGGAGCACGCCGCTGCCGCGAGGAAGCACCGCAAGGCTGTCAAGGCCGCAGCAGACACGACGAAGAAGTAAGTCGGTTTCGAGTCAGATCTCGAGACTGAGCTGCGAACGGGGGACGAGCGCACCAAGCGCCTCGTCCCCTTCTTCG
>DATCPG010000298.1:0-20344 GCA_036570225.1 Gemmatimonadaceae bacterium | reverse complement strand
GTGGAGCGACTCGATCGAGCTCATCACGGCCAGATACGGCACGAGCTCGTCGTCGGCATTTACGAGCAGCTCGGCCCACGGCCGGTCGACGGGCATCGCTTCCACCGCCTTTCCGTATCGCGACAGCCGCCCATTCTCGATGATGCCGCGCTGCTCGAGCAACGTCACCGCTTTGCGATAAGCGACGCGGTCGAGCGGTACCGGCAGCTCGAGCCGGTCGGCCGCGACGCCAAGATCGGCGCACGTCATCGCTACCCTTTCCGAATCGCCCGCAAGCTGGAAATCGGGCGCCGTCGGCCTCAGAGCGCTGAACTGGATGTCGCGATCCGAGAGAATGAACACTCTTCCGCCAGCCACACGGCCGTGCACGCGACCGGCCATCTGCAGTATCTCGTTCGCACCCAGATGCAGCCGGGTGAGGACGTTCTTCCCACGCTCGATGACGTTGCTGAAGCGCGTGTCGTCGATCACGACGGTGTCGAGCCCCTGAACATTGAGGGCGCTCTGGCCGGCGGCGGTCATCGCGAGGAAGTAAGGCTTCTTCTCCTCGCCTTCGAGGAACGGACGAATGATCCGGATCGGCTCACCGCCGTGATAGAAGGCGCTGTTGATTCTGGGAAACCGGTCGCCCACCAGCTCGGCGGCCTGCTCCACCCCGGCGCGAGTCGGCAGGAACATGCCGACGCCGCGCCGCTCCTTCACTACCTGCTGTAGAAAGCGATCGTCGAGAAAGGTCAGCGGATCCTTGCGCAGGATCTTAACGTCGGCGGCTTTCGCCGGATCGAACGCCGAGCTCTCGATCACCGTCGCGGCATTGAGGTAGCGGGCGTAAAACGTCGGGTCGACAGTCGCGGAGAGCCATATGAACCTGCACCCGACGCGCTTGCCGAGTGCGAGGCAGAGCTCGAGCTCCGCGGATGTCTGATGAATTTCGTCGACCACGAGCGTGTCGGTCGGCAGAATGTCTCCGTCCTGAAACCAGCGTCGTGCGATTCCGGTGGTGACGACGATGACGTTCCAGCTCGGTGTCTCGGGGGTTGCCTCGCGCTCCCGATTCACGACGCCCACTTTCAGCGCGTCGGTTCCAAGTATCGTCTCGGCGATCGGGCGGATGGAAAGGGTCTTGCCCGTCCCTGTTCCAGCGACAATTCCGAATCCCTTCCCTGCCGCGGCCAGCTGGCGGATCTCCGAGCCGTGCTGCTTCTCGAGAACGGTCGGAATCCGCAGACCCAGAGCGAGCTCGATCGTCTCGCACGCAGCGCGGGTTGGCGCAATCACGATGAGGCGTCCCGTCGGAGGCTCGGCCGCGACGAATGCGGAGTGATCCGGCGGAAGGTATCTATCGGTTACGGTACGCTGCATCGCCATGGAAAGTGCATGGATCGCACCGGATGCGAAACGGCCCCGGAGAAGATTCCCCGGGGCCGTCGCTATTCCAATCAGGCGATTTAGTCGTCGCCGTGTTTCTTGTCCTTGTCCTTGCCCTTGTCCTTCCCATTCCCATGGCCTTTACCGTTTTTGTATTGGCCGTAGTGGTTCCCATTGTCGTGGCGACCGTTCTGATAATTGCCCTGGTCGTCCTGGTCGCCATCGCCGCGGCGACGGTTGTTATAGGTCCCGTTGTTGTAACTCCCGTTATTGTAACTGCCGTTGTTGTATGTGCCGTTGTTTCCGACGTTGCGCGTGCTGATGATCGACATGTTTCCGTTTCTATCGCGACGCGCGCGCTGGACGATAACGTTGCCGTACTGATCCTGCGTCTGGCGCTCGTAGACCGTACCGTACCCGTCACTGCCGACCTGATACCATCCGCCACCGTTCATCCCACTGGTGCGGCTGTTCACCCGCTGGTTGGTGCGATTGTCTACGCAGGTGACGGTGCTGGCGCTGCGGCGACCCAGAATGACGTCGCTCACGGTGCCCGATCGCTGCGAGTTGGTGCAGTTCTGAGTGCTCGTTCTCTGATTGCCGCTCGGTCTCTGAGCGCTGAGGGGCGTGAACGCCGCGAAACCCGCGAGCGTCACGCCAATGATCATAAGCTTCATAGAATTACCTCGGTTTTATCAGCTACCTGTGATTGTCGCGATTCATCTTCTGCTGCTCTCTCTGGGCCTTCTTCCAGTCCTTCTCCTGCTGCTTCTGCGCCTTCTTCCACTGCTTGTCGCTGGCGCTGTTGTACGCGCGTGTGCTGATGATCGTGAAGGCACCGTTGCGGTTGCGACGCGCGCGCTGGATCACGAGGTTGCCGTTTCTATCGTAGGTACGACGCTCGTAGATCGAGTTGTTGTTCGCACCCTGGCCGACCTGGTACCACGCTCCATCGTCGCGATTGTATACGTCCTGACAGGTATTGGCGTTTGCGCGACCGAAGATGATGTCGCCTACGCTGTTCGTCGACTGTGAGTAGGCGCAGGTGTTGTTTCCGTTGTTGTAGGCACCGTTGTTGTAGGCACCGTTGTTGGCGTTCACGGTGGTGTTGCTGATGATACTCATGTTGCCGTTTCTGTCACGGCGTGCGCGCTGCACGACGATATTGCCGTAGCTGTCACGGATGCGACGCTCGTAGATCTGGTTTCCGCTTCCATCTCGGCCGACTATGCTCCACGATCCCTGCACCGTCGCGCCCTGAGTCGCACCGGTAACGCGGCTGTTGCTGATGACCTGCGCGCTCAAGGGCGCCGCTGAGGCGACCCCCGCAAGCGCGAGTGATAAGGCTAGTAGTTTCATCTGGAAATCCTCCGATTAATGAGATCGAGGAGCTCGTCCGTTGGGTTGGATTTGCCCTTCTCTGTCTTGGTCTTCTTGCCCTTCGGCTGATCGCCGAAAAGGACCTTTCCGTTCGCCGGCCGGTTTCTCACCGCCGACGCACAGTCCGTTGGTGCGGGTTGCTGGGCCGCAGGAACCTGGTTGATCCAGATACGGCACATGCCGGCTGGTGGATAAAAAGCCAGCGGTATCACCTGGTCACGACCGGCCTGCTGCTGAGTAGTGTTCTGCCTGGAGTTAACGGGCACCGGACGCTGTGCTTCTGCGAGGCTCGCCGAAACGACGACTCCGAAGACGGCCGGCGCCACCAGGCGCAGAAAGCCGGATCTCAGTAGGTACATGCGACGGATCATGGCCCTATGGGGTGCACGAGCGCTGCCAAGCCATGCCAATAGTGCTAAACCCTTCCAGGTCAATAGGTTACCCCTCTGACCACCGGTCCCTCCAAGAGGCCGTTGTCCTCCTGGAAGGACGACCCGTTAGTACACCTCTTACGGTCGCCCGTAACCATCTCAGATCCTAATCTCCAAACGATATACCCGTTGCGCGAGCCGTCAAAACGGTATCATGGTCGAGCTCGACCCGCTTCGGGATTTTGAGGACCTCGTCCAGAGGAACGGTCACGATGTGGGGGGATTGGAGAGCGATCATGTGGTCCCATTTCTCTTCAGCCACTGCGCGGACAGCCGCGCCGCCGAATCTCACCGCGAGCAGCCTGTCGTAGCTTGTCGGCTGTCCTCCGCGTTGAAGATGGCCGAGGATGAGTGACCTCGTTTCCTTCCCGGTGTGCTCTTCGATTTCGTCGGCGAGGCGCTCCGCCACTCCTCCAACCCTGATCGCCTGTCCGGGCATGGATTTTCCCCGAACCGCCGGACCCTCGCCGCGCGGATAAGCGCCTTCGGCGATCACGACGATCGAGAAATGTCTTCCCGACCGGCTGCGAGCCATGATCTTTTCGCAGACTTTATCGATGTCGTACGGAATCTCCGGAATCAGAATGACGTCCGCGGTCCCGGCGAGTCCCGCGTGGAGGGCGATGAAGCCAGCGTGCCGACCCATAACCTCCAGCACGATCACGCGGTCGTGGCTCTCGGCGGTGGTGTGCAGCTTGTCGATGGCTTCCAGCGCGGTATTCACCGCGGTGTCAAACCCGAACGTGGTGATCGTGCCGCTGACGTCGTTGTCGATCGTCTTCGGAACGCAGACAATTTTCATCCCGCGCTCGCACAGCTGGTGGGCGATGCTCATCGATCCGTCTCCACCGATTGAGATCACCGCATCGATGCCGAGCTTGCGTGCGTTCTCGATCAGCTCTCCCGAGCGGTCCTTTTCGACGAAGCTTCCGTCGGGCTGCGGAACAGGATAGCTGAAGGGATTGCCGCGATTGGTGGTCCTCAGAATGGTTCCACCCAGGTGCGCGATTCCGCGCACCGTCGCAGCGGTCATGGGGATCACTTCTTCTTCTCCCATGAGTCCGGCGTACCCTTTCTTGATTCCCAGCACCTCCCAGCCTCGATTGCACGCCGAAAGCACCGCAGCCCGTATCACCGCGTTGAGCCCCGGCGCGTCACCACCTCCGGTGGATAACGCTATTCGCATGATTTCAGGTTTTCTGTTCGAGTAGTGAGATGATTTCGCCCGGCTTTGCGTGACGCCCAGTCTTCGATTTTTCGTAGACCGGCGTTCCATCGCGCAGAACCTCGAATCGGCCGCCTCTCGACCGAGTCATCGTCAGCTCCGCATCTGGAAAACGACTGCGAATCTCGGCCGCCAAACTGGCGGCCCGCGGTTCGTAGTTTCAAACGACGCAGTATTCGATGCTGATTTTCATGGTATTGAGTGGGGTAAGAGCTACTGCGAAACGGGCGCGTACTGTTGGACGAGCTGCCGCGCTTCCTGAGTGTCGATGTCTTTCAGCGCCTGGATCGCTGGGTTTCGGATCACGTTCCGCCACGTCTCCGGCACCATCAATTGCCTGACCAGCGGAAGGGCAGCGTCCTTCTCCAGAAAAATGTCCGACGCGAGTGCAGCGCCGCGAACGATCATCGACCGATCGAGGCGAGCGAGGTTCCTCAGACGAACTACGACGTCGAGGGCGCCGGGTCCGCTGATCGGGAGACGTCCGAGCGCCTTCGCCGCTTCTTCCCGGACTCGTGCGTCGGGATCGAACGTGGCTCTGACCAGAGCGTCTCTTACTGTTTTCATCGGCGCGACCGTGGCACGGGCGGAATCACTTGCCCAAAGGCCCGCCGCGGCAACGGCTCGCTGGCGAACTCCCCAGAAACGATCATTCCGTGTCGCGCGAACGATCGCATCGATAGCCAGTCGATCGGCGGGGCGTTGCGCCAGAACGTCCACCGCTTCGATCCTGCCGGTGACATCGTCGTCGTGCACGAGCTGATACTGCATCATCGCCGTCGAGCGGGGAAAATCCGTGATGTCGAGAATCCAGTCTCCCTTGTCCCAGCGAATCGAGCGGGGCGGCGCTTTCAGATCCGCGGTCTCTTCCCCACTTCCGTTTCTCACCGGAACCACGAATCGAACCACTCCGCTGTCGGTCCGCACCTCAACGTCCGAGTCGACATCGAAGTAACCGGTGAGACTGTCGCGGGGCTGAACTTCTTTCGCGCTGATGACGAGCTTACGCCTTACCCGATCGTAGCGCGACGAGACCTGAAACACCGGAAATCCGGCCCCGTATACCCACTGATCGAAGAATGGCTTGAAGTCCTTGCCGGTCGATTCCTCGAATGCCTTCTGCAAATCGGCCGTGATGACGTTCCCGTATGCGTTCGCGGTGGTGTAATGGTTCATGGCTTTCCAGAAAGCTGCATCGCCCAGCTGGTGGCGGAGCATCTGGAGAATCGTCGCGCCTCTTGCGTAGATGTGGCCGGTGAAGAACAGCTCGAAAGTTGAGTCGGCCCACCTGTCGTAGACGAGGGGGCGACGCGCCCTGAAGTCGGCCTGAATACTCTCTTCATGCGAGCTGAGTCGATCGAATGCGCCTTCGTCCGCTCCCTTGTCTTCTTCGCGAAATATCTGTTCCATGAAGGTCGCGAATCCTTCGTTGAGCCACGCGTCACCCCAACGACGTATGGTGAGCAGATCGCCGTACCATTGGTGGCCGAGCTCGTGCGACATGAGGTCGTCGGAATTTTCTTCCGGCATCGCCCACGCCGGAGGGAGAATCTCGCTGTCGTTCTGGGATGTGGCGGTAACGTTCTCCATGCCGCCGAACTGAAATTCCGGAATCGCTATCTGATCGTACTTCGCCCACGGGTACGGCACTCCGGTCTTCCGTGAGAAGACGTCGACGGCCGCGGGAGTTTTTCCGAAGCCTCGCCGCGCGGCGGCAACCGAGTCTGGATACGTCCAGTATCCTATCGGCACGTTGTGCCAGCGCTTGTCCTGCAAAACCGTGTAGTTGCCGACGACCGCCGTCATGAGATACGTGGACACCGGCTTGTCCTGAATCCAGTGCCATTCGATGCTGTCGCCGACTGTCCGCGACCCGGCGAGACGCCCATTGGATAGCGCCCGCTCGCCTTTGGCGCTCCAGATATAAAACTCCCACGTCGTCTTGTCGTTCGGGTAATCGTACGTCGGAACCCAGAAGCGCGCGTCATCGGTCTCGCTCTGGGTCCAGACAATATGTCTCGGCTTGAAGTAGACGCCCTTCGATCGATTCGCGCCGTCGTAAACGACAGTGATGGAAGTTTTCGCTCCGGCGCGGAGCGGACTGGCCAGGTGCACGACGAGCGTGCTTCCGTCATAATCATGCTTGAGTGCGAGCGCGCCGGACGTCACACGCTTGATCGTCATTCCGCCGGCATCGATCGCGACACGCGAGAGCGGCGATGCTCCCGGCAATCCGGCGATCTGCAACGTCGTCGTACCGACAACTGCACGACGCGTCCAGTCAAAGCGGACCGTGGTCGACTGATGCTGCAGATCGTACGTCCTTACACGCTCGGCGTGCGGCACGCCAACCGGCTCAGGACCCCACACTGCCAGCGGACCTTCCTGATAGGGCGGAACGAGTTCCGGCGTCAGGCTCGAATCCATCTGAAATGGACCGAAAACCGGACTCGGCTGCGCTGTCGCGGGGATATTCGCCGCAGGTGGCGGCGAGCAGGCGGCAAGCAGCAAGGAGAGGGCGCCGCTCCATCCGATGATGCCTCTGACTTTTCGCTGGAACGGAATCGATACATCGGGATGCTTCGGGATGCCGGCGCGTCGAAACTCAGTCATATGCTATCGAGACACCCGCGGAAGGATCGATGCGACGCGCGTTCACCTTGATCGAGCTGGCTGTTACGCTCTGTATTCTGAGCATACTCTCGGCCATCGCGATCCCTCGCGCTGCGAGGTTTCTGGACGGAATCCACGTGCGTGCAGCGACGATAGAGATCGAGGCACTCTTCAGCACTGCCCGACACATCGCGATCGCCCGGGGTGCGCAGACGACAGTAGAGATCGACACCGCCGCTCGATCAATTTATGTGAGCGCGGGAGGCGCCACGCTGCGGAATGCGGACATCGGCGCGGATCACGATGTGCGACTCTCCGCCACTCGCTCGAGCATGAGCTACTCCGCAACCGGCATGGGATACGGCGCCGCCAATCTCAGCGTCGTCGTGCGACGGAATTCGTTCGCCGATACCGTCTTTGTGTCGCGACTGGGTCGGCTGCGGCACTGATCGGGGGAGCTGCGGGCTCCGCCTCACTTCCGTTCGATCCGTTCTCGGCAGTCGTACCAAAATCGTAGCCGGGAACAGAAATCCTCGGTATCTGCTGTCCGATCATGCGCTCGATGGTTCGCACCATCGCGATTTCGTCGGTCGACATGAAAGTGTATGCATCCCCGGTTGCGGCAGCGCGACCGGTGCGACCGATGCGATGCACGTAATCTTCGGGCTGCTGCGGCACATCGTAGTTGATGACGTGGCTGATGCCGGACACATCGAGGCCGCGCTGCGCGATGTCCGTAGCGACCAGCACCCGGATCTTGCCCGACTTGAAATCCTCGAGCGCTCTCGTGCGCTCACCCTGAGACTTGTCGGCGTGCATCGCCGTCGCCGCGATTCCGGCGTCCTCGAGATGATTGACGACACGATCGGCACCGTGCTTGGTGCGGGTGAAGATGAGAACGGAGTCCATCAGCGCTTCCTTCAACAGCTCGACGAGCAGCATCGTCTTGCGCTCCCGCGGAACCGGGTAGACGGCGTGCGTAACAGTGCTTACCGCCTCGGAGCGACGCCCGATCTGCACCACCACTGGCTTGCGCAGGTATGTTCTGGCGAGAGCCTCGACTTCCGGCGGCATGGTCGCGCTGAAGAGAAGAGTTTGCCGGTACGGCGGGATCTCGCTCACGATCCGATTGAGCTGGGGCGCGAATCCCATATCGAGCATGCGGTCGGCTTCATCGAGCACCAGAACTTCGAGGTCGTTGAATGAGACGTTCTGCCGCTCCATGTGGTCCAGGAGCCGTCCCGGTGTCGCCACGACTACGTCCACTCCGCGGCGGAGCGCCTTCGACTGCGGCTCGATGCCCACTCCGCCGAAGATCGGAACAACGCGGAGCTGAGTGTACTTGCCGTATTTGCGAAAGCTCTCTTCAACCTGCGCGGCGAGCTCGCGCGTCGGCGTGAGGATGAGAACACGAACACGATGGGCGGGCTCACCTTTCTCGTCGGTGATCGGAGCGCTGATCAGATTGTGAACGATGGGGAGGGTGAAGCCCGCGGTCTTCCCGGTTCCGGTTTGAGCCAGGCCGATCAGGTCTCGTCCCGCAAGCGCCAAAGGAATCGCCTGCTGCTGGATCGGTGTGGGGTGCGTGTAGCCAGCGTCGCGCACGGCCTGGAGCACTTCGGGCGCGAGGTCGAGCTCGGCAAAGGAGAGCCCCGCGTCGATTTTCTCTTCAATCATCTACTGTAATATATGCTGGTCCTGGTCTCAGTCGGAGCGCCGGGCCGCGCGTGGGCGTTGAGCAGCGCCAGCAGCGCCGTGTTGACCTCGTCCGGCGTCTCTTCGGGAATGATGTGTCCTGCGTCGGGGATCGCCCGCAACACCACGCGGGGAAGAAGCGGAACGTAAACGCCCATCCCGTCGTCCGGCATCATGTGGTCGAGCGATCCCCACACTCCAGTGGCGGGTAGATCTACTGTAGTCAGTTGCCGATTCCTGCCCGCGGTCCAGTCGTAATTGTGAAGCAGCTCACGCATCGCCAACGCGTATTCGGGGAACTGCGAGGGGGCGAGAAACTCCTCGACGTCGCGGTGGGTGAAATGCGCCCGTCGTCCGTAAACCCGCCTCAAGGCAAGCTTCACGATAATTCGCGGCTTGATCTGTCTCAGGATCGGGGTGAGAAGCTTCGGCGTCAGACCCTGGTAGAGCCACATCAAGGGCACGCCGTTCAACCCCACGGGTGAAAGCAGGCCGAGACAGCTCGCGCGCTTCGGGTATCGCGCCGCGAAATGATAGATGAGTGAGCCGCCCAGCGAATGGCCGGCAAGCGCGGGCCGCTCGAGCTCGAGCGCGTCCAGAATGTCCCGGAGATGTTCGACGAGTGAGTCTATCGTGTACTCGCCGGACTTAGTCGGCTTGTCCGACAGTCCATGCCCCTTGAGGTCGACGGCAATTACCCGGAACCCGCTATCAGCGAGGGCGGGCATATTGAACCGGAATACATAGACAGAGCAGCCCCAGCCGTGCACGAACACGACTGGAGGCGACTCGGGATCGCCACGCTCAACCACTCTCACTTTCAAACCAGAGCGCAGTCGCGGAAAGCTCACGCGATAAGCCGGGTCACCGGCGGGAAACATTTCGTCGGGACTGAGATTGTCCCGGCGATGTGATTTGATCATCGGATCAAATCAATTCAATTTCCCTGCCGAGAAGCTTTCCGATGAGACCGATGCGGAAGGTGACGTCGGTCCATTTCGATTCAGGACCAGTCCCGTCATCGAGCGGAAATGCCGACCATGCCCATGGATGAGTGGTCGTTGGCCGTTCCATCCCTTTGTGGGGATGCCAGACTCCGGCGCGATCGCGGTCGTCGACGAACCGCTCGTACAGCTTCATCCATCCGTCGTTGCGGCGCAGGAAGTTGAGCCGAGCCATGGTCTCGAGCCATACGAGCGCGAAAGGCACGTCGGCTTCGACAGCGTTTCGGTGCGGCAGCACGTCGCCCATGATGAGGTGCGGCTGCGGAATCATTTTCTTGCCGTAGAGCTGAAGAACTTCCTGACGGGGCAGCGGCTGGGTGATCCAGTCGTAGATCCGCTCCACAGCAGTGAAGTGCTCGTGCCGGAAGATGGGCATGTATGCGAGCATCGTCAGCGTGTAGATCGAAGGCGGCGCTGACTCGGGAGCGAGCACGTGAGTGTTGCCGACGCGCATCCACGGCTTTTCACCGAGTGGTGAGTTGAGGTACGCGAAGGTTCTCTCGAGGATTCGTCTCGCTGCGCCGCGCAGGCGCGGATCGTTCTCGTACCCGCACTGTGCGAGTGTGGCAGCGGCCGCCTCGCGGAATACGCCGCGAGTGCGACGAACCAGATCATCGTCGCGCGTCTTGGTTCCGAGCTCGAATGTGAACGCCGGATCGTTGTCTTCGGCAAGCAGGCGAAACAGGAGTCGTCGCGCCGTGACCAGAGGAGGCGAGTCGGGAGTCCAGCCGCACTCGAGCAGTCGGCGAACGGCGGGAATCGTTCCGATATTGGCGAAGTCGGTGCCGTGACGGCTGGGAAGTGAAAGAATCGAGTTGTTCCACATCCCATCTCGACTCTGGGTCACTGCGAGCTTGATGGCCGGGCGGTGTGAGAACGGCAGCCAGTCGATTTCCCGGGCCCCGGGCTCACTCAGACGAGCGACCTCGGTCAATGCGCGGTACCGGATCGGCCCCGATGCGTGCTCGAGCAGCCAGCTCACCGGAAAGGAGAGCGGCTCAGGAGCAAGTGTCGCTATCGTCGGGGATAACTCGACGGCGGTCCCGGGTGCGGTCACGAACGGCGCTCGATGTGGGGGCAGGCCTTCGAAGGCGGCAGGCGCATTGGCCCGCCGATAGCGCGGAAGAATAGCACTTTTTCACGCTGGCGCTAGGGGCAATCGTGTAACTTGCTGTGGGGCAACAGCTTATCCTACGAACGTCCGGAATCTTGGGGCCCTATATGGACCTCAAAAACCGAAGCGTGGAGCTTTGGGGTTTGCAGCCAAAGCTCGGAGCTTTCCGTCGGCGAAAAAGAATGCTGAGATTCCGGGCGGCGAAGCTCAACCTTTTGGTTCGCTCTGGAGTATTAGCTTCGGGACGGCGAGGAACCGTCAAACACAAAATTCTCAGGAGAGAAGGATGAAGGTTATTCGTATCGCCGCGCTGGGTTTTGCCCTCTGCGTTGGCGTCACATCGATCGCAGCGGCACAGGGACAGCCCGAGCCACAGGGTCAGGGCGAGATGCGCCGTGGCAGCGGCGGAATGGGTGGAATGCTCCTCAAGGACATCACCCTGACTGACGCACAGAAAGCGCAGATCAAGACGATCCGCGAAAAGTACATGCCGCAACAGGTGGAGCTTCGCAAGGCATCTCAGGCCACCGGTGGTCCTCCCGATGAAGCCACGCGCACCAAGATGATGGATCTTCAGGAGAAGCAGGCCGCGGAGATCCGCGCGATTTTAACCGCCGATCAGCAGAAAGTCTTCGACGCCAATCTGAAAGACATGAGAGATCGGATGGAAGCTCGCCGCAAGGGAAGCAGCTAAGCTTTTGTTACTGTCGCGGCTCCAGCGCCGCGATCGTATAGTTGCTCTTCGGGTTCCAGAGTATCCAGCTCTGGAACCCGTTGTCGTATCCGGCCTTTTTCTGGGCGCGAATCTCCGCGGCGTAATAATGTGGCGATCCCAGCGTGAAATCCTGATACCAGGGAATGATCCTGGCGGCGTGCGGGATGGAGTCCGTCCTCGCGATTATGTCCTTCAGAACATGGTTGATCGTCGAATACGGGTGCGCGTTCGGATGGGCGATCTTGTATGTCCCGCGCGCGAAGTGTGAGGGATAGATCATGGGAAGCACGACATCCACCTGGTCGACGAACATCTCCCACTTCTGGCCGATTCCCATGTCGGTGGTATCGGTTGCGGTCAAGCCGAAGACATCCGCGGTCACCCGCATTCCCCGGGGCTTTAGCGTTTTTCGCAGGAATCCCAGCTGGTCACGAATCACCTGGGCGCGTGTCCGGCCCTCCGCCCGGGGATAGACCGTCTCGTTGATGAGGCGCTTCTCGTCGGGGAACCGGACGTAGTCGAACTGCACCTCACTGAACCCGAGGTCGTAGGCCTCGAGTGCGAGATCCGCGGCGTACTGCCACACCGCGCGCTGGTGGGGATCCAGCCACGGATTTCCGTTCTTGTCGAGCCATGGCTTCAGATCCGACTTTCTCTTGATGGCAAGATCGAGCTTCTTGTGCGCCAGGAGCGGATCCTTTGCGACGACGATCCGCGCGATCGGATAGATTTGGTGAGCCACCATTGAATCGAGAATGGCGCGGATTCGTGAGTGCGACAGGGAGTGACCATCGGCGGTGTCGGCGCCGATCTCACGCGCGAGCGGCACCCTCGAAGGATAGAGCACGAATCCGCGGTCGTCCTTCACGTCTATGACGAGCGCGTTTATCTCGGTTCGTTTTGCAACGCCGATCAAATCGGGGAGCTTCCTCCCCAGCGCGGCCCACCGATTCACGTACAGTCCGCGCAGCGTGTCCGGTGCCGGAACGCGAATGACAGGGTCAGCTTTCGAATCAAGGCGCGCGAACGTCGAGGAAGCCGACGACCGGTGAGTTGTTGAAGATTCTGTCTGGAGGGGCGCGCCCCGTTCGCTGTGACAGGCGAGCGAGACGGACAAGATTGCGATTATGGCGGAGCGCGCGGCGATCAGAGAGCGTTCAGTTCTGCGTTGGCGTCGGAGAGATAGCCGATATCCCTGACGACACTCTGAGCCTGCTGGGTGACCATCGTGAGACCAGTGGGCTGCGCGTTCAGGCCACCAGTGCGGAAGCGAACCAGCTCCAGACGCATCGATCTGAGCAGCTGACGACAATTGTCCAGTTTTTCCTGGGCTTCGCGCTTCTTGCGGCCGACTTCGGCGAGCGCGCGACGCTGGCGCCGGAGCATGGCCAGTCGGCGCACGCGCCCTTCGCTCGCATTGTGGTCGAGCGGATTGGCCTGTGATTCGAGCGTCGAGATCTCTTTTTCGACGGCCTCGGGCGACTCGCGTCCCGCGCCACGGTCCATATCGGAGAGCGAGAGCGCGAGCTGCTGTACTTTTCTGAAAACGGCATCGGCGGAAGTCGCGACTTCCGGAATCTGCTCGCGCTCATCCGACGGCATGTTGAGCAGCTGCCGGTGGATCTCGCGATGGTCAGATTCCGCTTCGCGAATGGCCGACCCGTAACGCGAATCGGCGAATGGGCCGGGAGCCCCCGTTGGAATCGGACTGAGCGTAGAGTTGCCCGGAGCGTTGATTCTCGGATACGGCTGAAAGGGCTGCATGGACGGCAGCGGCGAAATAGGGGAGAACAGCCCCTGCCCTCGAGAGCGTGCGCGCGCGCGAACCTGCGCACGTTTTTTCTCATCGAAGAGAGCGCGCGCATCGTCGATCGTTTCGGCCGCCACATCGAAGATCAATCGGTCGCGCGGCTGACGGAACACGTCGCGCCAATCGTAGCCGGCTGCCCACAGCTTCGAGTACTTGAAGGCAAGCGCAACCGTCCAGATAACGGTGACCGCGATGAAGTCGTGATTGGAGAAGAGCGAGATCGGGACGAGGATGGCGTTGACGGCGAGGTACGGCGCCAGCTTGCGCCGGAACGAGACGACCATTGGCGCGTTCCATTTGCTCAGCTCTTCGGGCGACGGGGCGGACGGCGAATACGGAGTCTGCGCCGGCGGTGTGTACCGATCGCGGAGGGCTTCGGTTATCTCGCGCTCCCTGGTCTGCGCCCGCGCTTCCGCTGCAGCCGCGGTCGAGGCTCTGGTAGCGAGTGTTGGCATTCCACCGCCGTCCAGCGCCACCGCGAACGCCGCTGCACTGGGAAAGCGATCGGCGGGGTCCTTCTCCAGACACATCATCACCGCGCGCGACAGGTCCGGCGGCAAATCGGGCCACCGCTCGTCGACTGGTATCGGTTTCTCGGAAAGGTGCTTCACGAGCATCGAAGGCGTGTTGCTGGCGACGAATGGCGGCTGCCCGCACAACATCTGGTAGCCGACGACGCCGAGCGAGTAGAGATCGCTGCGTCCATCGATGGCCTGATCGCCGGCCGACTGCTCGGGCGACATGTAGGCGGGCGTCCCAATCGCCATACCGGTCGCGGTGAGTCTGGAATCACCGCTGTCGGTGAGAGCGCGGGCGATACCGAAGTCGGTCACCATCGCGCGGCCGGTCTCTTCGTCGATGATGATGTTGTCGGGTTTGATGTCGCGGTGGATGACGTTGCGGTGATGCGCGTAGGCGAGAGCGTCGGCGACTTCGCGCAGAATGCGTCGCACTTCCACAGGCGGCATCGGACCGTGCTGCTGCAGCCGCTGGCCCAGATTATCGCCTTTGATGTACGCCATCACGAAGTACACGAGATTGTCGCGCTCTTCGACGGTGTAGATCGGAACGATGTTGGGGTGATTCAGCTGCGCCGCTGTTTCCGCCTCGCGCAGGAAACGCTGGCGAATGTCGGCGCGGAAGCTCAACTCGGGCGGGAGCACCTTGACCGCGATCTCACGTTTCAGCCGCTTGTCGCGCGCGCAATAGACGATGCCCATGCCGCCACGACCGATCTCGCTCTCTAGCTCATAGTTTGCAGAGAGAACCGTAGCCACATGTGTTCCAAGGTCATCGGACGGACTAATTGGCATTTGCGCGCGTCAATTCAGCAGTTACACCGTTGCGATTCGTGCCGTGCTGGCGTAAAACCACGAGAGCAAAAGATGCAGTATGGGACCGCTGTGGAGTAGTATCTAAATAAGAATCCTGGCTTCGGAATGACAATGGCACAGCGTCAAACACTTCCTGTTCTCCCGTTGAGGGGCACAGTCATATTTCCGGGTCTCACCCAGCCGATAGCGGCGGGCAGGCCCTCGACTCTTCGCGCTATCGAGGCAGCCCTCAAGGGCGACCGTCTCGTTTTTGCGGTTGCGCAACGCGATAACTCCGAGGAACCGACAGCGGATATCCTGTACTCGATGGGCGTGATTGCGCGCATCGGACAGATTCAGCGCGGCCTCGGCGGCGTTCAGCTGCTGTTGCAGGGCGAACAGCGCGCCACCGCCTTACAGTACTCGACTGCCGACGGATATCTCAGTGCGGTGATCGTTCCAGCGGAGGAAATGAACCCTCAAACTGAAAACGATCCTGCTTTTACTGCGTTACAGAAAGAGACTCGCGAGAGAGCCGCTGAGCTCGGCGAACGGCGTGGACTTCCGGAGGAAGTCGTTCACCAGGTTCTCGATTCCGTTACCGATCCGGGTCGTTTCGCCGATCTTGTGGCCGGTTACATCGAGCTGCCTGTGCCCGAAAAACAGGGTCTTCTGGAGACCTTGAGCGTCGAGGAGCGGCTTCGCCGCGTTCTCGTCCACGTGCAGCGCCAGGTGGGACTGCTCGAGGCTCAGGAAGACATCAAATCACAGGTCCAGGAAGAGCTGGGCGAGCGTCAGCGGGAGATGTACCTCCGCGAACAGCTCAAGACGATTCAGAAAGAGCTGGGCGACGACGACTCGAGCAAGGAGATCACGGAGCTGCGTGACAAACTCGCCAAGCTGGAGCTCCCGAAAGAAGCCCGCGCCGAGGTAGAGCGCGAGCTCGGAAGGCTGGAGCGCGCCGGCCGCGAGTCGATGGAAGCACAAGTCATTCGCACTTATCTCGAATGGATCGCGGAGCTCCCATGGAACAAGAGGTCTGACGACCAGCTCGAGCTCAAGCACGCCCAGAGTGTGCTCGAGGAAGATCATTACGGACTGAATGATGTAAAGGATCGCGTCCTCGAGTTCCTGGCTGTGAGACAGCTCAGAGCACAGCAGCTCGCGGAAGAGGTCGAGAAGACCGGCGAGGTTCCCGCAGCGAAGCTGTTGACCGACAGGGATGAGGCGACTCCTTCGCTGGCGACCAGCGAAGCAGCCGACCGCTTGATAACCGACAAGTCGGAAGCGAAGTCCCGTGCGATGGCGAAAGGGCCGATTCTTCTTTTCATCGGACCACCAGGCGTCGGCAAAACCTCGATAGCCAAGTCGATCGCGAGGTCGCTGGGCCGCCAGTACGTGCGTGTGGCGCTGGGTGGCGCCAGAGACGAGGCAGACATCCGCGGTCATCGGCGCACCTATGTCGGCGCAATGCCGGGCCGAATCATCCAGGGACTCAAGCAGGCCGGAACCAAGAATCCCGTGTTCCTGCTCGACGAAGTGGACAAGCTCGGGACGTCGTATCAGGGTGATCCCTCGAGCGCGCTGCTCGAGGTTCTCGATCCCGCGCAGAACGACACGTTCACGGATCACTATCTCGGAATTCCGTTCGATCTGAGCGAAGTGCTGTTCATTGCGACCGGCAACTTTGTCCAGAACATCCCGGGGCCTCTGCTCGACCGCATGGAGGTCGTCGACTTCGCCGGCTACACGGAGAAAGAGAAGGCGGAGATCGCGAAGAAGTATTTGCTGCCGCGCCAGCTCGAGGAGTCCGGCCTGAGCGACAAGGACATAGCGTTTACGGAAGACGCGATCATGTCGATCGTGTCGAACTACACTCGAGAGAGTGGAGTGAGACAGCTGGAGCGCCAGATCGGCGCAGTCGCGCGGAAGCTCGCGCGGAAACTCGCTGCGAGCGAAGAGGTGAAGCACGTAGTCGATGCTGAGGCCGTGCGGGATCTTCTTGGCAGACCGCGCGTTCATCCGGAGCACGCCTTGCCGGAGAGCGAAGTCGGAATCGCCACCGGCATGTACTACACGCCGATGGGCGGCGACATCATGTTCGTCGAAGCTTCGATACGCCGCTTCTATGGCAATCGTGATGGCGATTCGGCGCCGGTTGGGCCGGGCGGACCCGTTTCATTGATCCTTACCGGACAGCTTGGTGACGTCATGAAGGAATCGGCTCGCGCGGCATTTACGTACGCGACCAACAACGCCGCGAAGCTGGGCATTCCGCGCGACAGGCTGGGCGCAATCGAAGCGCACATTCACGTGCCCGCAGGCGCGATTCCCAAGGACGGACCATCGGCGGGTATCGCAATCGCGACGGCACTTGTATCGGAGATGGCGGACCGTCCGGTGAGGCAGGAGGTCGCTATGACGGGTGAGATCACTCTTCGTGGGCGGGTGCTGCCCATCGGCGGGCTCAAGGAGAAAGTCCTTGGCGCACACCGAGCGGGGATCAAGGTCATCATCATTCCGAAAGGAAATGAGGCGGACATTGAAGACGTGCCGGAAGACGTGCGCAACACGCTCGAGTTCCACCCGGTGGAAACGCTGAGCGAGGTGCTGCGGATAGCACTCGTGCCGTCGGAGCCGGGCGAGCAGGCGCGGCCGCTCGAGATGAAGGAAGTCGCTTGAGCGGCTAGGTCCAGCGGAGCGTAACGACGGCGCCGGCCGGTAGCGCATAGAGAATCGCCTTGCCGCCGAAGTGCACGGCGAAAGAGACTTCCGCCGTAGCAGTGTTCAGAACGATGAGAACCTTCGAGCCGTCGTCCGCGTTCTTGAACGCGACGCTCCGTAGCCCACCCACATTAGTGGTCGAGGCAATGCGGTGCGCGCCGGGCTTCACGAATTCGCTGGCATGTGCGAGCGCATAGTACTCCACGTTGCGCGTGACGAATCCGTTCGCCGAATTGATCGTGATCACGCCCCGACAATTGGCGCAGCCGCCCAGGTGCGGACCTGCGTTCTCGTCGAGCGCGAGATTCCAGAGGGCGACGTAGGAATAGGCAAATCGCCACAGCTCGTTGTGGTGGGCCAGATAGAGTGATTCGAACGCGCCCTCATCGCCTCCCCGGATACGGGCGACGAGATCGGATTCTTCACTAGCTGGTGTTGCGGCAGGCTTATTCACTACTGACTCAGGCGCCCCGAAATGCGCGGAAACTAGGGTGGGTCGCGAACCATACTCACGGGGGTTGGAATCCGCTACGCTAGAAGATTATCGGCCCCCAGGCAAACAGCTTCCATGGGTCCGCCCTCAGTGAAGGAGGCTCCGTTCCTTCCACGAAATACTCCGTGTAGCGGCGATCGGGCGGGGTCTGATCCGTCGCCAGCTCCCCGGTCGCGCGATCGACGTCGCCCATGATGACGCCGAGCGGCGGGTTCCACTGTTCTGCCGCGTGAGAGGCAATCAGCTGCGGCTGCGACGCGTAATAGCGCGCGACCATTTTCCCCCAAATTGGCGCCGCCATCGAGCCGCCCGCAGCTCCACTCGCGATCGACGTCGGCTTGTCGAAGCCGAGCCAGACTCCGGCCACCAGATCGGGCGTGAGGCCGATGAACCAGACGTCGGAATTGTCATTCGTGGTGCCAGTCTTTCCGGCCACCGGAACGGTAGCGGGCAGATAGCGTCTGATGCTCGACGCCGTCCCTCGCTCGACGACGTCGCGCATCATGTCGCGGACGACGTAGGTGACGCGCGGGTCCAGGGCCGGAGCCAGAGCGCGGACCTCGCGCGTCAGCACCACTTTGCGATTCCTGTCTTCTATACGGTATATGAACCGCGGCTCGACCGGGGTCCCGAGGTTCGCGAAGGTGGTGTAGGCGGCGATCAGATCAAGGGGCTGCACCACAGATGCGCCGATAGCGCTCGAGGGATAGGGCGCGATCTTCGAGCTGAGACCCATCCGCCGCGCGAGACTGGCGATCGAGTCCATCCCCAGCTTCATTCCCAGCTGAACAGCTACGACGTTGCGCGACCTGGCGAGCGCGTCGCGGAGTGTGAGCGGGCCGAGGTACTGGCCATCGGAGTCCTCGGGGCGATAGACAGTCCCGTTGGGGAGCGAAATCGACAGCGCGGTATCGGAGAAGATCGTGATCGGCGTAATGCTGTCCGCGATCGCCGCGGCGTAGACGATCGGCTTGAATGACGAACCCGGCTGCCGCATGCCGTCAACCGCGCGATCGAACTGTGAGTCGCCGTAATCGCGTCCGCCCACGAACGCGCGAACGTCTCCAGAAGCCGGGTCGAGCGCGACGACCATTCCCTGCAGATAATCGGTCGTCCGCGAGGGCGTCGTGCGGGAACCCGGTGAGTATTTCGGATGCGCGTAATCGGGCTGCGATTCAACGGCCGCCGTCTCCTCGAGCAGCGCACTCACAGCTGCGTTCTGGAGCACCGGGTCGAGACTCGTGTAGATCCGGTAGCCGCCCTGGGTGACCGGGATCCCAGCGCGCTGCGCCTGGACTCGCACTACGTCGACGAACCACGGTGAATACGCGGAGTATCCGCTATTCGGCAGCGTGACGAGCGGTCCTCCCTGCGCACTCGCCGCCTGAGCTTTGGTGATGTATCCCTGATCCGCCATCAACGAGAGCACGACGTTGCGGCGCTGCTTAACGCGATCCGGGTATCTGAGCGGATCGTAGAGAGCCGGTCCCTTCGGCATTGCGGCCAGCGCCGCCGCCTCCGCCAGCGAGACCTTCGACGCACTCTTCCCGAAATAGTGTCGCGCGGCGCTCTCGACGCCGTACCAGCCGTGTCCAAACGGAATCTGATTCAGATATGCTTCGAGGATCTGATCCTTGGTGTAGTGCTTCTCCATTTCCCGCGCCGCCGATTGTTCCTTGAGCTTTCTGCCCAGACTCATGTCGGTGCGGTCGATCAGGTCCGGATGCATGTTGCCCACGAGCTGCTGGGTGATCGTGCTCGCTCCGCGCCGCTCACCGAAAATGTTGTCCTTGAGCGCTCCGGCAATTCCGACGACGTCGACTCCGTCGTGCTGGTAGAACCGATGGTCCTCGACGGCTACAAAGGCGCGCGGAAGGTATCCGGGAAGAGACTTGATCGACACGCTCGTGCGAATCTCCTTGCCGATCTCACCGATGAGCGATCCGTCGCGCGCGAGAACCAGTGACGCTTGCGGCACCGGGACGATCGTCCACGGCTCCGAGTCCAGGGCCCTCGACTCCTGCGCATGCGCGGACGCGGCCCCCAGCAGAAAGAGGGTCAGCGCCAGCAAGCGAAGCGGTTGATTGTACCTCGTCGTCATGGCAACTTCAGATGGATGGATCGCTCTATTCATCTCGTAGTAGTTCAGTTCAAGCCGCGAAAGGGCGACTACACCGCCAACATCGAGCGCCTGGCCGGGATATTCTCGCAGGTAGATGCCCTCGACCCGCGTCCGGACGTCGCTGTCTTCGCCGAGACAGCGCTCACCGGATACTTCGTCGAAGGTGGTGTTCGCGACGTCGCCATGACAGCCGGCGCGTTCGCCCGCGATCTTCAGGCGCAATACGCGAGAGCTGTTACTACACCGCGGCCACTCGATGTGTGCATTGGGTTCTACGAGGAGTGGAACAACGCTTTCTATAATAGCGCTGTTTATGTGACTTTGGGCGGATCCGGGG
>DATCPG010000297.1:0-14217 GCA_036570225.1 Gemmatimonadaceae bacterium | reverse complement strand
AGACAGCGCTCGCGGCGTCGGCGAGCCCGCGCTCGCCCCCGCCGTATGGTCGTTCGGCAAACGGACAAATTCGAGGGCAGGCATCTTTTCAGCCTGCACGAACTCCTGGAACTCTTTCAGCCAGATCCCAATTCTCACCTGATCGGGGATTTCCAGGCTCCAGCCCGGATACGCTCGGTTGGTGTGGGTGGCCAGGCTGAGTTTCGTCGGAACGTATACCGCATCCTTCAGCCGGGCCGAATCTTCCGGCTCATTGACGTACTCGCCGTAGTTCCTGTAGGTAATGCCGCCGCGCTCCGCGAGATCCCACAGATATCCGCTCGAAGGTTCCGCGACATCGTCCACCGGTCTGGCGTTTCGATTGAACCCCTCGTAGTCGTAGCTGCGCCCGCGATCCGAGTAATTGGAGGGAATTGTCTTTTCCGAATAGTCAGTCACGTACGCCGCGGTTGACCAGTTGTGGCCGTCCGGACTCACTTCGGCGTTCACGAAAAACCTGTCGAAGACTCCGAAGCGCTCGGCAAGCGCGTGATGGTTCGGCGAAACGGCGCGCGGAAAGAATACCAGCGATGGGTCGCCGTCGGCCTGGGAGAGGTCGCCAAGTACCTGATCGTACGTGCGGTTCTCCTTGATAACGTAAATGACGTGCTCGAACGGCGGATACTTCGACGCCGCTGGCGCCGAGTTCCATCCATTCGCCGAAGCGACGCGCTGTGAAAACGCGTCCAGATCCGCGATGCTTGCGTTCGCCGCGGGAACGATCGTGAGCGTGCCGTTGATCTGGCCAAGTGTGTAGTCAGGGCTGTGAGGCGTGCTTCTCTGATTCGGCTGCGGGTGCCCGACATTCGGCGCTGTCCCTCGACCCTTTCCATTGATGACGAGAATGTCGCCGCCGTCGACCGCGATCGCCGATGGATACCAGCCCGCGGGAATTCTTCCGATCAACGCGTCACTGCCTGTCGCCAATGGCGACCCCGCTGTGCTCGCCGCAAGATCGAATACCGCTACCGCGTTGTTGTCGGCCTCGGCAACGAAGAGACGCGTCCCGTCGGCCGAAAGGGCCAAAGCATTCGGCGTACTGCCCTCACCGGTGCCAGCAGGAGACGCGTCATTGAGTGTGGCAACCACGTTTCTGGTCCTGGTGTCGAGCACCGTGATCTTGTCGGTGCTTCCCGATGCGACGAACAACCGGGATCCACTCGGGTTCAGCATGAGTGCCGACGGATGGCGTCCAACCCGCACTCGGCCGGCATCTCCGATCGTTCCATTCGCGCGCGACCTGAAAACGGAAACCGTCCACCCTCCCCATGCGGACACGTACACTGTTCCGTCTGGCGCTACCGCCACGCCGTATGGGTAAAGCTCGGTGCCGAGGCGCTGCACTACCCGACGCTGCGCAAGGTCGATCACCGCGAGGGAGTCGCCAAGATTCTCCGCTACATAAAGAGTGCGTCCATCGGGCGAGATCGCGATTCCCGCCGGGTACCTGCTCCCATCGTTGGCCGCGCCCATACCCATCATTGGGCGTGGCGGGCCCTGCCGCTTCGCCACGAGTACGATGCTGTCCGCGAGTTTCGCGGCGCGGTCACGCCAGTCGAACCGGTAGATCACATCCTGATTGCCGCCTGACACATACAGCGATCTTCCGTCGGGACTGAAGACGATGCCGAGAAAAACTGCGGGGAGCGGAATCTTCTGGAGGATTCTTCCGGAAGCTCGATCCACTACCTGAATTCCCTGTTCCCTCCATCCGTTGAGCAGCGCCACCACTCGATCCTTTTCCGGAGAGAGCGCCATGGCCAGCGGCATCGAGCCGAGATCGTAGGAGACGCCGGCCGGGTCGAGCGTGCGACCGGTTGGAAGTCGCCGCGGTCCGGAAGGATCCTGTGCAGCGACTCTCGCTTCGACGCGCGGCGAAGGAGAATTGCACGCGCCGGCGAACAGAGAGACACCCAGCAAACCCATGTATGTGTATTTCATCCTGCAAAGATGGCATTGACACCCGATTCTGCCAGTCGGATAATGCGCGAATGAAGCCTGGTTCCGAAGAGACACGCATTGTTCTCGCGACGAAGAAAGACATTCCTCTCATTCGCGAGCTGATTCTCGAGCTCGCCGAGTACGAGCGAGCACTTCCCGGCGAGGCACCTGTGACCGAGAAGGATCTGGCGGACACCCTGTTCGGAAAAAGACCCGCCGCCGAAGTCCTCATCGCGTATCTCGGCGACACACCGGCCGGATTCGCGCTGTTCTTCCACAATTATTCCACCTGGCTTGGCAAGCGTGGGATCTATCTCGAGGATCTTTTCGTCAGGCCCACGGCGAGAAAGCACGGGGTCGGTTTCGCACTGATTGGTGCGTTGGCGAAGATAGCTTTGGAGCGGGATTGCGGGCGCCTGGACTGGTCGGTGTTGAACTGGAACGAGCTTGCAATCGACTTTTACAAGCAAATCGGCGCGAAAGCCATGGACGACTGGAGGAGTTTTCGCCTGAGCGGTGATAGTCTGGCGCAGATTGCCGGTCGCAAATCGAACTTGAGATAGGTGCACTTCGGGCGGCTGCAGTTCGAGGAATCACCGGTGCTCGGTCACTCCTACCTGCTGACAGTACTCGAGCACTGGGCAAGTGGAGCATTTCGGCAGCCGTCCCGTGCACACGTGCTTCCCGAATGGCACCAGCAACCGGTGATCTCGACCCAGTATTTTCGCGGCAACTTCTCTTCGAGGGCAAGGCGCGTCCCGTCCGCCGTCTGTGTCCGGACGTAGCCCCATCTGTTCGTCACACGATGGACATGGACGTCGACGCTGATCTCCGTTGCTCCGCACGCAATCCCGAGCGTGAGGTTGGCGCACTTCGGTCCGACCCCACGAAAAGATGTCATGGTCTCGAAATCGCACGGAAGATTCCCGCCGTACTCCTCGGCGACACGTTTGGCGAGATCCCGAATGTTGTATGCCTTGGTTTCGTAGAACGACGAGGGCCGGATCAGCTCGGCGATTCTGGCAACACTGAGGCGACTCACTGCCGCTGCGGTTGGCGCTGTCTTGAACAGACGGATCGCCGTTGGCAGAGAAACTTCGTCTCTTGTGCGTACTGATACGATGCAAGCCACCAGTTGATGAAACGGCGTTGCATAGCCCTGTTCCGCGAGGTCGAACATCGCTGCGTCAGCGAACTGCTTAACTTCTTGCTGTATGCGGCGAAGCATTGCGTGGATGTTGACGGGTCGCTTGACTTGCTTGGGACTCGCGCATGCAACCCACCGGTGCAAGGAATCGTCCAGATGCTGAATGACATGAGCGCACACACAATGGACTACACTCAGTGCCCGTGATCTACGGTCGACGGCCGCGACAGCTGATTGTCGTCTGGGGCTTCTCCATCCTCCTGGCCCTGTTGATCTGGTGGCTCGAGACCCAGGCACCAGCGCTGCACGAGCTGGTGCTGCCCTTTTACTGGATCATCCTCGCCGCCGCGCTCTACCTGACCTGGCGCTGGTTACGCGCTCGCTCGAAGAAGGACCGCAGAGGGGCGGACCGAAGACGCGCTGAGCGCCGAGACGAAAACGAGGCACCCCGCAGCGAGTCGCCTGGCCCCGATAGCTGACGCGACCTGAGCGTCTCAGGAAATTCGCGGTTCGCCCCGATCCCCGGATTCACGGGAGCGGGCGGAGCGCGCTTCACGCGCCGCCTTGGCTGCGGCCGAGATTTTCGTAGCATCGGTCACATCCGCCAGCGCCGCTACGTTTTCGACGAACACCTGCGTCAGCTCGTCGACCCTGTCGTGAACCAGCATGTCACTCGCGCGCGAAATACTCGCGGCGCGCTCCGTGACGTCGTCGATCGCCGCACGCACCGTCGGCAATGGTCCTTCAGAAAGCATTCGTGAAATAGCAGCCGACGGGGCGATGTCTCCAGCAAGACATTGCACGAGAATTGCCCGCATCGCCGGCGGCTGCACGCCGTCGGTGAGACGATTGATGGCTTCAGCTTCCAGGCCCGTCCGACTGCTCATGTCAGTGAGATTGGAGACTTGCGGAAAAACGAACGCGGTTCATTCGACGCCCTCTTTCTCCGGCACAACATGCGCCAACACGATGCGGGCCAGTAATACCACTCTACCGGAGGACAAGCATGGCTACGCGGAAAACAGGAGGCAAACGCAAGTACGGCAAGGCGGCATCAAAGCGGGTCGAGAGCGCGATGCGGCGCCGCAAGAAGGGCACTCTCAAATCTGGACGGAGCGGAAAAACCGTAAAGAGCCGCAAGCAGGCGATTGCCATCGGTCTCTCCGAAGCCCGGAAGAAGGGAGCCAAGGTTCCGCGCAAGCGCGGGCGTTAGTACTTGGCCAGGTAGTTGTCGAGCTCCCACTTGGAGACCTGGCTGATGTACTCCTGCCACTCCAGTCGCTTAGCCGCCAGGAACTGGGTCACGATGTGATCACCAAGGGCTTCAGTGATCACATCGTCCTTTTCCAGCTCGTTGCAGGCTTCTTCGAGATTGTGCGGAAGGTCGTCGATCCTCAGCCGACGCTTCTCGCGATGCGACATATCCCAGATGTTGGTGTTCACGGGCTCCCGCGCATCAGCCTTGGTCGCGATGCCATCCAGCCCGGCGGCGAGCTGCACGGCCAGGGCGAGATACGGATTGGCCGACGGATCCGGAATCCGCAGCTCGATTCGCGTTCCCAAGCCTCTGCGGTCGGGAATGCGAATCATCGGCGATCGGTTCCGCATCGACCAGGCGACATTCACCGGAGCTTCGTAGCCGGGAACCAGTCTCTTGTATGAATTGACGAGTGGATTCGTGATCGCCGTAAAGCCGCGCGCGTGACGCAATAGCCCGCCGATGTAATGCAGCGCGGTACTGGATAGCTCCCACTCGGACGTCTCATCCCAGAATGCGTTCTCTTTTCCGCGGAATAGCGATTGGTGCGTGTGCATCCCGCTGCCGTTCTGTCCGAAGATCGGCTTCGGCATGAACGACGCGATCAGCCCGAAAGTCCGCGCGACGTATTTGACCACGAATCGAAAGGTCGTGATGTTGTCCGCCGTCTTGAGCGCGTCCGCATAGCGGAAGTCGATCTCGTGTTGCCCGTGAGCGACCTCATGATGAGCAGCTTCGACCTCGAACCCCATGCGCTCAAGCACATCGACGATCGCCCGGCGTGCATCTTCGCCGAGATCAGCCGGAGCGAGATCGAAATACGAGCCAACATCGTGCGTAACCGTTGACGGCTCGTCGTCCGGCCCCGGCTTGAACATGAAAAACTCGGCTTCCATGCCCGCGTTCATCGTGTAGCCCAGCTCAGCAGCCCGGCCGATCATTCTCTTGAGAACGCTTCGTGGGTCTCCGGCGAATGGGCTGCCGTCCGGAGTGTTTATGTCGCAGATCACTCTGGCAACGCGGCTGTTCTCATCTCCCCATGGAAATATCTGGAAGGTGCTGAAGTCCGGAGCGAGCAGCATGTCGGACTCCTCGATCCGAACAAAGCCTTCGATCGACGAGCCATCGAACATCATGTCCCCGGCGAGCGCCTTCTCGAACTGGGACGCTGGCACTTCGACGTTCTTGTTGATGCCGAGGATGTCCGTGAATTGCAGTCTTAGGAATCGGACGTTGTTCTTAGCGGCCAGATCGAGGATGTCCTGAGCACTTGCACCTGATGTATCCGGAATCTGGGAACGATGGCGGGGCATAGGCGGAACGTAGCCTTGTAGGCCGGTTTTTGCAATTTCTACACGAAAATGGCCCGATTCCTTGCTTTTTACGCGCCCAATAACCAATTTGACGTATCGAAAGTGCATTTCTTGCACGATTGACTTGAAACCACCTCCGCAGATCCCATGACACCCCCGACGAGTAGCCAGCGCAAGACGACCATTCACGAGCTCACCAACCGCTCACCACGGGTTGCGCCCGGATTCAACGATGACGGGATACCGGGCCCCACTTCCCAGTATTTCGGCGTGAATACTCTGGGCGTTCGGCAGTTGCGGGACAAACTGCCACGAGAAGTGTTCGCCAGTCTCGCCGCCTCGATTCGTCTGGGCAAAAAGCTCGACCGGGCTATCGCTCCCGTCGTCGCCCAGGTGATCAAGGAATGGGCGATCTCTCGTGGCGTCACCCACTTCACTCACTGGTTCCAGCCGCAGACCGGTCTCACCGCCGAGAAGCACGACGCCTTCTTCGCATTCGATGACGACCGTCAGCCGATGGAATCGTTCACCGGCGACCAGCTCATCCAAAGCGAGCCCGACGCATCGAGTTTCCCCTCAGGTGGACTTCGTGCAACCTGGGAAGCTCGCGGCTACACCGCGTGGAACCCCGCGAGTCCTGTCTTCATCGTCGAAGCCACGGGCGCGCGCACGCTCTGCATCCCCTCGGTTTTTATCGGCTACAACGGGGAAGCGCTCGACGAGATGACTCCTCTGCTGCGCAGCTCCGACATTCTCTCACAGAAAGCAATCGCGCTCCTCGAGCTCCTGGGCGACAAGGGAGTGCAGCGCGTCTTTACCACGCTGGGTCCCGAGCAGGAGTATTTCCTCATCGATCGCGCGCATTTCGCCATGCGCCCCGATCTTGTCATGGGCGGACGCACTCTCATCGGTGCTCCACCGCCGCGCGGACAGCAGCTCGAGGATCACTACTTCGGCGGAATCCCCGAGCGGATCCAGGGCTGCATCGCGGAAGCAGAATTCGAGCTCTACAAGCTCGGCGTTCCGATAACCACCCGCCACAACGAGGTCGCGCCCTCTCAGTTTGAGATGGCGCCGTACTTCGAGGAGACAGACCTCGCGGTAGATCACAACATGCTCGTCATGGCGACACTGCGCCGAGTGGCGTTGAGACACCATCTCCAGGCGGTGCTGCACGAAAAGCCGTTCGCAGGAATCAACGGCTCCGGGAAGCACTGCAACTGGTCGATGTCCGTAACCGCTGAATCCTCGGACCTCGATGGACTGAACCTCCTCAAGCCGGGAAAAACTCCGCATCAGAATCTGCGCTTCCTGCTGTTTCTGGCGGCGGTGCTGAAAGGGGTGCACAAGCACGCTGGTCTTCTCCGAGCCGGTATCGCTTCTTCAGGTAACGAGCACAGACTCGGCGCGAACGAAGCTCCGCCCGCGATCATCTCTGTGTTCATGGGTGACATGCTCACCAAGGTCATCGAAGAGATTGCTGCTGGAAAAAGCTCGGGCACTGCGGAACAGCAGATGATCAAGCTCGGCGTGGCTCGCCTCCCCGAGGTCGAGAAGGACAACACGGATCGGAATCGCACTTCGCCTTTCGCATTCACTGGACAGAAGTTCGAGTTCCGCGCGGTCGGATCGTCCGCTTCGATCGCCTTCCCGGTCGCTCTGCTCAACACCGTGGTCGCTGATACCATCGGCGAGATAACTGACTCACTGCGTGAAACGCTGAAGAAGACCAAGTCGATCGATGACGCTGTGCTCAAGGTGGTCCGCGAAGCTTTCAAGGAGAGCACGCCCGTCCGCTTCGAGGGCAACAACTACTCCGAGGAGTGGGTCAAGGAGGCGAAAAAGCGCGGGCTTCCGAACATCCGCCGCACTCCGGAAGCTCTGAAGGAGATGGTATCCAAACAATCGCGCGCGCTCCTCACGAAGCACGGTGTTCTCACCAAGGAGGAGCTGGAGTCGCGCTATCACGTTCGCGTCGAGCGTTACGTGAAGGACATGCTCATCGAGTTGCACACGATGCGCGAGATGGTCGACACGATCGTCATCCCCGCCGCTTACGGCTACCTCAAGCAGCTGTCCGGCTCGGCAGCGCAATCGAAGGCAGCTGGAATCGCCGTGATTCCCCAGATCGCGACCGCGAATCAGGTTGGCGAATTGGTGCAGGAGCTCCAGGAATTCCGCGAAGATCTGAGCGATGTGATCGCCCGCGCCGAGGCCAAGCACGAGGATCCCGCGGGCCAGGCCGACATGCTCACGTCGGAGGGAGCGGACACGATGGCCGAGGTCCGCAAGATCTGCGACGCGCTGGAGCTGGTGGTCGGCGACGACTACTGGCCGCTACCCAAGTACCGGGAGATGCTATTTCCGGTTTGAGCTGCAACTGAACACTCCCGGCTGGGGGCGAGTAGTGTTCAGTGGTAGTGTCAAACCCTGACACAACCACGATGCGTAACAGGCGGCGCCCGTGTAAGTTGAGCGCATGACCTCGCCGTCTTCTCCGGCTCCGGAATCACCGGCAATCTGTCCGTCTTGTGGTGCGGCAGCTCACGGACGCTACTGCGCCAATTGTGGCGCCCCACTGGCTGGCGCCACTTGCGCTTCATGCTCCGCCGAGCTGAGTCCAGGCGCCAAATTCTGCCACCGTTGTGGAAATCCCGCCGGAGCAGCCGCCCTTCCAGCTGGATCGAAAACGAGCTCCCTTCCCTGGATCGTCGCCGCGCTCGCATTTCTCGCTCTTTTCGCGATGGCTGCCGGACGCGGCTTCAATGCGCGGCGCAGCAACACCGTAGACGGATCGCAAAACGCGCTGCCCCAGGCCGGTCTCGATGACCGAGGCGCGCCTTCCGACGATCAATCCGCCGACGATCAATCCGCCGGAGTTCGCGCACCCGACATCTCCAGCTTATCACCTCAGGAGCGCGCCGATCGCCTCTATAACCGAGTGATGCTGCTCGCCACGCAGGGGAAGGCTGACAGCGTTCAGTTCTTCGCTCCGATGGCGCTCACGGCGTATCAAATGCTTGCGCCGCTCAACGCGGATCAACGGTACGACATGGGTCGAATCGGCGAAGTCGTCGGAGCGCTTCCGCTGGCGAAGGCACAGGCGGACAGCATTCTCCGCGAAAATCCGAATCATCTCCTCGGCCTGATCCTCGAGGCCCGGCTTGCAACCCTCGCTGGGGATAGCACTCAGCTGCACGCGTACGAACGGCGCCTGATTACCGCCGCAAAATCCGAGGCACCGAAAAAACGTGAGGAATATCTGCGACACCAGGACGACATCACCAACGCTTTACAACAGGCGAAGATGAGCCTTTCCGGAAAACCATGACCTCGCCCAGCACAATTCATCTCGCACACAGTCCCGATTCCGATGACGCGTTCATGTTCTACGCGCTTGCCGACGGCCAGATCGACACTCAGGGCCTGAGCTACGTTCACGAGCTTCAGGACATCGAGACGCTGAATGGCCGTGCCATGCGTGGAGAGCTCGACGTCACCGCTGTCTCGATCCACGCGTACGCCTATTTGTCCGACCGCTACGCCTTGCTGCCTCACGGAGCGTCGATGGGAGACGGCTACGGGCCGATGCTCGTCTCCGGAAGGCCAATGACGAAGGCCGACATTGTGGGCAAGCCAATCGCCGTGCCGGGCATGATGACGAGTGCGTACCTCGCGCTCAAGCTGTTCGAGCCGGATTTCGTTCCCGTAGTCGTCCCGTTCGACCAGATCGAGCAGGCGGTCTTGCGCGGCGATGTCGACGCGGGATTGCTGATTCACGAAGGGCAGCTGACGTACAAGGACGACGGCCTCCATCTCATCGCTGACATGGGAGCCTGGTGGCTGGAAAAGACCGGGTTGCCGCTACCTCTCGGGGGAAATGTCATCCGCAAGGACATGCCCCGGGATGTTCAGAAGAAAGTGTCCCGGCATTTGCGTCAGAGCATCGCGTACGGTCTCGACCACCGGAAGAATGCGCTGGACCACGCGATGCGCTACGCGCGCGGACTCGATCGCAGCAAAGCGGACACGTTTGTCGGGATGTACGTCAACGACTGGACCCTCGACTACGGCGAGCGCGGTCGCCGAGCTATCCACCTCTTCCTCGACGAAGGGGTCAAATCGGGAGTGATTACACGACCGGTGACGGTGGAGTTCATTGACGACTGAGCTGATCGACGAGCTCCAGCGTCGCGCCGCACGCTTCGCGGCAGTCGCGACCGTGCAGCAGGCGATCTCAGCCACGATCTCTCTCGACGAAGCCTATCGCGAGATCTATAAGGCCGTTGCTTCGGTCGTCGATGCTCCCTGCTTCGCGCTGATGATCGCGGATCCCGTGTGCGAGAAGTTCAACGCGCATTGCATCGTGGTCGACAACGAGGAGCGCGAGGGTGAGAGCGTCCTCGACTTTCCAAACGGCACCGAGACCATCGCCAAGGTGTTTCAGACCGCTGTTCCGGTCATTTCGTCAAAACCGGAGCAGTGGTGGAAGGGAACGATTTTCCAGGTGGCTGCGAAGCGTGAAGTTCAGAGTGAGATCACTGCACCACTCACTTATCACGGCCGCACTGTCGGCGTGATGCAGGTGCTCTCCTACAAGACCAACGCCTACGACGCGCATGATCTCGACCTCATCATGCTCATAGCGCAACAGGCGGCGGTGGCAATCGAGAATGCCCGGCTGTTCGCGGCCCAGCGGTACGAGCAGAAACAGACCGAGGCGGCGGCGGAGATCGCGCGTCTGGCGCTGCGCAAAGTCTCGGTCGTGGAGGCGAGTCACAGCATCCTCAAGATTCTCGATGAGGTCGTGCCCTCCAGCGGAAAGGCCATCGGGTTGGTTTCGCCGGACGGGCAGACCATCATCTGTGTTGCTGCGTGTGGTACCTGCGAACGGATGGAAGGAATAATTGCACCGATCGCGCGCAGCTCCGTTCGCGTGGCGTTGGCGAGAGAAGAGCCCACGTTCGTCGAGAACCTGCGCGAGAAAGCTCACAATCCGGATCGTGTTCCCGAAGAGCCCGCGCTCACAATACCGCTCATGGACAGCGACCGGCGCATGGGAGTTCTCGTCGTCACCTCGGAGACTCCGCAGCTGCAGACGGGCCCGCATGTCGAGGCGCTTCTTCGCCTTGCTCCCGCCGTTGCGCTCGCGATGGACGTCCTGCGCCTCAGTGAGGATGAGCAGCGCATGCACGCGCGCGAGCGGACCCTCGCCGCTGCACTCGCCACAATGGACCAGCCGGTGCTCATCCTCGGCGTCGATGCAAAAGTGCAGTACGCGAACGCGGCCGCAATCCGGGAATACGGATACGAGTCGTCGGAGATCGCCGGGCTTTCCGTCGATGATTTCGTCGTCGCTTCCGCACAGATCCCCACGACAATTCCGGCCATTCCGCAAGACCAGACTCTCTGGACAGGCGAGCATACGCACCGCAGAAAGGATGGGAGCGAATTCCCAGCTTCCGTCACCCTGAGCCATATCAGGAATGGCAGCGACGAGATCATCGGGCTGGTGATCAGCATTCGAAATCTCACCGAAGAGCGAAAGGTTGCGGACCACCTCGGACGCACTGAGAAGCTCGCTGCCATCGGAGAGCTCGTTGCGGGCGTCGCACACGAGCTCAATAATCCGCTCACCGGGATCTCGACGTTTGCGCAGCTGCTTCTCGAGGACAAGCTGGAAGGAGAGCAGCTCGAATCAGTGAGCCTGATCAAGCGTGAGGCTGATCGCGCAATCGGAGTGATCCGCGATCTTCTCTTGTTCGCCCGAAAGACGGACGCGCGAGATGTCACAGTCGACATCAACACGATCGTCCAGCACACCGTGCGCCTTCGCGCCCTCGCCTCGCGCTCGAGTGGTATCGAAGTCCACCTGCAGCTGGACGAGTCGGCTCCCAAGGTGCGCGGCGACGAGCAGAAGCTCCAGCAGGTTCTGCTCAACCTGCTCGTCAACGCGGAGTCTGCGCTGCGCGACGCAAAAGTCCGACACCTCTCAGTGATCACCCGACGCAGAAACGGAGCAGTCATCATCGTGGTGTCGGATACCGGACATGGGATGACGCTCGCCGTGAGTCAGCGCGTGTTTGAGCCCTTTTTCACCACCAAGCCACCTGGTGAAGGCACCGGATTGGGGCTCAGCGTCAGTTACGGAATCATCCAGGCACACGGAGGAACGATTTCCGTGGACAGCACGCTCGACGTCGGCACTACGTTCACTATCTCCCTCCCGCTCTCCAAGGCGGCGACATGACTCGCATTCTCATCGTCGACGACGAGGAGACTATCCGTCTCGCGCTTCGCAAATTCCTGCGCTCGCGCGGTTATGAAGTCGAGATCGCGGGATCGGGTGACCAGGCTCTCCAGCTGCTCAGCAAAGACTCGTTCGCGCTAATGCTCTGTGACGTGCGCATGCCCGGATTGACCGGCGTCCAGATCGTCCCGCTGGCGAGGGAAAAGGATCAGGACCTGGCGATCATCATGCTGACAGCTGTG
This sequence comes from Gemmatimonadaceae bacterium, assembly GCA_036570225.1. Taxonomy (GTDB): domain Bacteria; phylum Gemmatimonadota; class Gemmatimonadetes; order Gemmatimonadales; family Gemmatimonadaceae; genus UBA4720. The sequence continues at coordinate 2,027 of DATCPG010000297.1, read as the reverse complement.
AACGATGCGGCCACCGCAACCGAAGTGCTCTCTTCCGGCGCGACAGATTATCTCATGAAGCCTGTCGAGTTGGCTGACCTCCAGCAGGCGGTCGATCGCGCGCTTCAGAAGCGACTCGAGCTCATCGAGATGCGTCGCCTCGACATGCTTATTCGCGAAGAAGTCGCGCTTCGCACCGCCGAGCTCGAGCAGGAAAAGGAGTCTCTGCGCCTCATGTCGGTCAGCATCGCCGAGACGCTGATCAACGCGATGGAGGCAAAGGACGTCTATCTGCGCGGTCACTCGCAACGGGTCGCCGAGCTCGCCGTGGAGATTGCCGAGGAGATGGCCCTCGACCAATCGGTACGTGACGATCTGAGCGTCGCAGGCCGACTTCATGACGTCGGCAAGATCGGAATTCGCGAAGCCATCCTTAACAAGCCCGACCGGCTCACGGCCGAGGAATTCGAGCACGTCAAGCAACACGTACAGATTGGACTCGACATCCTGGCGCCCCTCTTTCACCTGAAGGCTCCTCTCAACTACGTCGAACACCACCACGAGCGTTGGGACGGACGGGGATACCCGCGCGGCCTGTCCGCCGAAAGCATTCCCCTCGGGGCCAGGATTCTGTGCGCCGCAGACACTTTTGACGCCCTCACCTCGAAGCGCGCCTATCGCGATCCGATGACGCCTTTGGCGGCGCTGGAACATCTCAAGGTGGATATTGGAGCGCAGTTCGACCCGCAGGTTTATGACGCACTCCTCCGCGTTATTACCAAGCGATTGAGGAGCGCCTCACCCGACTCCGGCTAACCATCCGGCCGTGCTCCTTGACGTCGCGTCGGGAGAGTCGTATTCGGTGTCCTGTAAGCGCATCGTTACGCGGGGCAGCTACGAGGCACGCGACGTGCAGCGGGCGAAATCAGAAAATTGCGCGCTAACTCAGCGCGTTGCGGAACATTCTATGGGAGGACCCATGCCGAGCGGTGAACAGATGGAGCCATTGCGTTTTGCGGACGACGACGACCCGGACGATCTCGGGGGTGGCTTCAGTCGCGGCAAGCGTTCCTATGACGATGACGAAGACGAAGATGGTGGCTGGGCGATCAATGAGGATCACAGCGACCGTCTATGGGATAGCGCCGAGGACGCGGACGACGACGAAGAGGTCGACTCCGACGCTACGGTCGTAAGCGAAGGCGAGGAAGGCGAGGATGAAGAGGAAGAGGAGGATCTCTTCGGTGGCGGCGCTCCGAGAGGCAGAAGGGGCCGCCCCAAAGGCTCAGGGAAGCGCCAGGAATCAACTCTTACCGGAGGTGGGCTCGGCGGCGCGGGTGGATCGAGCACCAGCGGAGCCTTCGGGAGCTCGCTTTCGGGAGCGTCATCCAGCGGATCTTCCGCTGGAAACGTAGCGGGCGGCGCAGCTGGTGGAACCCTCGGGGGCTCGTCATCGGGCGCTCGCAGTGCCGGAGCAATGGCTGGCTCGACCCCGGGTTCTCGGCCCACCGCCGGAAGCAGTGCCCCGAAAAAGGCAGCCAAGAGCACTTCGAGGTCGTCAGGAGCCGGAAAGTCGGGTGGAAAGAAGTCGGCTCGCAAGGCCAAATCGCGCTCGTCCGGCCGGAAAGCGGGGAAGAAGAGCGGTGTCAAAAAGAGCGCTCCGAAAGCCAGCCGCAGTAAGGCGAAAAAGGGCGCCAGCTCCCGCTCCAAGGGGGCTAAATCCCGCAGAGCAAGCGGCAAGGGCTCCCGTTCGAAGGGCCGTTCCCGGAGGTAGATTTTCCTGCCCCCGTGCGCAGTGCCCGAGGCGCGGTTACTCTCAAGTAACCGCGCTTTTTCCTTGACCCACCTGAGTGAGGATTGATGCAGGAGAACGACGAGCAACCAGAAGGGCCTTGGAAAAAGATCCTGCTATCGGGCGGAGCCCTCCTTGGCGCTGCCGCGGCTTACAATGCGTTCGCCCGAAAAGGCGTCGACAAGCTCGTCAACCTCATTGGCGGAGAAGAAGGAGGGTTCGAGTGGCGTGAAAGGCGCGTCGCCTTCACCAAGCA
>DATCPG010000296.1:0-7463 GCA_036570225.1 Gemmatimonadaceae bacterium | reverse complement strand
CTTCGCCAAGTGGTACGTTCTGCAGGCTGCGCTTCAGGCGCCGTTTCCCCAGACGAGATTGGCGGTGCTGCTGGTGATCACAAGCCTGGTCAGTGCCGGCTACTATCTGTACGTCGTGATGGTGATGTTCATGAAGCCACGGGACAGCACCGCGGCGTTGCCGGAACGAACCGGCGGATGGACGCGTACCGTCGTCTGGGCCTCAGCCGCTGTGATCCTGATCTTCGGTCTGTTCCCCGATGCGATCGTATCCTTCACACGGCGGAGCACGCCAACCCTCACCACCGACTCGGCTGTCAGGCAAGTGCCGGCTGGAATACCGCGTACGACGAGCGCGGCGAACCCCAGTGTAGTGGCACTGCGACCCGATCCGTTGCCGAGCGGCAAGTAGATTCGGCATGGGCAAAACGGGCGCGGCGGTCTTGCAGCCTCCGATGGCAATATCGCGCACGATTTTTCGTGAGTACGACATCCGTGGAGTCGCGGGCAAGGATCTCACCGAAGAAGTAGCGACGGCCGTCGGCGGCGCATTCGCGGCGTTCCTGGCAGAGAGGGGAGTGAAGGGAGCCATTGCCGTGGGTCGTGACAACCGGCCATCGGGTGACAAACTTCACCCAGCTCTCGTTGCGGGGCTTCTGGCGAGCGGTGTCGACGTCGTCGATATCGGGACAGTCCCAACGCCTCTGGCGTACTGGTCCCAGCACAATCTGGACGTCGTTGCCGGAATCCAGATCACGGGATCGCACAACCCGCCGGAGTACAACGGCTTCAAGCTGGGCCTGGGAACGACGTCGGTTTTTGGCGCCGACATCCAGCACCTGTACGACCTTGCCGTTGCAGGGGAGTTTCCAAGCGGAAAGGGAACCCTTCGCCAGGAGCAGGTGATCGATCGCTACGTCGACGATATCACCGGACGCATTGGCAAGCTCTCGCGCGATCTCAAGGTCGTCATTGATTGTGGTAACGGAGCCGGCGCGCTCGTGGCGCCCCAGCTTTTTCCGAAGCTTGGCATCACACCACGATGCCTTTTCTGCGTAAGCGATGGGACCTTTCCCAATCATCACCCAGACCCCACGGTTGAGAAGAACTTGCAGGACCTCATTGCCGCCGTGAAAAAGGATCGGGCGGACGTTGGAATCGCCTTTGACGGAGATGCCGACCGAATCGGCGTTGTCGACGACCAGGGCGAGATCATCTGGGGAGATATCCTTTTGATCATCTACGCGCGCGATGCATTGGCGCGAACCGGCAAGGGCCAGTCGATCGTGTTCGACGTAAAGGCATCGCAGGCACTTCCCGAAGCGGTGGAAAAGGCCGGCGGCATTCCCGTGATGTGGAAGACCGGTCATTCGCTGGTCGAGGAGAAAATGCATCAGACCCGCGCCCCCGTCGGCGGCGAAGTGTCCGGACACATGTTCTTTTCCGAGGGCTTCTACGGATTCGATGACGCCCTTTACGGTGCCGCCAGGCTTCTGCGGATCATCGCGGATTCGGGCAAGAGCGTTCGCGAGCTTCTGGCCGATGTTCCCCGATTCGTGTCCACGCCCGAGATTCGCGTCGATTGTCCCGACGACACCAAATTCGGAATAGTCGAGGAAGCCAGGCAATACTTCGGTGCCAGGTACAAAGTGATCACCGTTGACGGAGTTCGCGTGCTATTCGGCGACGGGTGGGGACTGATTCGCGCATCGAACACCGGACCGGTGCTCGTAATGCGGTTCGAGGCGCGCACGAAGGAGCAGCTCGACAAAATTCAGTCTGAGATGCAGGGCTGGCTCCGCGCAAAGGGCGTTCAGGTTTGATGTGATGCCCCGCAGGCGCCTCCTCGTCGGGGTCGTCATCGCGGCGGTACTACTCGTTGGCGGCCGCACCTTCTCGGTACTCTACGCCGATCACAGCTGGTACGGCGCGATGGGAGCGGCCGCACTGTGGAGCGAGCGCGCGGGTGACACGCTGCTCATCTACGGGATCGGATGGGTTGTCGCTGTCCTGCTCGCGTTCGTCAATCTTTCCGCCTTGGGTCGAAGCATTGGCGCGCTGACTCTCCCGCGGCGGCTGGCCAACGTCGAGTTTGGTGAAGCTGTCCCGCGAAAATATCTCGATCGTGTCGCGCTGGTCCTGTCGGTCTCGATCGCCGCAGCGCTAACGCCCGCGCTTCCGCATTGGACGTCGCTCGCCATCGCGCGCCTCAACGTCACGTTCCGTGAAGCAGATCCGTACTTCCAGCACGATCTGGGATTCTACACAACCTGGCTGCCGTTCGAGAAAGCGCTCTACTCATGGGCGACGCTGCTGGTGGTATCGGTGTCGATGCTGGTGGGAGTCCTTTACTCGCTTACGCCCGGACTCCGGTGGGAGAAAGCGGGGCTGCAGATGAGCGCGTACGTTCGCCGGCATCTGAGCGTCCTCGCGGCACTTCTGCTCCTGGTCACGATGTGGAGCTACCGACTCGAATCCTATGATCTTCTGATCCGAGGGAGCGGTGACGATCGGGTTTTTTCGTACGTCGATCATCAGTGGCTGCTGCCCGGTCTGTTGCTTCTGTCAATCGCGACAGCCGCTGCCGCCATCACCGTCCTTCTCAGCGGGTGGACGGGACAGCTGCGTACGAGCTTCCTAGCCGTGACCGTGATCGTGATTCTCTCGATAACGGTTCAAGAGATAGTGCCGCTCCTCGTGCGCCGTGTCACACCCAAAACGATCCAGCTCGCGCGCGATCGCTCATACGTGGCGACCAGAGCGGAGTACACCCGCCGAGCATTTGCGTTGAACGTTTTGCCCGGCGCAGGACCGAGCGGATCGGCGGTGTCCGCTGCGCTCGACAGCGTCACCACCAGCGCGGCCGGCCAGCAGCTACTGCGGCAGGATTCTCTCATCTACCCAGGCGCGACGGGCCTGGTCGTAATCTCCGACCCGCAACTGGACGTCGCCGGCCCACGTCTCGGAGATGGTCTGTCGCGTCTGGAATATGCCTGGGCATATCAGTCATTCGACCTTCTGTCGGATTCGATTCCCCGCCGTGCGCGATTGATTTCCGTGCGGGATGTGCGGACCAGAGTCCGACAGCTGGCGCCCATTTTCGCACAGGGCAGCATGACCGAGCCCATGTTCCATGCCGACACGTTGTACTGGAAGCTCGAGCTCTATTCGGCGTCTTCCAACTTTCCGCTGAGCCAGCACTACGTGCTCTTAGGGGAAGAGCGCAGCTTCTTCAGGCACGCGGGTACTGCTCTCGTCAACGGACGCACCGGTCGAGTGCTGATCGCCGCGGATCCAAACCCGGATCCAATAAGCCTGGCGTGGACGACCGCGTTCCCAAATTCCGCGGACTACCGCGCGCCGGGAATTGCGCGCGAGCTCACGACCGCTCCGTGGGAGCCGGTCTCGCCCGAATCTGGCTCGGCTGTCGATTCTACGTTCCGCGCGTCTGTCACGCGATTATACAATCGGATGCGAGCGGCCCTGGCGGTGGCCGATCTCAAGGCGTTCGGAATCGCGTACGACTCCCTGGGAGCACTCCTCGCCCAGCACAAGTGACCGACAAGCCCCGCACCGCGGTCATCGCCGTCGGAGGCAACGCGTTATCTCCTCCTGGAGAACATTCGTCCATTGCCGACCAGTTCCGTCATACGCGCGAAAGTCTCGGACCGATCGTCGATTTGGCGCTCGATGGTTGGCGCGTCGTGGTGGTTCACGGCAACGGACCGCAGGTTGGTGACGAGCTCGTACGCAACGAGAAGGCGCGTAGCGAGGTTTTGCCCCTTCCGCTCGGCGTTCTGGTCGCCGGAACCGCAGGCTGGATTGGATATATGCTGCAGCAATCCCTGGAGAATGCGCTCCGAAAGGCGGGAAGCAGCCGAGATGTCGTCACGGTCCTGACACAGGTCGAAGTGGCATCGGACGATCCAGCGCTCAAGGATCCCAAGAAGTTCATCGGCCACGGACTCTCCGGTGCCCGCGCGCGCGAGCTGCGCGCAGAAGGTCGTCCGGTGAAGAAGGACGGGCAGGGACGGTTCAGGCGCGTTGTCGGAAGTCCAATCCCCCTGAAGATCCACGAGCTCTCGACGATCCGGAGTCTGGTCGACCGCGAGACTCTGGTCATCGCGTGCGGTGGCGGCGGAATCCCCGTGTATCGCGATCCGGTGCTCGGCCTCGAGGGGGTCGACGCTGTCGTCGACAAGGATCTCGCTGCCGCGGTTCTTGCCAGAGAGCTGGGCGCGGAGCTGTTCATGATTCTCACCGATGTCGACGCCGTTTATACTGGGTGGGGAACGGATCAGCAGCGTTTGATCAGCTCGATGACAGTGGCCGAAGCAGACCGACTGGGACGTGAAGGCGCATTCGGCGAAGGAAGCATGGCGCCGAAAGTTGCGGCAGCCGCGGATTACGTGCGTCGAACTAAAGGCCGTGCCATTATTACGGAGCTGAGCCAGGGCAAGGCGGCTGTGCAGGGCGTTGGTGGTACTGAAATCATCCCGTAGATCACACCTCGTTTAACACGACGCGTGTCCACACGCGTCCGGAGCTAGAGTGAACATCCACGAGTATCAGGCAAAGGAGATCTTTCGTAAGTACGGCATACCGATTCCTCCTGGAGAGGTCGCCGCGACGCCGGAAGAGGCGGAAGCAATAGCGCGCAAATTCGGAACGACCGTCGTGATAAAAGCACAGGTTCACGCCGGCGGTCGCGGAAAAGCTGGCGGTGTGAAGCTGGCTAAAACTCCCGCGGAAGCGAAGACCATCGCGGCGCAGATCCTCAAGCTGACAATCAAGGGGCTTCCGGTGAAGAAGGTCCTCGTCACGCCGGCGGCCGACATCGCGAGTGAAGCCTACGTCGGCATCATCGTCGACCGCGCGTCCAAGCGTGCCGTCTTCATGGCCAGCCCTGCCGGCGGAATCGACATCGAAGAGGTGGCAGCCAAGACTCCCGATAAAATCCTTCGTCACGCAGTTGATCCACGCTATGGACTTCAGCTGTACGAAGCGATGCAGCTCGCCTTCTTCCTTTACTCGGACATGAAACAGGTCCGCGCAACTGCAAAGATTCTCCAGCAGCTCTACAACGCATTCTCTGAAAACGGTGGATCGTTGGCGGAGATCAACCCGCTCGTGACGACGCCAACTGGCGACGTCGTTGCCCTCGATGCCAAGATGGTGATCGACGACAACGAGCTCGATCGTCGCCCCGACATCGCCGCCCTCCGCGACGAGTCGGCCGAAGATCCGGCCGAGGTCGAGGCGCGTAAGGCGAACCTGACCTTCATCAAGCTCGACGGAAATGTCGGCTGCGTGGTGAATGGCGCTGGACTCGCGATGGCAACGATGGATCTCGTGAAATACTACGGAGGCGACCCCGCCAACTTCCTCGACATCGGCGGATCATCGAACCCGGAGAAAGTCGTCGCCGCGCTGAAGATCATCACCAGCGACCCCAACGTGAAGGCGATTCTCTTCAACATTTTCGGCGGCATCACTCGCACCGACGATGTGGCGAATGGAATCGTGACAGCGATCAAACAGAACCCGCTCAAGGTTCCACTCGTGATAAGGCTCACCGGCACCAACGAAGAAATTGCAGTGAAGATCCTCAAGGAGAACGGACTCTCGGCGATGACAGACATGGATGAAGCCGTGAAGAAAGCGGTGGCGCTCGCGACGGGGAAAGCGGCGTGAGCATCTTCATCGACAAGAGCACGCGCCTTATCGTCCAGGGAATCACCGGGCGAGACGGATCGTTCCACACGAAGCAGATGATCGAGTACGGCACTCACGTCGTGGGTGGCGTCACGCCGGGCAAGGGCGGCCAGAAGTTCGAGGGCAAGGTTCCGATATTCAACACCGTCGCCGAGGCGGTGAAGGCGACCGGCGCGAACACGACGGTCATCTACGTGCCACCGATCTTCGCGGCAGACGCAATGATGGAGGCCGCTGATGCCGGTGTGCCGTACATCGTTTGCATCACTGAAGGCGTTCCCGTCCTCGACATGACACGCGTCAACCCGTTCGTCACGGAAAGGGGAGCGAAGCTGCTCGGCCCGAATTGTCCGGGTCTCATCTCTCCGGGGCAATCAAAGGTTGGAATCATTCCTGGTCGCATCTGCACTCCGGGTCCTGTGGGTCTCGTCAGCCGCTCCGGGACTCTCACGTACGAGGTCGTCTATCAGATGACTCGCGCAAAGATCGGCCAGACGACGTGTGTCGGAATCGGAGGCGATCCGATCAATGGCACCAACTTCATCGACTGCCTCGACGCCTTCGAGAAGGACCCGAACACCGAAGCGGTCGTGATGATTGGCGAGATCGGCGGCACCGACGAGCAGGACGCCGCGCGGTTCGTTCGCGAGAAAATGAAAAAACCGGTTGTGGGGTTCATCGCCGGACAGACAGCGCCGCCGGGTAGACGCATGGGCCACGCTGGAGCGATCATCTCCGGGTCGGCGGGGACGGCAGCCGAGAAGATGCAGGCATTCGAGGAAAACGGCGTTGGTGTCGCAAAGCGGCCCATCGACGTGGTCGATTTACTCAAACGCGCTATGCGCTAGGATCGAACTATAAATGGCAGGCAACAGAACACTCACGATCATCAAGCCGGACGCCTTCAATTCCGGAAAGACCGGTCAGATTATCGCGCTGCTCGAGAAAGCCGGGTTCAAGCTCATCGCATCCCGTGTCACACGCCTGACCGAGGCTCAGGCCGGCGCCTTTTACGCGGTTCACAAGGAGCGTCCTTTCTTCGCCCCGCTCACGCGCTTCATGACCTCGGGCAAATGCATGCCGATGGTTCTCGAGCGCGCGGATGCCGTCGCCTCGCTTAGAAAGGTCATCGGGGCGACGGACCCAGCTGAGGCCGAGGCAGGAACCGTCCGGAAGCTGTACGCCGAGTCGAAGGAGCGGAACGCAATCCACGCCTCTGACTCCGACGAAAACGCCCAGCGGGAAGCGACCTTCTTCTTTCCAGAAGCGGATCTCGTTTGACCGCTGGAATCGAGGGCATAAACCCGCTAGTTTAAAGGGCTTATGTTGTCTTTCGACCTGCGTTCGCTGGAAACCAAAGCCGTCCATGTGGATGGCTCGATCAGTCCCGACGACCCGATTTGGGAAGAAGCCGATCCCCGTCCGCTCGAGCCCATTCGGGTTGTCGGACGCCTGTCGTCAGCCGGTGAAGGAAGGTTTTATTTCAGCGGCCGGATTCACGGCGGTGTCACGCTGCCTTGCCGTCTTTGTCTCGAGGAAGTCCACGCAGATGTGGACGAAGAGGTACACTTCCTTCTCGCCGAGAACGGCGCGGAAGAGGCGGACGATCCTGACGTATATCTGTACGATCCCAACGCGCGGAATCTGGATCTCCGTCCGTCGGTGAGAGAAACCTGGCTACTGACGGCTCCGGCGTACGTTCAATGCAGTGAAGACTGTAAGGGTTTGTGCGCCATCTGCGGTACGAATCTCAACGAAAGCTCGTGCAA
>DATCPG010000295.1:0-1544 GCA_036570225.1 Gemmatimonadaceae bacterium | reverse complement strand
TTTCTACATCTATTCGCTGGCCGATCGCAGTCTTCAGCTCGCCACCAAGGGAGCGCGAACGGCTCAACTATCGCCAAGTGGCGCGACACTCGGCTTCGAGCGCGATGGCGACATGTACGTCACCGATTTGTCGACCCACGCGGAAAAGCGCCTCACTCGTGATGCGTCCGAGCACGTTTACAACGGGCACTTCGACTGGGTCTACGAGGAGGAGTTCGGTTTGCCGCAGGCGTGGAAGTGGTCGACCGACAGCCGATACATCGCCTATTGGCAGCTGAACGACTCCGCAGAGCCGGAAGTTCAGCTCTCCGACTATTCTGGAATCCACCAGGAATGGGAATCAATCCGCATCCCCCAGCCGGGCGATTCCAATGCGACCGTTCGCATCGGTGTGGTAAACGTTGCAACGGGAACAAACACGTGGCTCGATACCGGCGAGCGCGGAGACTTCTACATCCCACGCATCTACTGGACGAGCCGCGCCGATACGCTCGCGGTGATGACCCTCAATCGCCCGCAGAACGTGATGAAGGTCTTTTTCTTCGACGTGAAGACGGGCGGACGCCGGCTGGTCATGACGGAATCTTCGAAGACGTGGATCGATGTCTTCGACTTCTATGGGGGCGTCGACGACATGATGTCGTTCCCGACGGGATCGACCGAGTTCTTCTGGCTCTCCGATCGCGACGGGTACCAGCATGTCTACCGCTACGATTACTCCGGCAAGCTGATCAACCAGGTGACGCGCGGAAGCTGGAGTGCAACGCGCATCGAAGGAAGTGACGCCGCTCGCCAGACGCTCTATTACACATCGACGGAAGTCTCGCCGCTCCAGCGACAGCTCTACTCAATCGGTTTTGATGGGTCGAACAAGCGGCGCATCACGACTGCCGAGGGCAATCATCGCGTCAACATGTCCCCGGCCGCGATGTACTTTCTCGACCGTTATTCATCCGTGCATCAGCCGGTGCAGGTGGAGCTCTGGTCAACGGCGGGCCAGAAGATCCGTACGCTCGAGGCCAACACATCCGTGACGAACTGGCTGGCGACGCACGCCTATTCACCAGCCGAGCCGTTCTCATTCACAACGTCGGACGGCGTCCACATCGACGCCAACATGGTGAAGCCGGTTCCGTTCGATCCGAACAAACGGTATCCGGTGATCTTCGACGTATACGGCGGTCCGGGCTCGCAGCAGGTGTACGATGCGTTCTCCACCAGTGGGTGGACCCAGTGGCTGGCGCAGGAAGGTTACATAATCGTCGGCGTCAACAATCGTGGGAGCAACAACTACGGCAGTGCATTCATGAAGGTCGTTTACAAGCAGCTGGGCAAGTACGAGGCACTCGATTTCGCGGAGACTGCGCGATATCTCGCGAAACAGAGCTACGTGGATCCAACGCGGGTGGCCATCACCGGCACGAGTTACGGCGGCTACAGCACGGTGTACACGATGGAGATGTATCCGGAGTTGTTTCCGGTCGGCGTCGCAAATTCAGCGGGCAGCGATTGGCGCCTTTACGACACGATCTACACCGAGCACT
>DATCPG010000294.1:0-2163 GCA_036570225.1 Gemmatimonadaceae bacterium | reverse complement strand
CAACTGCTCCGTGTGTCACGGAGAGCGGGCAATGGGCGATGGTCCGGCGACAAAATTCGGAATGCCGGGAATCAATCTCACGACCGACATGACCAAAGGGCGCGCGGACGGATACATCTTCGGGATGATCCGCAACGGCCGCGGACTCATGCCGCCCTATAACCGCATCGAGGAGATGGATCGGTGGGACGTCGTGAATTACGTTCGCGCGCTGCAAGGCGTTAACGGCCGTCAGGTCGAAGTCGGTGCGCTTGCGCCGCCCGGCGTCACCGGTGACAAGGTGCCCGGCCCGACACGAATGGGTCCGAACGTCCCGGCTCCCTTCTTCAAGCCGAGCGAGCTGCTGTCCGACAGCGCGGCCCTCGCCGCGGGGAAGGTGCCGGATAGCTCGCTCCTTCGCGAAGCAAAGGCGCGGCTGGATTCGGCGAAGGCAAAGGCGAAGGCGGACAGTGCACGAGGGGTTGTGATCCGATGACGGCCCACGAAGCACACGTTCCGACAAGAGAAGAAGTCGTAGTCGGTCTCGATCGGCCGACGCCGGCGGGTCTCAAAACGATATCCATCGCCTTGGCGGTGTTCGGCCTCGTGGTCTTCATAATAGGCCTGTTCGTTCAGCCCGATCGTGTCTGGCAGTCGCTGCTCGTCAACTGGCTCTACTTCACGTCGATCTCGTCGGCGGGCGTGATGTTCGTCGCCGTGCAGAGGATCACTACGGCAAGATGGTCTCGACCGATCATTCGTTTTCTCGAAGGATACGTCGCGTTTCTGCCGATCGCGTTTGTACTGATCCTGCTGATTCTGTTCGTGGGGCGGCACCACATTTTCTGGTGGAGCAACACAGTTCCGACCATCCACGAGAAAGCGGTGTGGCTCAATCCGCCTTTCTTTTTCACGCGAGTGATCGTGGTCTACCTGATCATCACTTCACTCAGCGTCTGGTACATCTATACGTCGGTGCGTCTCGATGTCGGGATCCTGCCTGAAGGCGGCGCGAGATGGGCGCGGGGCCTCAGGGAGCGCATGCGCAGAGGGTACGGCGACGAGCGCCGTGAGCTTCACTCCACGCATTCGCTGCAGGGAAGACTCGCGGTCTTTCTCGCGTTTGCGTTCGCGTTCGGATGGATCCTGCTGTCGTGGGACCTCTCCATGTCGATCGATCCGCATTTTCAGAGCACGATGTACGGATGGTGGTTCTTCATGGGAGGCTGGGTCGCGGCACTCGCGAGCTGGACGATCATCGTCATGGCCTGGCGCAGATATCTGAACAGATACGACCTGATTCTGGACAAGCACTTCCACGATCTCGGAAAACTCTGCTTCGCATTCACCGCGTTCTGGGGCTATCTCACTTTCGGGCAGTACCTGGTGATCTGGTACGGCAACATGGGAGAAGAGACCCACTGGATGCGGCTGCGTCTGATAGAGGGGTGGCGGATTCCGACGCTGATCGGGGTGACCCTCATGTTCGTGCTGCCGTTCTTCGGGTTGCTGTCGCGCGCGGCGAAAGTATTTCTTCCGACGATGATGTTGTTCGCGGCGTCCACTGTCGTTGGACTCTGGATCCACCGTTACATCGAGGTTTATCCATCGATCTACGGCGTGGTGAGCAACATTCCGTTTGGACTATGGGAGCTCGGAGTAACCGCTGGTCTCCTTGGCGTGTGGGGCTTCTGCTACCTCTCCTTCATGGATGCATTCCCGCGGATGCGCGTCCTGCTCATGACGTCGCCTTACCGCGATGAGGTGCAGGTGCCTGTCGACCCGCGCACGATGGAGCCGCTGCCCGCGCACGAGTAACGCGGTGTGCGCACGGCCCGGCACCGTCTATATTTCGCGTTGAGGGGCGTTAGCTCAGCTGGGAGAGCGCCTGGTTTGCAACCAGGAGGTCGCAGGTTCGATCCCTGTACGCTCCATTGTCCTCCGATTGACGTGGCTCGCCTGTCGCTCAGTCCCGCGTTGGGTTATTGCGGAGTCCACGTCGGAGCTCCCGCGAACAGTCCGCCGACGAACCCCGTGCGGTAGGCGACGAACAAGCCGAACCCCAGGCTGACGACTCCCGACGCGATTCGCAGACCGCCGCCGAGGCGCGCGGAGTGTTCGCTGCTTCGGGAAAAGGGAAGTGTGATCGCGGCGGTCATCAGCGTAATGCCCACTATCGTACCG
>DATCPG010000293.1:0-2521 GCA_036570225.1 Gemmatimonadaceae bacterium | reverse complement strand
TGCCAATTGTTGCCGCAATCGACGCGTTACCGGGAGCGACTCCCTGTACTGACGCCGACTGCGGTCCAGTCGGCAGCACTCTCGCCACACCCGAGTCGCTGGTGGTCCAGACGACTGTTCTGTTGCTCAATGGCGAGCCGTCCGCCGACTTTACCAGCGCGGCGATCGGGAGCGTCCCCGACTGGTAGATGGCCCCCTTTGTCGGCGAGATTTCCAGACTTGCGACCGCTACCGTATCGGGCGGTGGCGGTGGCGGGGCCACAGTTTGAGTCGCGTCCACCCCACACGCAAGGAGCGAAACGCCGGCAATCGCGCCGGCCATAACTGAGCAGCACCGCATTCGAAGCTCCGCGCCAGAGAAAGGTCACAGTCTGGCTACTTCGCGTGAGGCGGGCGTGAGCCCGACGTGGGCGGAGTGAATCAGGCCGCGTCAGTCTCCAGGAATCCGAACTAGCCGATGCGCCGCGCTCAGCGCGGACGCTGCCTGCGCTCTCTCCAGCACAACCGAAGCAGCACCACCCAGAACAACGCCGAGAGCGCAAGGTTCAGCGTCCAGTAGGCGGTGTGGTTCTCGAATCCGCCCAGCGCGCGGATCACGTTCACGAAACCCAGAGACACCGCGGCTAGGACCACGACCGCCAGCAGCGCCATGGCGCCCTCGGTTTTCAAGGGGCTATCCAGGCTTCGCAGGTGCGGTAGAGCGAACGGAACAGCCAGCACAATCACCAGCGCAGCAAACAGAATTCCGCCCCAGTGCACGCTTAACCTCCCGTAGTTCCAGTTTCGGCCTCTACGTAGGAATCAGTGGGCAGGCAGGAGCATATCAGATTCCTGTCCCCGTAAGCGCTCTCCACACGGGCGACCGCCGGCCAGAACTTGAAGTCACGCGTCCATTCGGCGGGAAATGCAGCCTTTTCCCTGGTGTACGGGTGCGTCCACGCCGTCGAGACCACGCGACTCATTGGGTGAGGCGAGTTCTTGAGCACGTTGTCTTGCCTGTCAGCCGCACCCGACTCGATTTCCCGGATCTCCGCTCGAATGGCGATCATCGCGTCGCAGAACCGATCCAGCTCTTCTTTTGGCTCGCTCTCCGTCGGCTCGATCATCAGTGTTCCCGGAACAGGAAACGAGACGGTCGGCGCGTGGAAGCCATAGTCCATCAGGCGCTTCGCGATGTCCTCCACGTCGACGCCGCTGGACTGCTTCACCACCCGCGTATCGACAATGCACTCATGAGCAACGGTGCCGTGCGCACCTTTGTACAAGACCGGAAAATGCGGCTCGAGACGCTTCGCGATGTAGTTCGCGTTCAGTATCGCGATCTTGGTCGCGTACTCTAGTCCCTCGGCCCCCATCAGCTTGATGTAGGAATACGAGATCGGAAGAATGCTGGCGCTGCCCCACGGCGCCGCGGAAACCGCTCCAACCTCGTCGCGTCCATTGAGCTTCACGACCGGATGCCCTGGAAGAAACCGCACGAGATGCTTCGCGACACCGATCGGCCCCATGCCCGGCCCGCCGCCGCCGTGCGGAATGCAGAAGGTCTTGTGAAGATTCAGATGGCAAACGTCGGCGCCAACATCTCCCGGCCGACACAGTCCGACCATCGCGTTCATGTTCGCGCCGTCCATGTACACCTGGCCGCCGTACTTGTGGACGATGCTGCAGACTTCGACGATCGATTCCTCGAACACTCCGTGGGTCGATGGATAGGTGACCATCAGCGCCGCGAGGTGCAGCCCGTACTCTTCCGCCTTCGAGCGCAGGTCCTCGACGTCGATGTTTCCACGCTCGTCCGTCCTTACCACGACGACCTTCATCCCGGCCATCACGGCGCTCGCCGGGTTCGTCCCGTGCGCAGATTGCGGAATGAGGCACACGTTGCGATGCCCCTCGTTCCGCGACGCATGGTAGGCGTGAATCACCAGCAGGCCCGCGTACTCTCCCTGCGATCCGGCGTTCGGTTGTAGTGAGACGGCCGAGAACCCCGTGATCTCCGCCAGCGCGCGCTCGAGCTCGTCGAACAGCCGCTGGTACCCCTCGGTCTGCTCGAGCGGCGCGAACGGATGGATCTTCGCAAACCCGGGCCACGTGATCGGCATCATCTCCGCCGTCGCGTTCAGCTTCATCGTGCACGAGCCGAGTGGAATCATCGAGTGAACGAGCGAGAGATCGCGCGACTGCAGCTTGTTCATGTAGCGAAGCATCTCCGTCTCGGCGTGATGCTTGTTGAAGACCGGATGCGTGAGAAAGGGAGTCGTCCGGTTGAAGCGCTCGTCGTAGCGGAAATCCGCCGCCGACACTACGTCGTCGAGCGAGAAGCCGGGCTCTTTCCCCTCGTTGAATGCTGCAAAGAGGTTTTCGATGTCCTCGTTGGTCACGGTCTCGTCCAGCGCGATGACGATGCTTCTGTCGTCCATCGCGCGAAGATTGATGCGGCGGTTGCGCGCTTCGTCCAGTATCGCCGACGGACTTCGCTTTCCAAGCGCGACCCGGATGGTGTCGAAGTAATCGTCGTGGG
>DATCPG010000292.1:0-7910 GCA_036570225.1 Gemmatimonadaceae bacterium | reverse complement strand
GGCGGAGCCCCTAACGATGCTCCCTCGCTCTGCTCGGTCGCGGGTCTTCTTGTCGCTAACAGGGTGCCTCCTCCGAGGATACCCGCACCTCCCTCCCAGTCGAGATCTGTCTCGATCGTGTTCTCTGCTTTCGAGCGCGGTGGCATCCGCCGGCAACTCTCGTACGTAAGGGCGGCGTCGAGCGAAGTGTGGCGCGGGGATGGCCGCCTGCGGCGGCCCAGCGTTGCTGTGATGCTTGACGGGTAGTCGGAGGGGGTCCTCGTAGGAGGCACCCATTTGGCGACAAGGAGACCCGCGACCGAGCAGAGCGAGGGAGCGCAGTTAGGGGCTCCGCCCGAGCCAAATGCTGCTGACGAAGAGGACCCCCTCCGACGGACCGGCGCGACGATCTATCCGCCACGCGGGCCGGCGCGAAAAGCTATGAGCTAGCCTGCGCGCAACGCCGCGTCCGCCTCGGCCTTGAAGTACCGGTCATTGTAGTCCCGGTTCGGAAGCCTCATCGCGGCCTGATACTCGGCGCGGGCCTTGGCCTTGTCGCCCGTGTCCCTGTACACTCCGGCGAGATCTACGTGGTGAGTGATCCGCTCGGGGTCATTCGCGACCGACTCCTCCATGTACTTCCGCGCGTCCGCCCAGTTCGCCGAGGCAAAGACCTGTCCCCCGAGCAGATTCTTCGCGATCATGCGGGTGAAGCCGCTGAGTCGCATCACTTCGGCGTTCCACATTCCCATGACGTGGAGACAGCCGGCGTGTTTGGGGTCGATCTTCAGACATTCCAGGGCGTGAGTGCGCACGTCGGTTCCGTACTTGATTCGCGCACGCGGGCCCTGCGTGAGCGCGTTCTTGCCGAGCGAACGGGCGAGATTGAAATGCCCCTCCGCGTCACCCGGATTCAGCTCGACCGCGCGGCGGGCATACAGCTCGGCGCTCTTGAAGTAGTTCTCGCGGGTCTTGTCGTTGCGCTCGAACGATCCCAGATCGACCGCCGATCGCGATGCCTTCCAGTTCGCTTCGTAGCTCTTCGGATCCAGCTTGATCGCTTCCTCATAGTGGGCGAGGGCGGCAGGAGCGTTCATTGCGACGTATTCTTTGTCGCCGAGTGCAATGTGATCCGCCGCAGTCTGGGCGCTGGCGATGGAAGCAACGAGCACCATTCCGACCGAGAGGTACCGAAAAGCGCGCATGTGGACTCCGATTGCAGGTGTAAGTGTGGCCCCGACGAATACCCCGGCCGGCCCTAAATGATCGTACCTCGTCTGATCGAGCGCAAACGCAATGGCGGGAAGCTCGAGCCCGGGGAATTACGGGAGGTAGTCCTCGCGTACGCGAGCGGCGGGGTGCCCGATTATCAGATGGCCGCGCTCCTCATGGCGGTGTATTTCCGGGGCCTCGACCAATCCGAGATGAATGCGCTGATGGATGCGATGCTCGAGAGCGGGAAGCGACTCGATCTCTCGCACTTGCCGATGGCCAGGATAGACAAGCATTCGACGGGCGGCGTTGGTGACAAAGTCTCTCTGATTCTCGCTCCGCTCATCGCTTCCCTCGGCGTCGCTGTGCCAATGATGTCCGGTCGCGGCCTTGGACACACCGGTGGGACGCTGGACAAGCTCGAGTCGATACCGGGCTTCAGAACTGCGCTGACGCTTGCCGAAGCGGAGAAGCAGGTCGCCAGAATCGGCTGTGCAATGCTTGGGCAGACCGACGAAATCGTGCCCGCTGACAGAAAGATCTATGCGTTGCGCGACGCGACGGCGACCGTGGAAGTGATACCGCTGATCGCGGCGAGCATAATGAGCAAGAAGATCGCGGAGAGCCTCACCGGTCTGGTGCTCGACATCAAGCGTGGCTCGGGATCGTTCCTCCCTGAGCTGGACCAGGAGATTCAGCTGGCGCAGGCGATGATCGATCTGGGCGCGGCTCACGCCTGTCCGGTCGTGGCGCTGGTGACGGCGATGGATCGCCCGCTCGGGAACGCCTGCGGAAACGCGCTCGAGGTCGCGGAAGCGATCGAGGTGCTGAAGGGCGGCGGTCCCGCGGATCTGATCGAAGTCACATTCGCTCTTGGAGCGGAGATGCTCGTCCTGTCGACGCTGGCGTCTACGAGAGAAGGAGCGCGTGCGATGATGGACACCGCGATCCGGTCGGGGAAGGCATTGAAGAAATTCGAGCAGATCATCAGCGCGCAGGAGGGCGATGCCGGAGTCGTCAACGATCCTTTGCGTCTGCCGCAGGCGCCGCATCGTGCCGAGTTCACCGCCCACCGCGACGGCATCGTGCAGTCCGTAGATCCCCGCGCCATCGGCTACGGTGTGATCGCGCTCGGCGGAGGCAGGCGGAACATGGAGGAGAAAGTGGATCCGTCAGTCGGTTTCGTGATCGCCTCACAACCACAGGATCGCGTCCGGAAGGGTCAGCGGCTGGCGACAATCCATGCCAGGACCAACAAAGATCTGGAGGTGGGACGGTCCGTACTCGAGAAAGCGATCGTGATTGCCGATTCTGCTCCGGTGCCGCTACCGCTCATATCGCACCGGATCACCGCGAGCGGAGTCGAGACACTCGCGTAACCGCCTCCATTCCAGGCTCGCGCCGGCCTCGCCAGGCGCTAGTCGTCCTTCACGAGCGCCAGAAGTTTTTTCGGCGCCGTCATTCTGTAGCCGTCGCGAAGCAGACCCTCGAGCTCGTTCCAGTCGCAGTCCCCCTCGAGCCAGACGCCAATCCAACCGCTGGGACCGACGTAAGGCGGAGAGAAGAAACGATCAGGAGCGGCGTCGATCATCAGACGCTGATTCACGGCCTTCGCCTTGCACCATACCGCATTCCGGCCGCCACCGTGATGGGTGTTTGCGTGCGCGTACATGGCGAAGATCTTGTCTTTCACGCGAAATGTGGACTCGCCCCAGGCCTCCACTTCATGAGCCTCCGGGAGAGCCAGACAGAGCTTGCGGAGGCGTGAAAGCGGACTTGGAGGCATCAATCAATGGTGGCTGGACGTCGCGGCGAAATCATCGACTTCCGTCGCTGGGTACGCGCGAAAACTTGTTCGCGCAGCTATTCTTTTTTTTCCAGGTCATAGTCACCGAATTTACAGATGAGGAAACCTCCATGCGCGCAGTGAAATGTCGGTTTCGGGTCAATCGAAAAATCGCGGTGGTCATCGTCGCCGTCGCCTTCTCCGGATGTTCGTTGAACGTCGACCCGGCCTCGCCGGCTGCAATTGTCATAGTGTCCGGGCAGAACCAGACCGCGCCCACCAACACTACGCTGCCAGTCAATTTGTCTGTCACCGTGACGACACAATTTGGCCAACCGTTGCTGAACCAGACAATCACCTGGACCGTCGTCAGTGGTGGAGGAACTCTCGACCCGGCGACAAGTGTGACGACCGGCTCTGGACTAGCCTCGACCAGCTTTACGACGGGTACGACCGCCGGCACGGTCAAGATCCAGGCGAAGGCCAACGGGCTTCCGCCTGTGACATTCACCGTGACCGTTACGCCTTGAACTGAGGTGGCTCATCGAAAACGGGGCGGCGCCGGCGCGAGCAGGAGCGTCTCGCCAATCACTGTGAAGTGGGCTGTGAGAACGTCGTCGGAGTTGGTGCCGACGTAAACGGTGAATGTTCCCGGCTCCACGACGCGGCGCATCTGCCGATCGTACAGCGATAGCGATTCGGGACGAATTATGAAGGTGACGGTTCGCATATCGCCCGAACGCGACACGATGCGCTGGAATCCGACGAGTCGCTTCACAGGCTCCTCGACGCTGGCCACGTCGTCGCGCACATAGAGCTGCACGACTTCTTCACCGCCGCGGTCGCCGGTGTTCTTCACATCCACCGACACAACCAGTGAATCGTTCGGAGCGATCGTCGCGGATGACAATCGAAGATTCGAGTACGCGAACGTCGTGTAACTGAGACCATATCCGAAGGGGAAGAGGGGACCCGAACGGAGGTCGAGATACTTCGAGGTATAGTGATTCGCGCTGTCCGAGGGACGGCCCGTGTTGCGGTGATTGTAGTAGATGGGGATCTGCCCCGTCGCGCGGGGAAAGCTCACTGGCAGCTTCCCGCCCGGGTTGTAGTCTCCGAACAGGACGTCGGCCACTGCGGCACCGTGCTGACTTCCGAGGAACCACGTCTCCAGTATCGCCGGCGCTTCGCGCGCCAGCTGCGGAATGGCGAGGGCGCGTCCGTTCATCAACACCACCGCAACCGGTTTTGGCGTGGTATCGGTTAGCGCGAACGCAGTACTCCGGCGCGCGGCGCGGAGCACCGCGCGCGCGAGCTCCAGCTGCAAGCCCGGCAATTCGATCGACGCGCGGCTCGACGCCTCGCCAGTGAGAGTGTCGCCTTCGCCGAGCACGAGAACGACGGCATCCGCCTGACCGACGGCATCGCGAGCCGCGGCGAACCCCGTGGTGTCAGCGCTGTCGACGGGAGATCCGCGCGCGTAAATCACTTTCACCGATGGCCCAACTGCGGCGCGCACACCGGCGAGCACAGTCAGCGCTTCGCTCGGACGTCCATCCGCAGCCCAACCACCGAGAGCGGCATGCGCATCGTCGGCGAGGGGGCCGATCACGGCGATCGTCTGAAGATCCTTGCGCAACGGAAGCGTCTTCGGAGAATTCTTGAGGAGCACAATCCCCTCGCGCGCCGCGAGACGGCTCGCCACGAGATGTTCAGGAGCAAGCGTGTAGTGGCGTTCCCGGGCCACGTCGTTGAAACGGTAAGGATCCTGGAATAATCCCATCGCGTACTTGATCCGAAGCACCCGATGCACCGCCGAATCGACGAGTGCTTCCGGAACCCTTCCCGAGCGAACCGCGGCGCCAAGGCTGTCGATGTACACGTTGTCGGACATGTCGATATCGATGCCGGCGCGAATCCCGAGGATTCCAGCCTCGCCCCTGTTCGCGGCGACTCCGTGCGGGATCAGCTCGCTGATTCCACCCCAGTCGCTGACCACGGCTCCCTTGAATCCCCAGCGTTGGCGCAACACGTCGCCCAGCAGCCAGTCGCTCGAGTGCGCAGGGGTGCCGCCGATGTCGTTGAACGACGTCATGACGAATGCGACCCCCGCCTTGACGGCCGCCTCGTACGGAGGGAGATACGTCTCCCACAGAGTCCTTTCGCTCAGCTCGACGCTGTTGTAGTCGCGACCTCCTTCGGCGCCACCGTAAGCCGCGAAGTGCTTTACGTTCGCCAGGAGCGCGTCCGGGGCTCCGAGGCCCACCGCGCCGTCACCGCCCTGAAAGCCGCGCACGCGCGCGGCGGACATGGCGCTCCCCAGGTACGGATCTTCGCCGGCGCCTTCGACGATGCGCCCCCAGCGTGGATCGCGTGCGATGTCTACCATCGGAGCGAACGTCCAATGAAGTCCGTGCGCTGTGGCTTCCACCGCGGCTTGCCGGGCAGAAAACTCCGCGCGCGCCGGATCGAAGCTCGCCGCCTCGGCGATCGGAACCGGATAGATGGTGCGGAAACCGTGAATGACGTCCATCGCGAACAGCAGCGGAATTTTCAGTCGGGATTCGTGCGTCGCGATTCGCTGGAGCTCTCGGGTGTAATCGACTCCCCAGACTCCCAGGAACGAGCCGACCCGACCAGCGCGAATGAGCGCCTCGCTGCCAACGGGAACGCGTGGACCTGTTTGCGAACCCTCGCCGGGCGTTTGGTTCAGCTGCCCAATTTTTTCGTCCAGCGTCATCAGCTTGAGAACGGAATCGGCGAACTGCGACGCGCGCACGGAAAAGAGTGGAGACTCGCTCGGCGGAGCCTGGGTCTGAGCGGCCCCCGTGGCGGGCGAAGTTTGCGCCGCCAGAACGGAAACCGAATTCCACGTCGTCGCGGCGATGGCCGCCAGGAGAAGTGCGCGTTTCATCTCAGGTCCAGGCACTCGATTCTCCTTTCTGATTGGAATCTGGGTGTGCACGTGTTCGCATCCGCAGCCAAAAATTACATCCATTAGCGCGGTCGGGCATCTCTGATCGTGAATCAGCGCTTGGGCTGGCCAGGGCTGGCTCCTATGAAAAGGGTTATACGGATGCTCCGGATTTGGAGCGGATTCTTCTGATTTGCTCCATTCGGCGTTAGAGCTCCTCTATGCAGGCCGGGAGGTTTTGGGAACTGCCGCTCGGATACACGTCGCGACGCCGATCCTTTGGGGGGCTGTACATTTCCCCCATGCGGGGAAGACTGACCTGACCACCGAGCGGCTGAACGCGTTCAGCGACGGCGTGATCGCGATCCTCATCACGATCATGGTCCTCGAGTTGCGGGTTCCACACGCCACCGATCTGGCTGCGCTCCGCGAGCTCCTGCCCGTGTTCCTCACCTACGTGCTCAGCTTCATCGTCATCGGCATCTACTGGAGCAACCACCACCACATGCTTTTTCTCACCGACCGGATCACCGGTGGGATACTGTGGGCAAATCTGCACCTGCTGTTCTGGCTCTCGCTGATGCCGTTCGTAACGGGATGGATGGGTGAGAACCACTTCGAGCCGCTGCCTACCGCGCTCTACGGGGTGGTGCTGATGTTCGCTGGGGTCGCGTATTACATACTCGAGCAGACGATAATCAGAAGTCAGGGACCTGGCTCGCGCCTCAGGGCTGCGGTTGGCAACGACTTCAAGGGAAAGATCTCCGTAGTTCTCTACCTTGCGGCGATTCCTCTGGCTTTCGTGCACCAGATTCTGTCGGACGCGATATACGTGTCTGTCGCGTTGATGTGGCTGATACCGGATCGCCGGATCGAAGAGCGATTCATGGACGCTGAGAACGAGGGGAGGCTTTAATGAGTGCCAAATCCATTGACCCCGGCACGGACCGCGGGACGCGCGACCTCTATCGCCAGCTCCTAGACGCGTGGGACAAGAGAAACGCGCGTGACTTCGCGCTGCTGTTCGCGCCGGACGGCAGCATTGTCGGGTTCGATGGAACCCAGGTGTTCGGCCAGGCTGAGATCGGAGCGCATCTGAGCCAGATCGTCACGCACCACCAGACCGCGCGCTACGTGTCGATCGTGCGCGAAGTCCGTGTTCTTTCCGAAGGCGTGACGATTCTCAGCGCCGTGGCTGGGATGATCCCCCCGGACAAGGACGACATCAACCCCGAAGTCAACGCAGTGCAGACTATGGTAGCGGTGAGAACGGCCGCCGGATGGAAGGTCGCGCATTTTCAGAACACCCCGGCGGCCCTCCACGGCAGGCCTGACGACGTGAGGAAGCTGTCCGACGAATTGCGCGCTGCACTGAAAAAGCAGGGCGACAAGTCAAAGAAATGACCTGACACTCAGGAGAAGCCAGGTCGCTCATTGACAAACAATTCCCCCAGTGCGCAGAATCTTCAGGCTTGCTACTCCTTCCTCTTATCGACTCGACATCGCTCGAGGGAATCATGCGCAAACTCCCCTTCATCGTGACGGCCCTGGTCTTCGCTGTTTCTGCCGGCGCACAGACGCCGCTCACCGCGGACGATATAATCGCCCGCTACATCAAGACCGTTGGCGGCGCCGACAAGATCCAATCGATCAAGACTCTGCGACGAGTCGGCAAGTACATCGGCGACGGGGGATTCGAAGCCGTCGTCGTGCAGGAGAACACCCGGCCGAACAAGGTTCGCGAAGAATTCTCCATACAGGGAATGACTGGCATCAACGCGTACGACGGAACCGGTGGCTGGAAGATCGACCCGTTCGGCGGAAAGAAGGACGCCGAAGCACTCAGCGAAGAGGAGCTGCGTGGAATCATCGAAGATTCCGATTTCGATGAGCCCCTGATCGACTACAAGGCGAAGGGCAACAAGGTCGAGCTCGTGGGGATGGACCAGATCGAAGGGACCGACGTCTACAAGCTCAAGGTGACGCTGAAGAGCGGCGATACCCGCTACTACTATATGG
>DATCPG010000291.1:0-4133 GCA_036570225.1 Gemmatimonadaceae bacterium | reverse complement strand
GCGCTGTCCCAGTCGCCGGAATTGTACTGTCCGGTGCAGAAGACGAAGTCGAGGCGGGAAGCGGGAAGCGGGAGGCGGGAGGGTGGAACTGCGGAGTCGATCATTCGCCTCCCATCCATGCAGGGAGTCCGGGCGTTGTTGCGGGTGGACCATCCAGGGCGCGGCGCGCGCGAAGGAGGGGCAGCGTCGCATCCTTGCCAGCGCGAATCGCGTCGGTTGCTTCGCCGAGTGCGGCAGCGAAGTCGGGGAGCGACGAGAGCGCGTCGACGCGCATCAGCGACAGCTCGGTGATTGCGCGCGCGGGCTGCTTCTCGATCAGGTCGAGCAACGCGCCGAATCGCGCGGACAGGCGGACGCGGGTCGAGTCGGCAAAGGAGCGCGGAGTGCGGGTGTTGGGACTCCCCTTCTGCTTGCCGGCGAGTCGGACGCGCTGGATGTCGACCATGATCCTGGGCGGCAGACCGCGCAGGTACAGACGATTGGCGAGTCGCGCGCGGTCCAGCGCCTTGAGTGCCGCGCGCATCGGCGGCAGCGCCAGCGCCGGCTCGGCGATCTTCAGTGACCGGACGGATTCCCACAGCGTCTTGTAGGCTTCGGCGAGATCGGGATCCTTGGTCCCGTTGATTTGATCTGGCGATTCCATCTCCTCGACGGTCGCTGCCTGGTCACCGGCCTGCTGCTGCACGGGGGATTCCTCGCCGTCGGAGAGGATGTCGCGCACTCGCTTTCTGATGCCGTCCTCGAGATCGCCGATTTCAGTCGACCGCTTGACCAGATCCTCGTGCGCGAGCTGCGGCTGTTCCCGAACGAGCTTTTCGGCCATCAGGATCAGCATCCTCTGACTCACCACCGAGGTATCGAGTGGAGGTGGCGCCGCCGCATCGACTGCCAGTGAATCGTACTCGCCGGCGCGCGCGATCCGGATCGTCCGAGTATCGGATGTCGCGACGCCAGGTCCGGTAAGTGTGTTGCCGTCCTGCACGATTGCGCGCATCGACACGATGTCGCCTTCGCCGAGCTTGAGGGAAGCGAGATCGAGCGTGGCCGAGATCGAGCCATTGCGTGAGCCGCCGAAACTGACGAGCGGTGTGGTAATCGTGCGCCCGGTGAAGATCTCACCGGAGCCAGAGGTGATCAGGTACTCGAAGTGTCCCGCGCTCAGTCCGATGTCGTCTGTGGCCGTCGCGTTGAGGTGCACCACGAGCTGCGCTTTACGGAGCGTCGTGTCCCGTATCGGCGAGGTCAGCGAGATTTTTGGCGGAGCGTCCGCGCGCGGATCTAGCACGATGACCCGCTCATAGTTGCGATCCTTTAGTGTAAGAGCCGCGGGCCTCGCGGGCATCTGAAATGAAGTCGTCCAGCTTCCTTTCGTCCCGGAGATTCTCACGGGTACGGAGATAGATGCCGTCAGGCCTGATGCTGATCCGTGTCCACTAATCGCGACGCTGCTTCCCGTGAGCGTCGTGATCGATGAAGGATCGTCGAGAGTGAGCCTTCGGCCGCCCGTATACGCCGGAGGAGTCACGACGACGTGAATATCTTCGAGCCTGCTGGCGGCGGGAATATTCGACGACGCGCCCATGCGTCCCAATCGCGCGAAACCACCCGTACCGCCGACGTCTGAGCCGGATACATATAGTAGTAGGGCGGCTGCAACGAGCCCGGCCACAGCAAGGAGCGCTTTGCGCAGCGCCACACGCGTCGCGCTGCCGATGTCCTGCAGAGCTGCGGCACGTTCCATATCGTCCACGAACGGAGATCCGCTCTGTTCCATCGCCGTGACGAGTGTGTATTGAAGGTCGGGAATTCGTTCTTCGATCCACAGCGCGACGCGACTGGTAGATACGAGATGCCTTGCCCGCCAAAGCAGCACGCTGGCGATCGCTACACCGAGCATGACGGCAATGATCACAGGCGCCGCGGATCTATTCTCGACAAATGAGACCGCAGCGACGATCAGCAGTGTCGCGGCTAGTCCCCAGGCGAGCGCGTGCGTCACGGCGACGACGCCAAGTATCCGCTGCGTTCGGCGAACTCTCTCGATCGCGGTCATGCTGCCCGGGCCTCGCTCGAGGCTGCGCGTTGCTTCGCGTCGCGGAGCGCGCTCGTGTTTCTTGTGCGACGGCGCACGAACAGCTCAGCGATTACCGCCGCGATTGCCAGAGCGAAGAGCCAGGGCGCCAGATCGGAGCGAGCGTCGGTCAAAGGCTGGAAGGCGGTGCGACGAGCGAGACCACCCCTCCCCTCGAGCTTCGCGACGACAGCGGGATCCGCAGGAATCAAGGACGTCACGCCTGCGCACGCGCGCGACAATGCCGCCACGAAGCGCACGAAATCTTTTCGGATCGCGAGATCGCCGACAGCCGTTACCGGCACGGCTACAGATCGCACGCAGCCGGCTCCCTCCGGCTTTTCGACAGCCGCCGGCTCGCCATCAACCCATCGACCGATTACGTCCGCACCGCGGAGAGAATCCGACGGGTAAGACCACTGGCGCTCGAATGCGGAAACAACCACCGCCTCCCCGGCCATCACGCCACCAACTGTATCTCTCGCAGCGCGCGAAACCGCGAATCGTGGACGGGACGAGGCCGGCCACTCGATCAACGCTCCGCCACCAGAAGTGACCGGCTGCGTAGCCGATAATCCGCTACGATCGATCGTGCCGCGGCTGTTCACGAAGCTCTGTGCCAACCCGACGGTTATCGCGAGCGGATCGTTCGCATCGGCGTTGATTTCCAGCTTGCCCGCGATACTCGCCGTGTTTGCCGGTGCACGAATTGTCACGAGGCGCGCTCTTCCTGGCCACAGCGCACGAATGCTGTCCGTCGCCGCGTCGAGCTCTTCTCTCGCAAATGGGGACACGATCACGAGCTCGAGACTGTCCGCACGATCGCGAAGACTGCTTCCTGCGCGCAACGCCGCGATGAGTGCCACGCTCAGATTCCCGCGGCGGCGCGTTGGCTTCAACGCTCCGAGGATGTCGGCAACATTTCCAGATAGCACTCGGGCCGATGAGTCGAAGACAACGACGCGGTCGCCCGGCCGAAAGAAGGCGCGGACGCTGTCCCGGATCGCGATGGAATCAAGCGACGAGCGCGACACGTCGACGAGAATCACTCGCGCCGAGGCTCCGCGCGACGGCGTTAGAACCGGCTTCGCCAGCCCCGCACCAGCTGCGAGCACAACCAGCACTCGCAAAAGCATCAGGAGCAAGTCCGACGGCCGATTCGCTCGTGCAACCGTCGTCGCCATGGTGTCGGGTACAAACCGCGCCGTCGGCAGAAATGCCGTGCGCGGCTGACGCGTCACTATGAAGTGGAGCGCGACTATCGCCGCAGCTACGCCAAGCGAAGCGAACAAAAACCCCGGGGCGAGAAAGGTCATGCCGTCGCCACCAACCCACGCGGAGCGGTGATGCGCCGGATCAAATGGTCCGTGGATTCCTCCCCCACAATCGCCACAGAATACGCGACTCCTGCCTCAGTGAACTCGTGCGCGATGCGGTCCCGCCATTCTCCGTAGGCGGCGTCGTACGACGCGCGCGTATCTCCGGTGAGCGCTCGACGCATCTCAGGTTCTTCCGGATCGGCGACCATCGCGCTGTCATGGGACGGATCGATCTCCTCGCGCGCAATCACGTGCACCGCGTGCACTTCCCGCCCCGCCGCCACCAATCTGCTCGCCACCGTCAGCAGCTCCGGCGCATCACCGAGAAAATCGGTGACGATCACCAGCCGCCCACCCGATTGCGCCGCGATCGACACTGAAGGCGCGAGAGTTGCGTTGCCGCCCGGTGTTGTCGCGGACACCGCGCGGATCAAATCGTGTGTCACGCTCCGGCGCATTCGCGGGGCGAGCAGCAACGGCTCGTCACCGTGCGCCACAACGAGGCCGACGGGATCACCGCTGTTGCGCGCGACGGCGCCGAGCGCGACACCGAGCTGCGCGGCGAGCATCCACTTCGCTTTCGTGGCGACCGGAAACGCCATCGACGCACTCGCGTCGAGCACAATCATAGTCGGCAGGATCGCGCGGTCGTTCGAGAGCCGGATGTACGCGCGGTCGCTGCTCGCGAACAGCTTCCAGTCTATGCGCCTGGTGTCGTCGCCTTGCCGATACGGACGATACTC
>DATCPG010000290.1:0-2112 GCA_036570225.1 Gemmatimonadaceae bacterium | reverse complement strand
GTCGTTGGTGAGAGCGAGCTCGTGCGCCAGCTCGCGAGCCTCCCTGGTTTGATCCTCCAGCTGCCGCGCCTGGGTCTGTAGCAGGTGATTGCTCTCTTCCAGGGCTGCCATGCGCGCAGCGGCTACCTCGCGCTGGCGGGACATCCTTACAGCGCGAATCACCGCGTTTACTTTCGAGAAAGTGAATGGCATTTTCGCCGCCCGCTGTGCGGGTTACTCTAAAGACGATTCTTCATACCGCCGCGAGACGGTTCCCGGTCCCCGATTTTGCGGCGCCCCGCCTATTGCTGAGCTAACGCAGATTTGTGATATCGAGGTGATGCTTCCCGTCTCAATTGCCGGGCGCGAGCCCGGATGAACCGCGCACTTTTTTCCGCGCGAGCGCTCTACTGACTAGATCGGGTTCCGGTGTATCTTGTAGGCCGAGTACGACCCGGTAGCTCAGTTGGTAGAGCAACGGACTTTTAATCCGTAGGTCGTGGGTTCGAAACCCACCCGGGTCATTAAGTGTGGAAGGTTGGGGGGCTGGTACGCCAGAAAACTCACCGGGCGACGCAATGATGATTGGATGCATTCGTGTTAACGCTTGGGTCTCGGGAGGAGTCAGATACCTCCTCCCGCGTTTGGTATCGAAGCGGCAACTTGCCCTGCGATGAATTCCCTGCAATCCCGCCTGGGTCCCGCCCTCGCTGGCCGTTACTCGTTTGATCGTGAGCTTGGCCAAGGCGGGATGGCGGTCGTCTTCCTCGCGCAGGACCTCAGACATGACCGCCAGGTAGCGCTCAAGGTGCTGCGTCCCGAGATCTCCGCCGAGATCGGCGCCGAGCGCTTTTTGCGAGAGATCAAGATGGCCGCCGGACTCACGCACCCGCATATCCTGCCAGTGTTCGACTCCGGAGAGGCGGACGGACTCCTCTTTTACGTGATGCCGAGTATGGAGGGGCGCTCTTTGCGGGAGCGGCTCGACAAAGAGCGCCAGCTCTCCCTGCCCGAAGCGCTCCGCCTAACCCGCGAAGTCGCCTCTGCACTCGATTACGCACACCGGCACAACGTGATTCACCGCGACATCAAGCCGGAAAATATCCTGCTCCACGAAGGCGCCGCGATGGTCGCCGATTTCGGCATCGGCAAGGCGCTCTCGGACAACGGCCGTTCGATCACACAGACCGGACTTGCGATCGGCACTCCCGCTTACATGAGCCCCGAGCAATCAGCCGGCGAACTGCGTACCGACGGCCGAACCGATTTGTATTCGCTCGGCTGCGTGCTCTATGAGATGCTCACCGGCGAACCGCCGTTCACCGGTGTCACTCCGCAGGCGATCATCGCCAAGCGCTTCGTGTCGCCGATCCCGAAGGTGCGCACCACTCGCGATGTACCCGAAGCAGTGGACGCCGCTGTCTCTCGCGCGCTCGCGCGCACGCCGGTAGACCGGTACCCCACCGCCGCCGATTTCGCCGAGGCGCTTGGCGCGATCGGCCGTGACAGCGGCACAGGGTCGCACCGAGCGACAGCCGACGCGCACCGGGCGGCTCCGAAAGCGATCGCTGTCCTTCCATTCAAGAACATGAGCGCGGATCCCGAGAACGAATATTTCTCCGACGGGATGACGGAGGAGATCATCAATGCGCTGGGAAAGCTTCCAGGCATGCACGTGGCGTCGCGCACCAGTTCCTTCGCGTTCAAGGAAAAGGAGGTGGACGTCCGTGAGATCGGCGAGAAGCTAGGCGTAACGACGGTGCTGGAGGGGAGCGTGCGAAAGGTGGGAAACAAAATTCGCCTCACCGCGCAGCTCATCAATGTCGAGAGCGGCTATCACCTCTGGAACGAGACGTATGACAGGCAACTCGAAGATGTATTCGCCGTCCAGGACGAAATCTCACGCGCGATTGTCGAGGCGCTCAAGCTACGCCTCGCTAGCGATACGGGGCAAATCGTCGCGCCCACAAAAAATCTCGAGGCCTACACGCTTTACTTGAAAGGCCGGTTCTTCTTCGCGAAGCTCTCGGAGCCCGCGCTGCGGCGGTCGCTCGATCTGTACCAACAAGCGTTGCTGCAAGACCCGGCGCTTGCACGCGCTTACGCCGGGATTGCCGACGCGTGGTGTAATCT
>DATCPG010000289.1:0-3934 GCA_036570225.1 Gemmatimonadaceae bacterium | reverse complement strand
GGGGACGAGCGCACCAAGCGCCGCGTCCCCTTCTTCGTCCTCATCACTTCTCGACCAGCCGCGAACTCTGTATTTCGCGCACAGCTTTTCGAAGAACTGTGCGAGGCCTTCCCGGTATTTTTCGCCGGCGTACGCGCTTTTCCCGTAGGTATTGCGGTACCGCTCCGCGAGGTGCGGAAACTCCTGCTCGATGAAAGGGATATAGCGCTTTCTCGCCGCGGATTGCAGTCTTACCGCGCACGCACCGACATACGTCGCACCGGCCTCCGATACCCGCTTGACCAGGGCCTCCAGATCGGAGGGGTTGTCGGTGATGCCCGGCAGCACCGGCATGCAGTTGATTCCCGCATCGATTCCCGCTTCGCGGAGTCGCGCCAATGCGCGCACTCTCGACTCAGGCGTGGGCGATCTCGGCTCGAGCCGACGCGCGAGCTCACGGTCCAATGTGATGAGCGAGATGTGAATTGACAGCTTCGAGTGGCGATTGATTCGCGAGAGCACGTCGATGTCGCGGGTAATGAGGGGACTCTTCGTGATGATGCACACGCTCAATCCGGGGTGATCGGCGAGCACCTGGAGTATCCCGCGCGTGACGCGGAATCTTCTTTCGGCCGGCTGGTACGGATCCGTCGCCGTGCCGATCACGATCGTCTCCCCTTTGAGCAGCTTGAGGTGCTTATCACTTCCGAATCTGAGAGTGCGGCTCAGAACTTCGGGCGCGTTGCGCTTCACGAAAATGTTGCGCTCGAAGGCAAGCCACGGCGGAAGCTTGTTGTACGCGTCGCCGAGCTCATTGGTCATTTTTTCGTCGCTGGCGGCGCGCTCCATCACGTAGCGGTGGGTGTATCGCGCGTAGCAGTAAGCGCAGCCGAACGCGCAGCCGATGTAGGGGTTGATCGACCAGAACCCCATGCCCGTTGTCTCAGGCCCGTTGAGGATGCTCCTGGCGGGCGACGAGTAGTAGCGGATGTCCTTTTGCTCACCGATCACAGGGAGCTGGCGGGAGGTCCGATCGTATTCTGGGCCGAACAGGCCGGGATCTTTCGACGACATACACCGAATATATACCGAACCTATGCGCGGGGACAGATCCAGACGCGGCCTCGCATCCACAGAACCAAATAGAGAGTTACGAGTTTGGAGCAGCTTCGCTACGCGCTTGCATCCTGCTAAAAGGAAAGACCAACCGCCGCGCCGCTTCCTGTCGCGCTCGCGAAAAAGTGGTCGTAGCGCGGGTTTCGCGAGATGCGCCAGGTCTGGATCGCCGAGATTCCGCCGAAGATCAGCGAGACCTGGGTCTTCGACAGAGAGGACGTTTTCGCCATGTAGGTGATGTCGCTCACCGATGCATTGCGTCCGAGGGTTATGTAAAAAAGAGTGGTGCCGATCCCGCCGGCGAGGAGTCCGCGCTCGAACGCGCCTCCTCCAGTATGCGGGATATCCAGAATTGCTTCATTCAGCAGCGCCTGCGTTGTCAGTCCTGCCGCGGAAAAGAGGAATTGCTTGTGTGGATGGAGCCGACTGTCGATTCCGGAATAGACCGTCGGCCTGCCGTGATCGACGCCGAAGTACGGGTGTGCTCCCACAGCGTACGACATCAACACATGACCCGCCTCGTGGGCGGCGATGCTGCTCGCGAATCCCAGCGCGAGGAGGCGCCAGTAGGTATCCGCGTGAGGGACCGATGACTCCTGTGCGCGTGACACCGGGGGAAATCCCAGTCCGAGCAAGGAGACTGTCAGACCGGTCAGGGTCGCGCGCGAAAGTCTCATATTTGCTATGTTCTTCGCCAAATGATCTGCTCGGAGCAAGTAACTGATGGCTGAGCGTCTATCGGACATCGCGATTCAGCGGGAGCTCGGAACCCTGCCGGGCTGGAGCCGACGCGGCGAGGTGATCACGAAGACTTTTCAATTCCGGAGTTTCCTTTCCGGAATAGCCTTCGTGTCGGCGATAGCCAAAGCAGCTGAGGCCGCCGATCACCACCCCGACATCGACATCCGCTACACCAAAATCATCTGCACGCTGAGCACGCATTCCGCCGGTGGCATCACCCAGAAGGATCTCGACATGGCCAAGCAGATCGACCGCGCTCAGGAAAATCTCAGCTGATGCGCTGAAGCGAGCAGCCTGAAGCAATTAGCGATCAGCGGGCAGCGGGTAGTGTTCAGTTGCAGTTGCCTTTGCAGTTTCAGCTAGTTCCGGCGATTCCCCGTCAGCCGGAGTATCGCCATGAACATGTTCAGCAGATCGAGGTAGATCTGCACCGCCGCACCGACGTACTCGTCCGGCCCGTAGAAGTTACGCAGGCGCCAGGTGTCGAACACGAGTAGTCCGCTGAACAACAGGACAGTCACTCCCGCGAGCCAGAGGCTGACCCCAGCGCTCGGGAAAAAGAAGCTCAGAAACATCGTTCCGATTAGTACCCAGAGGCCCACCATCAGGAAGCTTCCCCAAGCGCTGAAATCACGTCGGCTCACGAACGCGTAGAGCGTCAGAATGCCGAAAGCGCCGATCGTGAGAACGGCCGCCTGCCCTATCACGCCCGGCTGGGACCGCCCGTAATAGTACAGCGTCGGCGAGATCATCACGCCCATCGCGAGGTTGAACAGAAACACGAGACCGATGTTCATCGGGAAGTCGGCCTTCTTCCTCGTCGCGATCAGGAGGGGCGCCAGGGCGAGAATGAAAGCGATGAAGGGATGCTCAGCGACCGAGACCATCAGCCGCGGCTGGGACAAGCCAAACGATGCCCCCACCATCGTCACGATGACGCTGACCAGGACGAGCGAGTACGTACGGCGAACGAGAGTCGCCCTTTCCTCTCCTGTGCGGACCAGCGTTCCCGTCTGATATGACACACCCATTTTGACTAACTCCTAAGAGATTCGAACGTGCGGAATATATTACCCCGCATTTTTCGTAGCGATTCGGTCGAGCAGGGCGGGCAGGCCCTTGATATCGTCGAGAAAGTAGGTCGGATTGTACGGCTCCAGCTGATCGCGCCTGAAAGGCCCCCACAGCGCGGCAATCGTGGTCACACCGGCGTCGTTGCCCGATTGGATGTCGTGCGGCGAATCGCCGACGAAAACCGCTTCGTCTGCATTGTACTCCAGCTTTTCGAGCGCCGCGCGGACGGGGTACGGGTCGGGTTTGTGGATGTGAACCGAGTCGTACCCGATCGCCACTTCGATGTAGTCATCGGCGCCGATGAACTTGAGGCCCCGCTCCATCATCATGTTGCCCTTGCTGGTCACCACGCCCAACGGATGCCCGCGCTGATACAGGAGGGCCAGCGTATCGATGACGCCCGCGTACTGGGCCATCAGCCTGTCGTGATTTTCTATCTGGAACGTGCGATAACGATTGAGCAACCGCTCCCGGTCTTCATCCGATTCGATGTACGGCGTTAGTTGTTTCGGGAGCGGCGTCCCCAATCCCTGGATCCACTCATCGTCGGTGGGCTGCCTCGGCCGTCCGTGAAAGGTGTGCTTCATCGAAGCGAGCAGCAGCGCGATCGAATCGACGAGCGTGCCATCGAGATCGAAGAGAACGGCGAATGGGCGGGTTTCAGCCATACCGCCAAAGTAATCGCTCGCGACGTGGAGTCGGAATGGTGAATTACGACTTCAGGCAGCTAGCGCAGCGTTGTAATGGGGGATGCGCGGCGCGATATTAGAGTGACCATGCCCGCCACCACCGCCCCGCGCACGAGCTTCAACAAGCTGTTCGATGAGATTGGAACAGTCGACCAGGTTGGGATCGAGGAGCGTGTTGCGAAGTTCCAGACGCGGAGCATCAAGAAGGGCTCCAAGCTCTGGGGACTCAAGACAGCGGTCTCCATGGTCGATCTCACGACGCTCGAGGGCAAGGATACGCCGGGCAAGGTCGCGTCGCTCTGTCAAAAAGCCCGGCGACTGAGCTTCGATCCGGA
>DATCPG010000288.1:0-21715 GCA_036570225.1 Gemmatimonadaceae bacterium | reverse complement strand
CGCGACGGTGCTGATGCTCGACACATCGCACTCGATGATTCTCTACGGCGAGGACCGATTCACGCCGGCCAAGAAGGTCGCGCTGGCACTGACGCATCTCATTCGCACCCAATTCCCGGGAGACACGCTTCAAGTCGTGCTCTTCCACGATTCGGCCGAGGAGATTCCGCTTTCGACGCTTCCGCAGGCGCAGGTCGGTCCCTATCACACGAACACCGCGGAAGGGCTCAAGCTCGCCCGTCGGTTGCTCATGGCGCAGAAGAAAGACATGCGCCAGATCGTGATGATCACCGATGGCAAGCCAAGCGCGATGACGATGCCCAACGGACAGATCTACAAGAACTCAATGGGGCTTGACGCAACGGTGATCGCTACAACGCTGCGCGAAGTTGCGAACTGCCGGCGCGCGGGAATCCTGATCAACACGTTCATGCTCGCGCGCGACCGGGCGCTGGTCGAGTTCGTGAAGCGTGTCTCCGAGATCAGCAAGGGCAAGGCGTACTTCACCAATACCATGACGCTTGGCCAGTTCATTCTGATGGACTTCTTGAAGAAGAAAACGCAGAAAATCTCGTAACACTCCACAACTCAACACGAATGCGAATCACGAGAGTTCTCTCCACTCTGGCGATCACACTCACTGCGGCGTGCGCGTCGGTTCCTCGCGGGCCGGCTGGAACACGCTACGACGTGCTCATCACCAACGCGCGGATCGTCGATGGCACCGGTAACCCGTGGTACCGCGGCAGCGTCGCGACGGTTGGCGATCGCATCGCCTACGTCGGGCCGTCCGTGCCCGGCCTGAGCGCGCGGCGGGTCATTGACGCGAACGGGCAGGCCGTCGCGCCGGGATTCATCGACATGCTCGGCCACTCGGAATTCTCGATTCTGCGCGGCCCGCACGCGGTGTCGAAGATCACGCAGGGAATCACGAGCGAGATCACGGGCGAGGTTCATTCCGCATGGCCGCAGGTCGCACTCGGCAAACAGCCCGATCCGAAGTATCCGTGGCGGTCTCTCGGAGAGTACTTCGCGTTTCTCGAGAAGAATGGAACGGCCATCAATCTAGGCACTTACGTCGGTACGAGCTCCGTTCGGCAGGCCGTCATGGGTGACGTCACCCGCCATCCAACAGACGTCGAGATGGAGCAGATGGGAGCGCTGATCGACTCCGCGATGCGGGACGGCGCGCTCGGACTCGGAACCGGGCTGATCTACCTGCCGAGCACGTTCTTCTCGACCGACGAGCTGATTGCGCTCACGAAATACGTGGCACCCTACAAGGGCGGATACGCCGCGCACATCCGGAACGAGGGGAACGGGCTGGTGGATGCGATCCGCGAGACGATCCAGATCGCGTCTGGCGCCGGAACCTGGGCGGAGATTCGCCACATCAAGTCCAGATCGCTGCCACTGATGCAGCAGGCCGTGGCGCTGATTGACTCCGCTCGCGCGGCGGGTGTAGACATCACGGCGGATCAATATCCCTACATCGCGAGCGCGACCGGTCTCGCCGCAATGCTCAACACCTGGGTGCAGGAGGGCGGTTCAGATTCTCTGGTGATGCGGCTGAAGGATCCGGCCGTGCGGGCCAGGCTGAAGGCGGAGCTCGGGCAGGACAGTGCTTCGGGAATACGGACCGCCGCGCGAACGATGATCAACGATGTCGTGGCCGATTCTCTGAAGAAGTATGAAGGGGTGCTTCTGACGGACGCGGGAAAGATGCGCGGAGAGGATTCGTACGATGCCGCGTTCGATATCCTGATCGCCGATCAGGGGAGAACGGGAGCGATCTATTTCTCGTTCAATGAGGACGCACTCCGTCTGGCGATGAAGCAGCCGTGGGTTTCTGTGGGGCAGGATGCGGGCGCGCTCAGTCCGGATTCCACCGGAAAGTTCACCGAGCGAGAGCATCCGCGTGCCTTCGGGACGTTTCCCCGGATACTTGGCCGGTATGTTCGCCAGGATTCGGTGATCACCCTTGAATTCGCGATCAGAAAGATGACGTCGCTCGCGGCGCAGCGGGTCGGGATCAATGACCGCGGCATTCTCAGGCCCGGCATGTTCGCGGACATCACCGTTTTCGATCCGTCGACTATCATCGACCAGTCGACCTACGAGAATCCCGCCCAGCTCGCGACGGGAGTGAGCTACGTACTTGTGAACGGCGTTCCGGTGGTGGACGGCGGAAAAGTTACAACCGCGTTGCCCGGCCGCGCTCTTCGCGGGCCCGGGTACCAACCGCGACACTAGTTGCGAGGCAGCTAGTCCGCGAGGAGCCCGATCTTCAGCGCGAAGTCGACGTAATCGCTGCGGTGGGCCAACCCCAGCTTCTCGTTGATCCGCTGCTTGTATGTATCGACGGTCTTGGGGCTGATGAACAGCTTCTCGCCGATCTCGGGGGCGCTGTAGCCTCGGGCAACGAACTTCAGGACGTTCTGCTCGCGCTCGGTGAGCTTTTCGAATCTCGTGCGCTCGTCGGCATGCTCCGCTCTCCGCTGAATCCTCTGCGCCAGCGCGCGCGCGGCAGATGGCTGCATGTATATGTCGCCGTGAGCTACCGCTCGAACTGCGTCGATGAGCTCGCGATCAGCGGCGCTCTTGACGAGGTATCCGCTCGCGCCCGCCTCCAGCAGTGGCACCAGATAGGAGTCTTCGGCGTGCATGGTGAGGATGAGAACTCTCGCGCGCGTCTTCTTTGCGACCAATTCCTTGGTGGCTTCCGCGCCGTCCATTTCGCCCATCGAAAGATCCATCACGATCACATCGGGATCGAGCCTCTCCGCCAGGGAGATGGCGTCCTTTCCGGTGGATCCCTCACCAATGACCTCGATGTCCTTGGCGCTGCCGAGCACGGCCTTGAGGCCGGCGCGCACGACATTGTGGTCGTCGACGAGAACCACTCGGATGACACCATCTCTCAAGCTGCCTCCGTGTCCATTCCTATCCAGGCAGTGACCCGGGTGCCCAGATCCCCCGTCGTATCAATATGCAACTCCCCGCCGGCAAGCGAGACCCGCTCGCGCATAGTAGCAAGACCGGCCTCTCCACGCTCCTTTTGCACGACTCCCTCGAATCCACTGCCGTCGTCGGTGACCTCAAGCTGGACGTACCCGGGCCTCGCGCGGAGAGAGAGGGTGGCGTGACCGGCGTTGGCGTGTCTCTGAACGTAGTGGAGCGCCTCCTGTGCCACGCGATACAACGTCGTCGACAAGTCGCCTGGAATCACGACTCCGGTGATATCGAGGTTGACGCGGACGTCCACGAGCGAGATTTGCTGTGTCGCATCGCCCAATGCTTCGAGCGCAGTAGCCAAACCGAGATCGGCCGCGACCCGCGGGTGCAGCGAGCGAGAGACGTCGCGGACTTCTTCAACTGCCGTCCTCAGCAGCTCACGCGCCGCTGTCAGCCAAGGCGCAGCGCTATGATCGCCTA
Source organism: Gemmatimonadaceae bacterium (assembly GCA_036570225.1). Classification (GTDB taxonomy): domain Bacteria; phylum Gemmatimonadota; class Gemmatimonadetes; order Gemmatimonadales; family Gemmatimonadaceae; genus UBA4720. Next base: position 18,280 of record DATCPG010000288.1, on the reverse strand, counting down.
GCTCGTGCGCCGCAGCCGTGACCTGAAAAGTTGCGGCAGCAATAGTCTGGGCGACCGAGTCATGGAGCTCCTTGGCGACGCGAGCGCGTTCCCGCTCACCTGCATACACGACTTCCGCTCCCAGCTTTCGCAGCCGGTCGCGCCCGCTTTCCAGCGAGTCGAGCATCGTGTTGATCGTTTCCGACAGATGTACCAGGCCCCGGTCGGCAACGAGGGATGTCGGAACTCGCTCCGCGACATGGCCGTCGGAAACTCGCCGAGCAACTCGCTCGAGCGCGTCAATCGGTCGCAGCGCCAGCTTCACCAGAGCGAAGTTCGCTGCCGCTCCGGCTATCAGAGCGACGACGAAGACGTAAGAATCGCCAAGGCGCGCAGGCTGGATCGAGGTCCTCCCAAACAGCATTACCGCCACGACGACGATGATCAGGTTCGCGCCGAGGAGCTTCATCTCGAGCGGGATTCCGAGAATCGAGCGCACCAACGACGGAACGCTCCGTCGAATCTTGCGTGAACCCTTCTGGCCAAACAGGGTGCCGGGCATCTTTAGCCGATGGTTTTCGTTCATAGTCTTCACCTGTATGTGGCGGGTCTGATACAGAACGAAGTTAGGGCTCCGACCTGATTGACTCTGTCGTGGGTTGGAGGATTGTTCAAAGGGAAACCACCTCTCTTTCATAGGGGATAACCCGACAAGCATGCCCGATCGGATAACGCACGACGTTCTGGCGGAGATCGTAGAGATCGCGTCCGATGCAGTGATCTGCATGGACGCTTTTCAGCGCATTACGTTCTTCAACACCGGGGCTGAGGGGATCTTCGGTTACAGGCCGAACGAGATTATCGGGCAGCGCATCGAGACGCTGATTCCGGAGCGCTTTCGGGCCAATCATGCTCGTCAGGTCGCAGAGTTTGGCCGGTCTGGGGTGAAGGCTCGTCGAATGGGCGAACGACGTGAGATAGCTGCCGTCAGAAAGAACGGCGAGGAGTTTCCAGCGGAAGCAGCTATTTCCCAGGTCCATCACGGCGATGACGTCATCTACGCTGTCGTTCTGCGCGACGTGACGGTCCGCAAGCGCTTCGAGCAGCGGCAGCAGTTCCTGGCGCAGGCAGGAGAGAGGCTGGCGTCGTCCTTCGGGTCGACGGAGACCTTGAGCCAGGTGGCACGTCTGGCAGTCCCGGTGATTGCCGATGGATGCATTCTCGAAAACAGGGTGGGGATGGGATTCCTGGCGGGCGCTGCTGCCCACGTCGATCCAGGCATCGAAGAAATTCTCGATGAGATCGGCATGGCAGGAGCGCGTATTCCGCCGAGGGGCCATCCACTGATGGAGGTTCTCGGCAAGACAACACCGGTGCTATTGCAGGCCGACGCCACATCCCGCCTCCTGGAAGCCAGCGCCAATCCGGCGTACCTGAAAGCGATCGAGGCAATGAATCCCGAGTCGGCCGTTTTTCTGCCGCTCGTGGCGCGCGAGCAGCTTATCGGCGCCTTGACGCTGTTTCGAGCGAAGGGGACTTTCGACGGTGACGATCTCGGATTCGCCGAGGATCTCGCGCGGCTGGCCGCGCTCGCGCTCGACAACGCGCGGCTTCACGACGCCGTCCGCGCGAGCTTGCGCGCCCGAGACGAGATGGTTGGCGTGGTGTCCCACGACCTTAGAAACCCGGTTGCCGCAATCAAGATGTTGAGCCGCACCTTGCTCCGGAGTCCAGCGAAGGGTGGAGCACAAGCGCACGAGAGCATGGAGCTGATCTGCCAGGCCGCCGAACAGATGGATACGCTGATAAGGGATCTGCTCGATGTGAACCGCCTGGATGCAGGGAAGCTCGTAGTATCGCCGCTCGCTGTGGATCCTTCGACTCTGCTCGCCGACTCGCTGCAGACCCTGCGGCCGCTGGTCGATGAAAAGGAAATCGCGCTCGACCTCCAGATCGAGACACCTCTGCCAAAGGTCATGGCCGATCCCGATCGGATTCAGCAGACACTGTCGAACCTCGTGGGAAACGCGATCAAGTTTTCTCCGGCGGGATCAAAGATCGTGGTGGTCGCACGGAAAGATCCGGAGGGAGTGGTCATCTCGGTGATCGATAGCGGCAAGGGGATCGCTCCTGAGCAAGTCCCCAGAGTATTCGATCGCAACTGGCAGTCTTCGCGGACGGACCGCCAGGGTGCGGGGCTCGGGCTCGCGATCTCCAAGGGAATAGTCGAGGCGCACGGCGGCAGGATCTGGATCGAGAGCAAGCAGGGCGAAGGCACGACCGCCTCGTTCACACTTCCCTTCGCCTGAAAAGACGAACTGCGAGGAGAGCACCTGGCTCTCCTCGCAGTCGAAAGACCCTTCGTCAGGCAGTCTGGGTCAGAAGGCAACGACACCTTCGACCATGAATCCCTTGAACTGTCCGCCATTCCGAATATCGGTGGTCGGGAAGTCGAGGTAGGTCTGCTTCACGTACTCGATCTTGGTGAGAAGGTTCGGAGTGAGGAACCAGCCACCGCCGATCTGCGAGCGTTTGACGGTCACATCAGGCGTGCCGACGGTCAGCTGACCCTTTACGGTGTTATAGCGCGCAGCGACGTAGAGGCGCTGGTCGGGGAGGAAGCGATACACCACTTCTCCAACGTTCTGGTTCCAGGTGCGATTGGCTGTTTCCGTAGCCGCACGACCTTTTGCTCTCTCGAAGTTGCCGAAGAACTCGAGTCCGTGGAACTGTATGAACGGGTTGATGACGTATGAGTGAATGCTGTTGCTGAGACCCGGCTGGATCGCACCGGACCAGGCTTGCGCGAGCTCGGTCGAGCTGGTGTTCTGCAGCACGTCGTAGTACCGCGATCCCGCTCTGTCGCCGCTGAACAGCGTGTTGCTGACCGAGCTCGACGTCGCGTATTCCGAACCGGTGAGACGAAAGCGAAAGTTGTCGCTGAACTTCTTGTCGTAACCGATCTTGGTCAGGTAGCTGGGTGAACGCTTCTGTGGCGTTGTGATCACGCCACGGCTCTCGCCGCCGGTCACACCCGCCATCGCCAGGAAGCCATTGGCGCGGACGTAGACCTCACCACCGACTTCGGTCGTGAAGGCATCCATGATATAGTTGCCGACGAGTGCGTTACGGATCGAGTTGCCGTTGTCGCTGCGACGGAAGTGAGCATCTCCGTAGTTGATCTCGAACTGACCGGCGCGGATCGTCACGTACTTCATGATGTCGTTGAGCGGCTTCCAGTCGATAGGCGAAGCATCGACGAGCAGATAGCCGTCCTTGACCCAGGTCTCGTTGTGGTGCCGAGCCGAAGCATAGGTAGTCATCGCGACACGAATACCGGGCGCGAGCTGGCCGTTCAGGTAAAGGTTGGCGGTCGCGGTGTTGGGGCCGTGTCCGATCCGGATGAGCTGATTTGCATCGGTAGTGACGCCAGCCGTGGTGACCAGATTGGGCGAAGCGGTGTTGCTGTGGTCGAGACCCTGGAACTGTTGCGTGAAGGCCGCGCCCCATTGCAGCTTGAATCCATCGTATCCTATCCCTTCGTCCTTCGGCGCCTCGAAGACGTTGATTCCGCGCTTGTCTTCCGGGCGGTAATTCTGCATCTCGACATTCGGCGCGGTCGCAAGGAAGCTCGTTCTCGCCTTGGCCTTCTTGCCGGCAGCCGGTTTGGCTGTGTCGATCGGAGCCGTCACTGCGGCAGAGTCGACGATCAGCACACCATCCATTCTTGCCGGTTCCCGTACCGCTGGAGCGACGGTCAGTCTGTTCGTGTCCTGCGCGCTCGAGCGCTGAGCCACCGTAGCCAGCGCGAGCGTGGCGGATAGAATCAGAAAAGTCGGCTTCATTTTGTTACCTCCGCGAGTTGTGCCAGAAGCTCTGGCCCTGCTTTGAGATTGAACTTCACCTTGATCTCGTTGCCGACCTTGAGCGTGCCGAGCATGAAGCTGGGCGGCTTGATGCCGAAGTCGGTCATGAGAACTTCCTGCTCTCCCTGCGCTGTCGCCTTTCCCTCGGCCAGTCTTTCAGCGTTGATCTTCATGGCGATGCTTTTTTCCTTGCCAGAAATGGTCAGCGTGCCCTTCGTTGCCGCGGTGAAGGCCGTGGGTGATGTGCCGCCCAGAATGTCGTATCCCGACATCGTGTACTTGATGATCGGATTCTTGTCGGCGTCCAGCGTGCTGTACATGTTCTTGTCCATCTGGCCATTGCCGCATGTGAGCGTACGAACGACGATGTTGACCTTCACGCTCGCGATCGGCCGCGCAACCTTGGTGAGATCCTTTGTGTAGCCGGGATCTACATCCACGTAGGCCATGATCTTGTTGGTCTTGCAGTGAAAGGCGTGAAGAGAAGACGTCCCCTCGATGGTCACTTCGCTGCTTGGATCGAGGCGGAGCCGAATGGCACTCGCGCTCTGTGCTCCTGCGGTGGTGGCTGCTGCCATCAGGGCTGAAAGCGTGAATAAAGTCTTTCTCATATTCGTATCCTCTGTCGTGAGATGCGTTGCTTCTGTTGTGCACTGAGGATACGAATCCAGCGCTCCCACGACTGTCGGCGTTCATCCCAAACCTTGGGCGAATGTGACTGAACTTTCGAGGCGGAACCCTTAGTCACTTTTGAGGGAAACCCTGACAGGATTGGATCGCGCTCCCCTACAGTAAGGAACGGCACCGCCCGCGATCTTGAGGGCATGAAACAACCTTCTCTTCCTGACCAGCCACAGGCGCGGCTTGCGCGGCCTGGCAACCGCGCTATCCAACTAGCGCAGCCCGGCTTCGCGGCCCTCGCGCTGTTCGGTGTATGCGCAGGCAACTGGGCGCCCGTCGAGAATGTGCCCCTGCCCTTCGCGGTCGGTGAGAGGCTTACATATGAAGTGCGGGTCGCCAAAGGCGGCAATGTGGGAACGGCGACGATGTGGATCGAAGGTCCGGTCGAAGTCCGCGGAGTCAGCACATACCTGCTGCGCTTCGATTCCAAGATTCACATTGCATTTCTCAGCGCGGTGAGCCGCAGCTCCTCGTGGTTCGACCCGCTTCGACGCTCATCGCTCCGCTTCTCCAAGCACGAGCAGAATCCGTTGACACGCAGCGACGAGGCCGTGGATTTGTTTCCGGACAAGAAGGAGTGGAAATCGGCAGCCGGGCAAATCAGCGAGAGTCCATCGGATACGCCTCTCGACGAGCTCTCGTTCATGTATTTCATCCGCACGCTTCCGATGACTCCAGGATCGAGTTACACCTTCGACCGCCATTTCGACGTGGCCCGCAATCCGGTGACCGTAAGCGTAATCCGTCGCGAAGTCATTCCGACTCCGATGGGAGAGCTGAAAGTGGTGCTGGTCGAAATGCGCGTACGTGACCCGCAACACTACAAAGGTGAGGGCGTCATCCGCATCCATCTGACCGATGATGCGTGCAGGCTTCCGGCAAGAATCGAAAGCACGATGCCCGTTGTAGGAACTGCAACACTGACGATCGCTTCTCAAAACAGTCGCTGCACCAAACCGTAATTACGGAGGAGGTTGCATGTACAAGGTGATCATGGTTCCCACAGAAGGCTCGGGCTTCGACCGCGAGGCAATCCGCGTTGCGCTCAGAACAGCGGAACGGAGCGGCGCGAAAGTCAGACTGGTGCGCGTTCTGGAGAGCGACTCGTTCTTCGGAACTACACCCGAAGCACCGTGGACGCCGATGTCAGCAGAGGTTGGGCGCAGCGAGCGCGCCACCGCATTGAGCGAGCTCTATGCGCTTGCCGCCGAATGCAGACGCGAGTTCACGCCTGACATCACCGTCGATTTGCACGGTGGGCCAGTCGCCGACGTCCTGCAGGGCTACGCCCGGCGCCACGAGGTCGACCTCATTGTCATGAGCACTCACGGGCGCACCGGAATTTCCCGGCTCTCGCTGGGCAGCGTAACCGATTCGCTGATTCGCCATACATCCATTCCAGTGCTGGTCGTGAAGTCTCGTGAGGGGTACCTGAACCCACACCTTGACCAGGCCTTCAAGAAGATCGTCGTTCCGCTCGATGGATCGAGGCTCGCCGAGCAGGTTCTCCCGCGCGTGTTGGCTCTGGCCAAACTCGAGGACGCCCACGTCTCGCTCCTTCAGGTACTTATTCCCCAGTCGCACTCTCGGAAGGAGATTGCCTCTCCCGACCTGCCCTGGTGGGACAAAGACGTGTCGCTCGCGCAGGCATATCTGTTTCGCATCGCCAGGAGGCTCCGCCGAAATGGCCTGATCGTGACGACCGACATCGTCATTGGTGAGAACGCCGCCGAGGCTATCGGCGATTTTGCGCACCGGGAGAAGGCGGACATGATTGCGATCGCGACGCACGGTCGGGGCGGCCTCGCCAGAATGCTGCGTGGCAGTGTCGCCGACGCCATAATGCACTCGGGGAAAATATCGACGCTGGTATTGAAGCCGGACGACGTCGCTACAAAAGAATCTGACTCCGGCGTTGATCAGGATTTCGTGCCCGCGGCAGATCCTGTCATGGTCACTGCCGCTCCCGCCAGCGAAACCGATAGCAAGCAATTGGTTGGCCAGGCGTAATTATGCGTGGAGCGTTCCCGGAGAAGACTATACTGTATCGGGACACGTCAGCGATTCGGCGACGTCGGCGGAGCTAGCCGCGTCGCAATTACGGCGAGGAGACGCGCATGCAGATCCGATTCACCACCGGACGGAGCCCACTCGGCACCGTGCTGGTAGCGACGACCGACAGAGGCATTTGCACCGTGAGCCTGCGCGAGTCGGATGAGGATGCCGGCGAAACGCTGCGCGCGCGTTTTCCGAAGGCAGAGCTCGAGAAGGATGATGCGGGGTTGAAGCCCGCGCTCGATCTGGTGCTGGCGAGAATCGCGGGGCGCAAGCTGGATGACGCGCTGCCTCTCGACCTTCAGGGCACCGATTTCCAGCGCGAGGTCTGGAACGAGCTCCTGGCGATTCCGGCGGGAAAGACCCGGACCTATCTGGATGTCGCGCAGGCAATCAACCGACCCAAGGCGACTCGGGCAGTTGCACAGGCCTGCGGCGCGAACCCCGTCGCGGTTGTCGTTCCCTGTCACCGCGTAGTGATGAGTGATGGATCGATCGGCGGGTACAGTGGCTTGCCAGGCGTGAAGGAGGCGCTGCTAGACGCCGAGGGCGTAAACCTCACTTCGCCTTGAGCTTGCTCCGGTATGGTCTCTCGGGCGGACCGGTGTAGATCTGCCTCGGCCGCGCGATCTTCTGCTCCTTGTCGAGGAGCATCTCCTCCCACTGCGCGAGCCAGCCGGGCATACGGCCGATCGCGAACAGCACCGTAAAGAAATCGGTCGGGAACGCCATCGACCGGTAGATCAACCCCGTGTAGAAATCGACGTTCGGGTACAGCTTGCGCGACACGAAGTAGTCATCGGACAGCGCAATCCGCTCCAGCTCGAGCGCGATCTCCAGATCCTTGTCGACGCCGACGATCTTGAACACGTCGTCGGCGAGCTTCTTCACGATCTTGGCACGCGGGTCGTAGCTCTTATAGACGCGGTGCCCGAATCCCATCAGGCGTCCGCCCTGCCCGCTCTTTACGCTCTCGATGAATTTCGGGACGTTCTTCACGCTGCCGATCTCACTGATCATCCGCAGCACCTGCTCGTTGGCACCGCCGTGGAGCGGACCAAACAGCGCGGCGACACCCGCTGAGACGGCGGAAAACGGATCGACGTGCGACGAGCCGACCGCGCGCACCGCGCTGGTCGAGCAGTTCTGCTCGTGGTCCGCGTGGAGGATGAAGAGTATCTCGAGGGCGCGCGCGAATACCGGGTTCGCTTCGTATTTCGACTCGCTCATCCGTGCCACCATCGACAGGAAGTTCTCGACGTACGAGAGGCGATTGTCCGGGTACACGAACGGAAGTCCCTTCACGTGGCGGTACGAGAACGCGGCGATCGTCGGCGTCTTCGCCAGCAGCCGGATAATCGAGATGTTCCGCTCGGTCTCGTCGAAGATATTCCGGGCCGACGGATAGAACGCAGCCAGGCCGGCGACGGAGCTGTTGAGCATCGCCATCGGATGCGCGTCGTAGCGGAAGCCTTCGAGAAATTTCCGCATGTTTTCGTGCACGTAGGTGTGGAACGTGATATCGTGCACGAACTGGTCGTACTCTTGCTGGGTCGGCAACTCGCCGTGCCTCAGCAGCCAGGCGACCTCGAGAAATGTCGCATTTTCCGCCAGCTGCTCGATCGGGAATCCGCGGTAGCGGAGAATTCCCTTGTCGCCGTCGATGTAGGTGATCGCGCTGCGACAGGAGGCTGTATTGAGAAAAGCAGGATCGTAGCTCATCAGACCGTTGTCACCGGGATTATCGGTCTTGATTTTCTTGAGATCCGTGGCGCGGACGGAGCCTTCCGCTACCGGAATCGTGTACGTCCTGCTGGTACGATTATCCTTTATCTCGAGCGCGCTTCCGGATTGGCCGGGCACAGCGGCAGAAGGGGGCGATTTGGCTGATTCTTTCTTCGGGGCGGCGGGTGCGGCACTCGTACCGGTCTTCGGCATCCTGTTCTCCAGTTGATACATCAAATTTAGCGTAACGGAGTGCCATATGGCATTTAGCAGGAGGTTAGCTGGCGTGGTCGCACAGGAGAGAGGCATAGTCGCGCTGCCCCCGCGCTCGCACTATATCCGCGGAATAGTTCACAACACCACGATTGCGGCGGGACTGGTCGGCGGCGGACTGGCCATCGGCATGACCGGCTACCATTGGCTTGGCCAAATGAGCTGGCTGGAAGCGTTCTATTACTCGTCGATGATCCTGGCGGGAGAAGGGCCGCCCACCGATCCGGCAAACCTTACCGGGCCAACTCTGGCTCACCTGCATCTGTTCGCCGGCTTCTACGCGCTTTTCAGCGGCGTGACCTTCATCACGATGGTCGGCGTCCTCTTCGCGCCAGCGCTCCACCGATTCCTGCACCGATTCCATCTGGAGATCTCCGCTCCTCCCGAGGAGACCGAGAGCTCGTGAAGCTCAGAGCTTCTTGACTCTCGTCACTTTCCAGTTGCCGCTGGTGGCCTTGCTGCCCGACTTGGCAGGAGCTGTCGTGTAAATGCCCTCGATGGTGCTCCGGTCACGGAACGCGCCCTGAAATGTCGTGATCACCTGGCAAGCGCATACCGGATCGAGGTAGGGATCGAGCGTCCCGACTACGTTGCTTCCCTCCTTGCGCACGAAATGAATGGTGAGAACCTCGCGAGTGTTGGGTATCGAGGGATCGACCGGCGCATGATTGGCTGCGAAAGAGGAATCGGCGGGCGGCAGCATCACCACATTTCCGGACGCCGCCGATTCAGCGGCGCGAAGGGTGAAGGCGATCGTTCCGTTTCGCCCGGTTTCGGCGCTGCTGTAGTTCCCCCGCCATTCACCGACAAGTGGGTTGAGATCGAAATCGCTGGCTGTGAGCTCGATCTCGGGCTGATGTCGCGGCGCGCACCCCGCAATCGCGAGAGTGGCGCCCGCAGCGATGACAACAATGGTGAGAGGCTTCATCATTGCTCCAGTTAGTTGGTTTCGACGACGCCGACCGGTTTCTGGAATCCCTTCCTTTCCATCACACCCCAGTCCTTTCGTCCGCGCAGGAATTTCCAGAGACCGCGCAGTCTCCAGTAAACCGTCAATTGCCGGTAGCCGAGATTCTCCATGAGTGCCCACCAGAAGAGCAGCCCGCGATCGCGAAAAGTGTTGTAGCGATGGAAGCTTATGTCCTCGAGTATCAGTGTGAACGCGGTCAGCGCCGTACCCAGCCCGTACGCGGTGAGCCAGAAGAGTACGGCAAACCTCCAGTCAACGACGCCGAAGATCAATCCGGAGGCGAGGGCAATCAGCCCGACAGCCTCGATGAGGGGCGCCAGCAGCTCGACGAACACATAGTAAGGGAATACGAAAAGCCCTGTGACTCCATAGCGGGGATTCGCAAACATCCGCCGGTGGCGCCACAGGACATCCGCCAGTCCGCGATGCCAGCGATCGCGTTGCCGTCCCAGGACCTTGAGCGATTCCGGAACTTCCGTCCAGGCGACTGGATCGGGCACGAATGCAATCGTTCCCGGACCGCCCTGCTCGTACGACAATCTCTTGAGTCTCAACACCAGCTCCATGTCTTCGCCGACTGTATCGTGGAGATAACCGCCGGCGCTCAGCACCGACTCGCGCCTGAATAGTCCAAATGCTCCCGAGATGATGATGTTGCCGCCGAGTCGGTTCCATCCGAGCCTGCCGAACAGAAATGCCCGGAGGTACTCGACGACCTGGATGCCCGCCAGTGCGTGCGTCGTAACCCTCGTTCTCACGATCCGGCCGAATTTTACTTCCGATCCGTTGACGACTCGAATCGTGCCCCCTGTGGCAACGACATCCGTCGCGTACAGGAAGGGGCGTACCATTCGTTGCAATCCGTCACCTTCGATCAGCGTGTCGGCATCCATTGCGCAAACGAGCTCGCCGCGCGCGAAGCTGAGTCCGACATTCAGCGCGTCCGCCTTGCCGCCGTTCTCCTTGTCGACGACGACGAGTGATGGATATGTCGCCGATCGATAGAGAGTCCGCACCGGTTTCGTGTTGATGCGTCTCTCGTAAATCGTCTTCACCGGCACGAGGTCGAACTTTTCTACCAGCACCTTCACGGTCTCGTCCTTCGAGCCGTCACTGATCACGATCACCTCGAGCCGCGGGTACTGCAGGGCCAGCAGGGCGCGAAGGCTGCCTTCGATCGTCGACTCCTCATTGAATGCCGGAGCCAGGATCGAAATGGTTGGTGAAAGTGTCGAGCTTAGCAAGAGATGGCGGCTCTCGTCGGTGATGAGCTGCATGTGGTGCCGCATCTCGATCAGAGAGCTGATCAGCAGGACGAGATACCAGCTGTTCACACCCAGAAAATAGATGAGCACAAGGAACTGACCCTTGGCCATCAGCTGGGATGCGAGGGACAGCGTAGTCTCCATTATCCGGTCGCGGTCGCGGGAAGATCGAGAACCTGCTGCGACATGTCGGCTGCGAACGGGTCGCTTCCCTTTAGAGCGCGGCGCAGAAACAACGCGCCGGGTGCGCCAAGCGCGCGGAGGGCGAGGCCCGCGTCTCGCCGGACGCGCCAGGTAGAATCCTGAAGGCAGGCAGCCAGCTGCGCTGCCGCCTGCCAGTGTTGCATTCGCCCGAGACCGTGTGCCGCGGCGGCTCTCACCAGTGAATCGGGGTCCTTGAGAAGCTCGGTCAGGCGCGCCGCGGATTCGGCGCCTCCTATCGCGCCCAGCAGATTCGCCGCGGCGGTTCTGACGCCGATTTCCCCCGAGGCGGAGTGACGGAGGGCCGCCGACAAAAACCTCGGCTCCGCCAGCGATTCGGCCACCCGAAGTCCGGATTCTGCGGGCAATCCGGAGTGGGTCTCGAGAAAAGAGGCGAGTGGATCGGCTATGGTGGATCCCATTCGCAGCAGCGCGTCCTGCACCGCGAACCGGGCCTGCGTCGCCGGATCAGCCAGCATCGAGAGCATGATCGATATGATCTTCGGCGCTGGCTGCGTGGCCGCCCATTCAGCTGCCTGTGCGCGGACAGCGGGATTGGAATCGGCGAGCAGCTTCTCTATCAGCGGATCGGCCACATCCATCCGCGCGAGGAGTCGAGCGCCGCGAAGCCGGCGTGTCCAGCGCCCGCTCTCGCACAGTTTTCGAGCGCCATCCAGCAGCGAGACTTCGTTCGCGACGAAGCGCAGTCGCTCCTTTCCCGTTCCAGTCAGATTACGGGATGCCTCGAGGAACGCCGCGACCTGCGCATCACGGGGTATTCGGCGAAGCGATTCGATCTCCTCGATGTTGATCGTGCCGCGCGTCAGCAGGTGGGTCAGTGAGTCCCGCGCGGCCGTCATATCCTTTAGAAACTTCTTTTGGCTCGCGTACAGCCAGACGCCGTGCGCGAAGAAAACCACCACCGCCAATACGAGCAGCGCGACCTCGATCCACATCACGAGGTCGAGGAGATTCTTGTTTACCACTACTGTCCCTGCCGCAACACCGTGCGCACCTTGTGCATCAGTACGGGAACGCTGAAAGGCTTGGCGATATGATCGATGGCGCCCAGCTCGAGCGCGGCCAGAACGTCACGCTCACCGGTGCGCGCGGTGAGCATGATTACGCTGGTTGCGCTCGTCACCTTGGCTGCGGTCAGCATGCGCAACACGTCGAGCCCGTTGAGCGAGGGCAGATCGACGTCGAGCAGGATTATTCTTGCCTGCACCTCGGGGACAGCACCGGTCAAAGCCTGAGCCGCTGTCGCGCCGTCGGTAAAAGTTGCCACGCTCATGTTCCTGCTCTCCATCGAGTGCTGCAGCAGGAGGACGAGACTCTTGTCGTCGTCCACGATGGCGACGTCAACTCGCCGGGTCAACGGTCCCGTTGGCATGATGCCGGAGATTCCCACGCGGCTCACGCCAGTGCCTCTCACCAGTTTGAGCGCCTCCAGCCCTGCATCCCGCAATGCGTCGACGGTATCACCGTCGATTTGATACTGTGCGACACCGGCACTGCAAACCACTTGCAGGCTGGTGCCATCGTCAGCCTTGAAGCTCTGCTCGCCGATCCTCGCGCAAATCTGGGTGAGCTTGATGGCTGCGTGCTCCTTTGAGCTCCCGTACATCCCGATCATGAATTCCGCTCCGGCCCACCAGCCCCACCAGCCAACAACGTCTTCGCCGCGAAAGTTCTTCGGCAGGGTTTCACCGATGGCGCGCAGAATCCTGTCGCCGACAGATCGGCCGCGCGTCTTCACCAGCTCCGGAAAGCCGTCGACCTCGAGAATGGCGACGGCGTAAGGGTCGGACTTTCTTCGTGCCAGCTTCAGAAAGCGCTCGATGACCTCACTCGTGGGCCGAGCGGTTGCGAGGCCTGTCACGGGATCGGTCTCCTCTGGCCCCCGCCGCGCCTTGACCCCGGTGATCCGGCTCTCAATACGCATGATGAGCTCGGCGGGGACGAACGGCTTTCCCACGTAGTCATCCGCGCCCGCCGCAAACACCCTTCGTACGCTCTCCGGATCGGTGTGCCCGGTAAGAAACACAACGGGCAGCGCGCTCCAACGCCGATCGCTTCGGATGGCGCGACAGAGCTCGGTGCCGCTGAGTTTAGGCATCTCGAAGTCGAGCAGGATCAGGCTCGGCTTCACTTCCGCGATGGTATGCCAGAACAGAAGAGGATCGGTGACACCCGTCACCGTCATTCCGCGGCGCCCAAGCAACGTCGTGAGTCCTGTCGATATCGCCGGCTCGTCGTCGACGACAAGAATACGGGCCCCCTCGATGGCGGCATCCGCTGAGCGCTCTCCCGCTACGATGGACGCGAGAGCGTGCTCGTCGGGAGACGGTTGGGGCTCGGCGCGCGCTTGGGGAGGGCCCTCCAGGGAAGATCTCAGCGCCTGGATCTGTTCGGAGACCGCGACGCCATCGACGGCAGCGAGCGAAGCACCCGAGAATCTCTCGGCAATTTCTTCGGCGATGCGCGAGGCTCGTGCAAATCCGAATCGAGCGGTCACTTCGACGAGACTGCGCGCCGCACGCTCCGCCTCCGCCTTCAGCTCGGCGGAAAGGCTGTTGTCCAGGACCGCGATCGCCGCATCGTCCAGCCCATCGATTTTCTTGAAAACGGGCCCGCGCGTTCTATCCCACGCGTCGACGACTGCTGCGGCGATATTCTCACTGTGTGACGCGGCCGGCGGGAGAACCTCGAATTTGCACATCTTTGCCAGCTCACGGAGCATCTCCTCGATGTCGGCCGGAAGGAGAAAGAAGCGGTCGACCTGCATATCGGCGAGCGAGTGCAGCGTGGCTTCCGCTTGCGCCATCGAAATGCAGTACGCGATCCGTACTTCGTCGCTGGCGTCTTTGGCGCGGCGGGTGATGTAGATGGCGTCGGTGGTGGGGAACGCGTCGCCCAGAACAATCAGCCCGGCCTCCCCCTGGCCCGCGGCTCTTCCCATTTGCTGCGTATTCTCGAACTCCGTGACAGTCGCGCCGCGGATTCTCAGTCCGATCTCGCGGACGATTTCAGCGGGAAGCCCCGCCACAAGAACCTTGACCGCCTCGGCCACCAGCTACCCTCCGCTCATCCACTCGTCTGCTTGGTGAGCGCAATGACGGCGTTCCACTCCGCCGCGCCCACCTTCTGGACTGATAATCTGCTTCCTTTCTGGAGGAGCGGCATTCCCTCGAGCTCCGGCTTTTCTCGCAGCTCTCTCAGGGGGATCGGCCGGGGGAACCGCTCGACGGCGTGTATATCCACCATCGACCACTGCGATTCGCCATTCTTCGTTTTCGGGTCGTAGTGGGGATCCTTGGGATCGACTGCGGTGTGATCGGGGTATCCTTCGCTCGTGATCTCGACGATTCCCACGATTCCCGGCTCGGCGCCGGAGTGATAGAAAAAGGCGAGGTCACCCTTTTTCATCTCGTCGCGCATGTAATTCCGTGCCTGGAAGTTTCGCACACCGTCCCAGTGCGTCTTGCGGCCGGTGGAATTCCAGAGATCGTCGAACGAGAAAGAACTGGGTTCCGACTTGAGCAGCCAGTAATGCCGGTCCCTGTGTGCGGCTTGAGCGACCTTCGTCATTCAGCTCACCACCTGTTTCGAGAAATTGACGCTAGTGGAACCTAACCAGCCACGCGCCGTAGATTGCAGTACATCATAACCACCATACCCGCGGGTTCTATCAACATGTATCGCTACACTTTGCGCTCGTCTCTCTTTCTGCTGATCATCGTCGCGACCTCAGTGGGTGCTCAAACCCAGAGTCCCCTGCTGTATCCTTCCGCGTCCCGCGGAAACCAGGTCGATGTCTATCATGGCGTCAGCATCGCCGACCCGTATCGCTGGCTCGAGGATACCGACTCGCCGGAAACGAAAGCGTGGGTCGAAGCCGAGAACAGGCTCTCCGACAGCTTCCTCGCCAGCATTCCCGAGCGTCCCGCCATCAAGAACCGGCTGACGCAGATCTGGAATTATGCGCGCTACAGCGCCCCGTTCAAGGAAGGGGACCGCTACTTCTACTTCGGGAATACCGGGCTCCAGAACCAGAGCGTGCTGTACGTACAGGATGGGAAGAACACTCCGTCGCGCGTACTGCTCGATCCCAATCTGCTGTCCGCCGACGGAACGGTGGCGCTCTCAGGACAGGCCGCTTCCCACGATGGACACTATCTCGCCTACAGCCTGTCGACGAGCGGATCCGACTGGCAGGAGCTGCACGTGCGTGACGTCGACAACGCGCGGGATCTTCCCGACACATTGAAGTGGGTGAAGTTCTCCGGAATTTCCTGGACGCAGGACAACAAGGGGTTCTTCTACTCGCGCTACGCCGAGCCGACGTCCGGCAACAAGATGACGAACGTCAATCGCAATCAGAAGGTCTACTACCATCGCATCGGCCGGCCGCAATCGCGCGACGAGCTGATTTACGACAGAGCGGACCAGCCAGATTGGATTTTTTCGGCGAACGTCTCCGACGACGGGCAGTATCTCATCATCACGGTGTCGCAGGGCACCGACGTCCGGACGCGGCTGTATTTCGTGGATCTCGACAATCCCGGCAAGCCGGAGATAACCAATCCCGTGGTGCGGCTGATCGACAAGCTGGACGCAGAGTACGAATTCGTGGGCAACAATGGCACGAACTTCTACGTGCGGACGGATCGTAACGCGCCGCGCGGACGCATCGTAGCGGTCAGCATCGACAATCCGAGAGAGGAACGCTGGAACACAGTCGTGGGCGAAAGCAAAGACGCACTAGTGAGCGCGACGATGGCTGGCGAGGATCTGGTCGCCAATTATCTCCAGGACGCGCATTCCACGATTCGGTTGTTCAGCGCAGCGCGCGACGCGCGCCGGGAGCCTCGTCCGCGTCAGCCGCAGCAGCAACAGCGCACTCCCGCAACCGTTTATGACGACACCAGCACCGCTCCGTTGATTACGAGGGGCCCGCAAATGACCGGCGGTGGATTCGTCATGCGCGGCGAGCTTCCGCTTCCCGGGATCGGCACGGTGGGCGAGCTGAACGGCAAGCAGGGTGACGACGAGCTGTTCTACAGCTTCACTTCATTCCTCTATCCGACGACGATCTACCGCTACGATCTCAAGGCGCGCCGCAACGAGCTTTTCCGCGCTCCGAAGGTTGCGTTCGATCCCAGCAATTACGAGACGCGCCAGGTCTTCTACACGAGCAAGGATGGAACCCGGGTGCCGATGTTCATCACGGCGAAGAAGGGGCTGGTGCTCGACGGCACCAATCCGACGCTCCTTTACGCTTACGGCGGATTCAACATCTCCATGACGCCCTCGTTCTCGGCGGCTAACGCTGCATGGCTGGAGATGGGCGGCATCTATGCGCTCGCAAACCTTCGTGGAGGGGGCGAGTACGGTAAGGAATGGCACGAAGGCGGGATGCTCGCGAAAAAGCAGAACGTGTTCGATGACTTCATTGCGGCCGCTCAGTATTTGATCAGCCAGAAGTACACGTCGGTTCCGAAGCTGGCGATTCGTGGTGGCTCCAATGGCGGGCTGTTGGTGGGTGCAGTGATGACGCAACGGCCGGATCTGTACGGCGCGACGCTTCCGGAGGTGGGAGTGATGGACATGCTTCGCTTCCAGAAGTTCACGATCGGGTGGGCCTGGACTTCCGACTACGGATCGTCGGACGACCCCGAGCAGTTCAAGTTCCTGCGCGCGTATTCTCCGCTCCAGAACATCAAGCCGGGCACGTGCTATCCGCCGACGCTGGCGTTCACCGCCGATCACGACGATCGAGTGGTTCCCGGCCACACGTTCAAGTTCGTCGCCACGCTCCAGGCAGCGCAGGCGTGCCCGAATCCCATCCTGGTCCGCATCGAGACGAAGGCGGGACACGGCGCTGGCAAGCCGACGTCGAAACAGATCGACGAAGCTGCCGACCGTTTTGCGTTTCTCGTGAGAGAGCTGCACATGAGGCCGGTGCTGCAGTAGATGGAGACCTTTCTCGTAGGCTCGGACGCAGTAGTCCAGATACTGCGCACCGCGCTGTTCTCGATCGCCGTCGTGTTCGGGGCAATTTGCGTCCTCGATTGGGCGGTGCGGACAAGAAAAATCAGCCCTTTCAATCCCGTCGCGCGGTTCTGCCGAACGACGATCGACCCATTCATCGCCCCGATGGAGAGAAGAGTCATTCGCGCGGGCGGAGCGCCGGCTTCGGCGCCACTGTGGGCGCTTGCGGCAGTAGTGGTCGGCGGAATCCTACTCCTGACTCTGCTGGACGTAGTCCGGATGGAGGTCATCAGCTCGATAGTCGCAACTCAGGAAGGGGCAGCCGGAATATTCCATCTGCTGGTGAGCTGGACGTTCACGATCCTGAGGTTCGCGCTGATCGTTCGGGTGATCAGCTCGTGGCTGCCGATTTCGCCCTACTCGCCATGGATCAGGTGGAGCTACGCTCTCAGCGAGCCCATCCTCGCGCCGCTGCGGCGAGTCGTCCCCAACTTCGGGGGACTCGACATCACTCCGATACTGGCTTACTTCCTTCTCAGCATCGTCGAGTCGGTACTGTTCAGATTGATGTGAGCCTACCGATTCCCGTATAGAAACTGCAGACTGAGCACTACCGGCCGGGTGCGGTGGGCGTGCCGGCCGTGGGCTTCGTGCTGCATCCAGATCGTTCGAGACAAGCTCGCAGCCCACAGCCGGCAGGCTGAAAGCCCCCGGCTGGTAGTGTTAAGTTGTTTGTGAACTTGTTACAAGGAGGCGAAACCAAAGGTGGCCAAAGTAATTCTGGTGGGAGCGGATATCGCGCTTCTCGAGGGTCTCGCGCAGACTCTGCTTGGACTGGAGCACGACGTTCTTTTTGCCGCGAGCGTAGATGAGGTAGCCGGAATGGCGAACGACAACTTCCCTGCCCTCACCGTGGTTTCCTCGGCCGCACTGGAAGACGCAGGATTCGGTGCGAACCTTCCACTTACGCTTGGCAGCGCGCTGATAGTGTATGGCTCCTCCCACGACGAGCAGCCGTTCCTTCCGCCCAGACTCCAACGCGCCACGCTCGCGCACCTCGTCCTGCCGCTGGAGCGACACAGGCTCGTCGCCCTCGTACAATCGTTCGAGAACCGCTCGCGCACGACCGGCAGATCGATGCGCGGGGACATTTCCGACGAGGCCCAACCCGAGATCTGACGCGCGGTTGGCTTGCTCGAAGCGCGTCCTCCCGCTACTATAGTGAAGGAGGGCACAACTGAAACCGTGGCGATTTAAAGCAACTTGCGGCC
>DATCPG010000287.1:0-3852 GCA_036570225.1 Gemmatimonadaceae bacterium | reverse complement strand
CCACCGTCGCGTGCGACGAGAACGGCCGCGCCGCCTACGCGCTCGAGGCATCGATCTTCGTCGCGGGTGCGGCGATCCAGTGGCTGCGCGACGGGCTTGGAATTCTGGACAACGCCGCGGAAAGCGAACGTCTTGCGCGCTCACTCGAGTCGAACGACGGCGTCTACTTTGTGCCCGCCCTCGTGGGCCTTGGCGCTCCCAACTGGGAGCCGAAAGCGCGTGGAACCATCGTGGGCCTGACGAGAGGGACGGGGAGAGCGCACTTCGCCAGGGCGGCGCTCGAGGCGATGGCTTATGGAACGGCCGAGATGCTCACGGTGATGGCGAAGCGCGGCAAAGTGACCTTTGAATCGTTGCGCGTCGACGGCGGCGCGTCGGCCAACAACTGGCTGCTCCAGTTCCAGTCCGACGTGCTCGGCATCGGCGTCGAGAGACCCGACATGATCGAGACCACGGCCCTCGGCGCGGCTGGTCTGGCGGGAATCGCCGGCGGCGTGTGGAAGGACGCCACGGAATTCATAGGCACGAGACAATTCACACGCTTTGCGCCCGTGATGGCGAGAGAATCGGCTGTGGGATTGATGGCGGAGTGGCAACGGGCGGTGCGCGCCGCGCTGTCCTGGGCGCGCGACCCCGGGCCGCCTGAGAAAAAGGGTGCCGGCCGGAAGTCAAAGACAAGGAGCAGATTGATGCATAAATCGAAGTCTTTGCGATCTGCACGAAAACCAAAACAGGGGCGAGGACGACCAAAATGAGAGTTGTCATCGTACTGTCGGTGGGAGTCTTCATTGGATGTGCATCCACTAACCCAGGTGCCGTTGCTTCCACTTCCATTCCGCTGAGTGTGTTGGACGCAGCAGCGCACACGATCGGCAACGAGGGACTCAAGGCGCGTCGTCGCATCGGCAAGACCCGGATCGGCGAATATCTGAACTGGGGAAACGGCGAAGGCGGGCCGAGCGCGGACCTCTACGAGATCAACCTCTCGATGGTGTCGACGCTCCAGCCGAATGCTGTCGGCGGCACGACCATAACGACCACTGTCGACGGCGCGGCCAAGCCGGCGTCTTTCTCTGGCGACTATATCAAGTGCGCGACGACCGGCGAGCTGGAAAAGCGGCTGGTCAGGCTCGTCGAAGACAAGCTTTGGTAGGACGCGCGGCGTGAACCGGCTGTTCAGTCTTTGCCTGGTGGTCAATCTCGTCTATGCGCAAGCGGCCGTCGCGCACACCGATGCGTGGTTCGGGCTCGACAAGATCAAGCACTTCTTCATGTCGGCATTCATCGAGAGCGTCACCTACAGCGCGCTGCAGGCCGCGCGTGTCGATCATCGCGCGGCGCTCGGCGGCGCGATCGGTGTGACGATGGCGGTTGGCGTTGGCCGCGAGATCCACGACAAGCGAACGCCGGGAAATATCTTCAGCGTCCGCGATCTCACGTGGGATGCGGTTGGCGCAACGGCGGGCGCGGTGCTGTTGGCGCAAACGCGGAGGTAATCGCACCGCGGAGAGGGCTCCTTCCAGCAATCATTAGCAAATGGACTCTAGTTCCGACGCGACGTTGGTACCGCGACCGGTACCCAGTTGTCGGTCTCGTGACTGCCGACGATTGTCCCGACTAGCAGTCCCACCAGACCGCCGAGCACGCCTCCAGCGACGGTTTCGCCGCTCTGACCAAGGATGTCGAGGCACCACACGCCGGGGGCGCATTTAGGCGGCTTGTAGCTGGCGGCGGCGAGAATTGCCCCAACGCCCGCGCCACCAAGCAGTCCCAAGAGCGCACCTTTCAGCTTGCGTGCGTGCTTGCCCCGAACGACTTCGATTCTCGAGATCTGCGGCGTGCTGAGCGCGGTCGAGAAGGATTCGCTTGCGGGTAGGAAGACGAGTGTGTCGGACGTCGCGGAAACCACGTTTCCGGTCTTTGCGTCCCCACCGAGCGCGGGCGAAAGAACTCTCACCCGCAGGCCGGGCGTCAGCGGCCAAACGGGAGCCGTGTCAGCTGCTTGCGCCGCGGACAGACTGGGGACCGCGAGTGCTGCGATGCACACCATCGAAATGAACCGCATGTTTCCTCCGTTGCAGGTGCCGGCGGAGATCGCCGGACATCGAAGACGGCAGGATACGGCTTCTTTTGTCGACTGCTAATACGTCAGGTTACGTAGAAGCCCGGACCGGTCGTGGAGCGGGTCGACGCTCCACTCTATCCCGACCAGCCCGTATATTCCACTCGTGAAGCCACGCACAAAATTCCTGATCGGCGGCGCCCTGGTGATTGGCACCGCGGGCTATCTCGCGGCGAGCGCCATCAAGGATACCGGCGTCTACTATTTGACCCCCGGCGAGCTGTCGGCCAAGACCAAAGTCGATCCGACTTTCTATGAGACCGGCGTCAAGGTCGGCGCACGGGTCGTCAACGGCTCCATCACCCGCGATCCCGGCGGCAGGCAGGTCGCGTTCAAGATGACCGATGGCGCCCAGACCTATAACGTCGTCTACCGGGGCATCACTCCCGACACCTTCACTGATGGAGTCGACGTCGTGGTCGAAGGCCGCCTTGGCCGCGACGGGACTTTCCGCGCCACGACTCTCCTCGCCAAGTGCGCGTCGCGCTACGAGAACGCGCCAGAGAAATACAAGCAGACTCCCGGCTACAAGAAAGCGGAGCAGCGGGCGTGATCCTGGTTGGTGAGCTTTCTCTCTGGGTCGCTCTCCTCATGGCGGCCTGGGCAGCGACGGTGTCGTTCGCCGGCGGTCAGATGCGCCGCAGCGATCTCATCGAGAGCGGCGAAAGAGCGATCTACGCAACGCTGGCGATGGTAGTGCTGGCATCGATCGGGCTGTGGACCGCGCTCCTCACCCACGATTTCTCGATCAAGTACGTCGCGTCGTTCACCAGCGCGAATCTCCCCAAGGTCTACACAATCACGGCGTTCTGGGGCGGTCAGTCAGGCTCGCTGCTCTTCTGGGCGCTGATCCTCTCGATCTATTCAGCCATCACGCTCTGGACGAATCGCACGCGAAATCGCGAGCTGATGCCGTACGTCAGCGGTACTCTCGCGCTGATTCTTGTTTTCTTTCTCGCCACAATCTGCCTGGGCTCCAATCCGTTCGAGCGACTCGACTGGATTCCTCCCGACGGGCGCGGACTCAACCCGCAGCTCCAGAATCCCGGCATGGCGATCCATCCGCCGAACCTCTACCTCGGCTACGTCGGAACTTCGATTCCATTCGCGTTCGCGATCGCCGCGCTTCTTACACGTCGACTCGACGCCGAGTGGCTGGCGGCGGTGAGACGGTGGGCTTTGCTGGCGTGGTTCTTCAACACGGTTGGAATCGTGCTCGGAATGTGGTGGGCGTACGTCGAGCTCGGCTGGGGTGGATACTGGGCGTGGGATCCCGTCGAGAATGCGTCGCTGCTGCCGTGGCTCGTGAACACTGCGTTCCTGCATTCGATCATGGTGCAGGAGAAGCGCGGGATGCTCCGCAAATGGAACGTCACACTCGTCGTGTCGGCGTTTCTGCTGTCGATTTTCGGCACGTTCATCACCCGCAGCGGCGTGATCTCGAGCGTGCACTCCTTCGCGCAATCGCCGGTCGGGAAGTGGTTCGCGGCATTCCTGGTCCTCGCGATCGTCGTGACGGCTTATCTCGTGTCGACGCGTCTGAATGACCTGAAATCGAACGCCGAGCTGGAGAGCATGGTGAGTCGCGAGGCTGCGTTCCTCTATAACAATCTCGTGCTCGTCGGAATCGCGTTCTCGGTGCTGTGGGGCACGCTCTTCCCGATCATCAGCGAGGCTGTGCGCGGTAACAAGATCACCGTCGGTCCGCCTTTCTTCAATGCGGTCAACAT
>DATCPG010000286.1:0-10254 GCA_036570225.1 Gemmatimonadaceae bacterium | reverse complement strand
GCATCAAGAAGGGCTCGAAGCTCTGGGGACTCCGGACAGCGGTTTCCATGGTCGATCTCACGACCCTCGAGGGCAAGGATACCCCGGGCAAGGTTGCGTCGCTCTGTCAAAAAGCCCGGCGACCGAGCTTCGATCCGGATGTGCCGCCGGTTGCCGCCGTTTGCATATATCCCTTTCTGGTAAGGCACGCCGCGCGTTGGCTGGCGGATACGGCGATCAAGGTTGCGTCCGTCGCAACGGCGTTTCCGTCGGGGCAGAGTCCGTTGGCGCTTCGCCTCGAAGAAGTGAAAACCGCTGTCTCCGACGGAGCCGACGAGATCGACATGGTGATCAACCGCGGGCTTTTCCTCGCCGGAGAATTCAACGCCGTGCAGGACGAGATCAGCGCTGTGGTCGACGCGTGCGGGGATGCGCAGCTCAAGGTGATTCTGGAAGTCAGCGAGCTGGACACGTACGATAATATCCGCGCGGCTTCCTTTCTTGCGATGCAGGTGATTCGTCCGGGGGACTTCATCAAGACGAGCACGGGCAAGGCTTCCGGAAGTGCAACGCTGGCTAACACGCAGGTGATGATCGAAGCCATCCGCGATTTTTATCTGGCGACGGGAATCGCGATCGGAATGAAGCCCGCGGGCGGTATCAGGACGGCGAAGCAGGCGCTGCACTATCTCGTCGCAGTCAAGGAAACGCTGGGCGACGCGTGGCTGAACTCGACGCGCTACCGCTTCGGCGCCAGCTCGCTGCTCAATGATCTGCTTAGGCAAATCGAAAAGGAAAAGACGGGTGCGTACCAGGCGCCCTATTACTTCACTGAGTCGGCGGAGAGCTACTGAGATGACGACGCCCAGGACGATCGCCCGACCTTCGGCGGTTGGTGGCTCCGTTCCCCAGCTGATTTTCGGGGATCTGTGGGAGTACGATCCGGCACCGGAGACGGCGGATCCAAAGCTCAAGCCGAAATACGATCTGTTCATCGGCGGCAAATTCGTCGCTCCGAAATCCGGCAAGTATTTCGAGTCGGTCAATCCAGCGACCGAAGAAGCTCTGGCCGAGATCGCGCTCGCGAATCCTGCCGATGTAGACGCGGCGTACCATGCGGCACAGAAGGCGTTCACTCCCTGGAGCAAGCTGCCGGGCGCCGAGCGTGGAAAGTATCTCTATCGAATCGCGCGTCTGATCCAGGACCGGGCGCGGGAGTTCGCCGTCGCCGAGACGATGGACGGTGGCAAGCCGATCAAGGAATCGCGGGACTTCGACGTGCCGATGGCGGCTGCCCACTTCTTCTACCACGCGGGCTGGGCCGACAAGCTGGAGTACGCGATGCCGGGCGTCACGGTCGTACCATTGGGTGTCGTCGGCCAGGTGATACCGTGGAATTTCCCGCTGCTCATGCTCGCGTGGAAAATCGCGCCAGCCCTGGCGATGGGGAACACGGTGGTGCTCAAGCCAGCGGAGACGACGTCGATCACGGCCCTGAAATTCGCGGAGCTGCTCCTCGAAGCCGAGCTGCCGCCAGGCGTCGTGAATTTTGTTTGCGGCGCGGGCGAGACGGGTGCCGCCGTCGTTGGGCATCCCGCCGCCGCAAAGATCGCCTTCACCGGCTCGACAGAAGTTGGCAAGCTGATAATGCGCCAGCTCGCTGGCACCGACAAGAAGCTGACACTCGAGCTGGGCGGAAAAGCTGCCAATATCGTTTTCGACGATTCTCCGATCGATCAGGCAGTCGAGGGCGTCGTCAACGGAATCTTCTTCAATCAGGGACACGTCTGCTGCGCGGGAAGCAGATTGCTTGTGCAGGAATCGATAGCGGAGATGTTCGTGTCGAAGCTGAAGAACCGCATCGATGTTCTTCGCGTCGGCAATCCGCTCGACAAGAACACCGACGTCGGCGCGATCAACTCGAAAGCACAGCTCGACAGAATCTGCGAGCTGGTCGATTCCGGTGTCACCGCCGGGGCTGAGATGTACCAGTCGGCTGTGTGTCGTCTGCCGACGAAAGGTTACTACTTCAAGCCGACCGTGTTCACGGGCGTGACGCAGAGTCACCGCATTGCGCGTGAAGAAATCTTCGGACCGGTGCTGAGCGTCCTCACCTTTCGCACGCTCGAGGAAGCCGTCGAGAAGGCGAACAACACGATGTACGGACTTTCCGCCGGTGTCTGGACGGACAAGGGCTCGCGGATTCTCAAGATGAGCACGCTGCTCAAGGCCGGCGTGGTGTGGGCGAACACCTTCAACAAGTTCGATCCATCGTCGCCGTTCGGCGGCTACAAGGAATCCGGCTTCGGACGCGAAGGCGGGCGGCAGGGTCTGATGGATTACGGGAAGGTGGTCTAGCCATGGCGCGGATTCCCATAACGAAGACGCCCAAGGTGTATGTCGGAGGGCAATTCATTCGGTCGGAGAGTGGGCGGGTTTTTCCTGTGAGGGAAGCGGGAGGCGGGAAGCGGGAAGCGGCGCTGCTCGGGAACATCCCGCAGTGCACTCGCAAGGATCTCCGCAACGCCGTGGAAGCCGCGGCGAAGGCCGGCCCCGACTGGGCGCATCGCACGCCATATAATCGCGGTCAGATCATTTATCGTCTGGCGGAGATGCTGGAATCGAGGAGCGGCGAGATTGCGGAGTCGCTCGTGATGTCTGGCGCGGCGACAAAGGCTGCCGCGGCGAAGGAAGTTAGCGCGAGCGTCGACCGTCTCATCTACTACGCCGGCTGGTCCGACAAATACGAGCAGGTGCTCGGCAACACCAATCCAGTTGCCGGCCCGTTCTTCAATTTCACGGTTGCCGAGCCGATGGGGATTGTCGGCATCATCGCCGACGATGCGGCGCCGTTGCTTGGCCTGCTGAGTCAGATTGCGCCAATCATCGTCGCGGGCAACACCTGCGTCTGTCTGGCGTCGCAGGAATTCCCGTATCCGACGATCGTGCTCGGCGAGCTGTTGGCGGTCTCGGATCTGCCGGGCGGAGTGGTGAACATTCTAACCGGGTTCAGGAAGGAGCTCGTCCCCACTTTCGCGACGCACACGCACATACGCGGCTTAAACGCGATCGTCAATCCGGAGGAGAAGAAGCAGCTGCAGCTGGGTGCGGCGGAGAGCATCAAGCGCGTCCGCGCGCGGAAGCGCGACGGCGAATTCGATTGGGCCGATAAGGCGTCTCAGAGCGTCTACGAAATTCGCGACTTCATCGAGTTCAAGACCACCTGGCATCCAATCGGGGCCTGATGGTCGCAACACAGCAGCAGAACGCGATCGAGATGCGCGCCCTGCGCAAAGTCTACAAGGGAACGGGCAAGACCAGGCGGCCGGGGAGCGCACCGTCCGGAATGCGATTCGGGCCTGGCGCACCGATCGCGTCCGCGACCGATGTAGTTGCCCTGGAATCGCTCGATCTCGACATCCGGGCTGGTGAATTCTTCGGGTTGCTCGGTCCGAACGGTGCCGGAAAGACGACCGCGATCGGAATTCTCACCACTCGCGTCCATCCGACATCGGGCAAGGCAATCATCGCCGGCGCGGACGTCGTAGAAGATTCCGTCCGCGTTCGACAGATGATCGGCGTCGTTCCGCAGCGGCCGAACGCCGACCTGAGTCTCAACGTTCTGGAGAATCTCCAGTTCCACGCGGCGTACTTCGGCATTCCGTTCGACGTGGCGACGAAGCGCGCCTATGAGCTGCTCGAGAGGCTGGGCCTGTCGGACAAGGCGGCCGCGAAAATGGCAGAGATGTCGGGAGGTCAACAGCAGAGGCTCATGATCGTGCGCGCGCTGATGCACGAGCCGGATATCATGTTCCTCGACGAGCCGACCGTTGGCCTCGATCCGCAGGCGCGACTCGGCCTGTGGGACATCCTTCGCGATCTGCACAATCGCGGACGCACGATCGTGATGACGACTCACTACATGGATGAAGCCGACAGATTGTGCGACCGGCTCGCGATCATCGATCGGGGGAAGCTTCTCGCCCTCGACTCGCCGCGCGCTCTCAAGGCAAAGGCGCCTGGCGGGACACTTCTCGAGCTGGTGCTGGATGGTGATGCGATGCCGGCGGCGGAGCTCGCCGAGACGCTGACGGGAATAAGCAGAGTGGAGGCTCAGGACGGAATTCTGCGCGCGCACAGCGATCGGGGCGGCCAGGTACTGCCGGCGCTGATCGAAATCGCGGAATCCACTGGACGCACGGTCACGGACATTCACCTGCTGCAGCCGAGTCTGGAGACGCTGTTCGTATCGCTGACGGGGAGAAAGCTCGGATGACAGCAGCCGCGCTCGCCGCGCCCCGTGGCGAGGTTTCGCCGTCGTCGGTTTTCATCGCACTGCTGCGGCGCGACCTGCGAGTCGCGAGGCGCGAGCTTCCGTTTTTCCTGCTGCGGACGACGATGCAGCCGCTCATGTTCGTGATCGTGTTCGGCTATCTGCTGCCCAAGATGGGATTCATGAATCGCGGCTACACGACGGCACTCCTCCCGGGAGTGCTGGCAATCAGCCTCACATTCTCGAGCATTCAATCAGTCGCGCTGCCAATGGTGCAGGACTTCGGCTGGACGAAGGAGATCGAGGACCGATTGCTGGCGCCCGTTCCGATCTGGCTCGTCGCGGCGGAGAAGATTGTTTCCGGTGTGTTGCAGGGGTTGGTTTCAGCGCTGTTCGTGCTGCCGGTGGCGCGCCTCATCATGGGACCGATTCCCAATCTGACCTTCGGTCACGTCGGCGATGTGTTGTTGATCACGGTTCTTGGCGCCGCCGCATTCTCGTCGCTCGGACTTTTTCTCGGTACCGCAATCCAGCCGCAGCAGATCGGCCTGATGTTCGGGGTAATCCTGGCGCCGATGATCTTTTTCGGCTGCGCGTATTATCCGTGGCAGGGATTGAGCGCCGTGCCGGTCATGAAGTACGCGGTGCTGATCAATCCGCTCGTTTACGTGGCGGAGGGAATGCGGGCGGCGCTCACTCCGGGAGCGCCGCATATGTCGCTAGGCGTCGTGGTGCTGGCGCTCATTCTGATCACGGCGCTCTTCTGGACGCTGGGCATGCGCTCCTTCATGAAGCGCGCGGTCGGCTAGCAGCCCGGCCGGCTCGACGTCGGCGAGCTCCAGCTTCAACTTCGCGAGGTCAGCAAGGTCCATCCGTGGCGCGCGCGGTAACGTAAGCGTAAACGTCGAGCCTTTGCCGACTACGCTTTCGACGGTAACCTGCCCGTCCATCGCGCGAGCCAGATCCTGGCTGATTGCCAGTCCGAGTCCGACTCCCTGAACTGGCTGATTGAGGCGGCGTTCCGCTTGAACGAACGGATCAAAGATTTTCTTGAGCTTTTCCGCTGAAATGCCGGGTCCGGTATCAGCTACCAGAATGTCGACGCATTTGCCACTCAACTCGCTCGAGAGAGTGATGCTCCCTCCCTCCTCGGTGAACTTCACGGCGTTAGTCAGGAGGTTGAGCACGATCTGCTGCATCTTCTCCGGATCCGCGAGCACCGCCGTCGTCTTGCCGACGCCCTTGTAGGAGTAGTGGAGACCTTTCGCCAGAATCTGCGGCGCGATCATCGACTCCGTGTCTTTCAGTGCTTCGTCGACCGGGACGGCGGTGATGTGATATTCAGTCTGGCCGGCATCGACCTTGGCGAAGTTGAGCACATCCTGAATGAGCGTGAGCAGATGCTGCTGGCTGCGTCTGATGCGCGCAATGTCCTGGGCCTGTTCAGAGTTAAGCGGTCCGCGGATCCCTAAAGCCAACAGCTCGGCGTATCCGCCGATTGCGTTCAGTGGAGTGCGGAGCTCGTGGCTCATGCTGGCGAGAAACTCCGACTTGGCCTGGCTCGCGGCCCACGCTTCTTCTTCCGCCTTTTTCCGCTCTTCGATGTCGACAGCAATGCCCAGCCATGCATCGATCTCTCCCGATTCGTCGCGGGCAGGGCGGCTCCTCGCGAGAAACCAGCAGTACTCGCCATCTCGTCCACGCAAACGCAGCTCGAGCTCGTAGTCGCGACCCTCCTTTGTAGCCGCTCGCCAGCTGTCGACGACCCGCTCGCGATCGTCGGGGTGAATCGCGCCAATCCATCCGTCGCCGAGCGTTTTTCGTTCGGAGAGGCCGGTGTATTCGTACCAGTACGGGTTGCAGTAGGTGATTCTTCCGTCCGGGCCGCCGAACCAGACTACCTGTGGCGAGAGCTCGAGCAGATGCTCGAATCTCCCCTTGGTTGTGAGTGTCCAACGCTCGAACTGGGTTGCAGCCAGGGCAATGCCGAGCAGCGTGGCGCTTGTGGCAGCTACCACCAATCCAAGTGGGTAGGTGCCGAGCACGACGTGGTCGGTCGGAAGCCAACCCGTGGGGCCACGCGTGAAGAACGCGGCAGCCATGCCCGTGTAGTGCATGCCGGCGACGGCGAACCCCATGAGCAGAGCCGCCCCAGATTTCTTGAGCCAGGCTCGTGGTTGCGAACTCGTGGCGAGGAGGTTTCGAGTGAGAGCAAGTGCCGCGAAAGACACGATGATCGCCACGCCGACCGATGCCGCAAAGATGAGCGGATCGTACAGCACGTGGCTGTTCATTCGCATTGCCGTCATGCCTGTGTAGTGCATGCCAGCTATCGCGAATCCCATGAAGATGCTGGCGAGAACCAGAAGCCCGGAGCCGACCGTCGCCCGGTTGAAGATGGCGAACGCGATGATGCACCCGATGAGAGCCGCGACGAAGGAGAGCGCGACGACAGGCGCGTCGTACCACACGGGAATGGGGAGGTGCAGGGCGAGCATGCCGACGAAGTGCATGCTCCAGATGCCGACTGCCATCGCGAGCGCGCCACCATAGACCCAAAAGAGTCGGCGCCGACGGATCGCGGCGCGAACGCGAAGCGCAATCTCGATGGCGACGTAGGCCCCGATCGTAGCGATCAGGACGGAGAGAGCAACGAGGTTGTAATTATAGGTTTGATCGAACATCGTTGGGCCAAGTTCGGCAAGATGCAAGCCCGACAGAGGCGCTTTACCTGACGAGCGTAAGTCAATGGATTCGTTGGGGTTAAGAAAGAGATTTCAGAAAAAGCAACTGCAACTGAACACTACCTGCTTGCCTGCGGATCGCTGCGTGCGCACGGCTACCAGCGCTAGCGGGCTTGCGCCGATATATCGCCAGATATAGCTTCAGTGGCAAAAGATATATCGCCAGTACTATCTTAGGCGCCCGACTGACGCCTGACTGGCTCGATAGATCCTTATCTGCGGGGGTTGAGTCAATGAATGGTGGAAACTGCGGCCAGAGGTTCGCGTGGGCGTTCGGGATGCGACCGGAGAACTTCGGGTTCGACGCCGGTGCTTTTTGGGGTGGTCGCGGCAAATCGCGCGGTGGTCCGTTCGGCGGCGGACGGATGTTCGATCAGGGTCACCTGAAGTTCGTGATCCTGCGTCTTCTCGACGAGAAGCCGCGCCACGGCTACGAGATCATCAAGGAGATCGAGGAGCGCTTTGGGGGGATGTATTCACCGAGCCCCGGAACAGTCTATCCGACTCTGACCATGCTCGAGGACCTTGGCTACGCGCGGGCCAGGCCGGAGGAAAGCGGCAAGAAGATCTATGAGATCACGGAGGAAGGTCGGGCGCACTTGGCCGAGAACCAGCCGCTGATCGACGACATCTTCTCGCGGATCGCTGACTTTGCCAACAACATCTTTGGAGAGCCGATGATGGAAGTGCATCGCGCGTTCAAGGACATAGGACGAGCCATCTATGTCTCGAAGAGCGCGTCGAGATCACCCGAGCAGATAAAGAAGATCAAGGAGATCCTCGACCGCGCCGCGAGCGAAATCGACGCGGTCTGAGGTAGTTGCTGAGCCGGTTACTGAGCCGGGATCACGCGTACGCTGTCCGCTTCTCCTGGCTCCGCAAAGCGCACAGTAAAAGGCGCTTGATGGAACGGTCCCACGACATAGAGAAACGGAGGTCGATAGACCGCCGTGACTGCGATTGGACACGGGTCGCCGCTTCCAACACTTGAGACGCCCAATCGTATTCCGTCCGACTCGAGCTGTGACTCGACGACAACAGCAGTGTCACATGGACTCGTGTTGTATTGGAAGCTGATGTGAATCGTGTCCATAACCGCAGCTCGCGGAGAGGTTTGGATCGCATAGATCGTCGCTTGATGCCTTACCGGTGGACTCGTTGAGTCACTGCAGGCTGCGCCCAGGACAGAGGCCGATAACAGAACCAGCGCGTACAAATCTTTGGTTCTCACAGAGTCTCCTTGGGTATGTGATGCTTTGATTCTGCTGCAAGCACCGCACCGATTTCGACCCGTTGTGACGCAGTAAGAGAATCGTGTGAACCCTTAGTTTGCGGCCCTTCCGTGTTGCCTGGGATTCATCTCGAATCGGCTCCAGTTTCGCAACAGCGGCGAGCCACTCATCATCGGACAGTGAGGCTGTACTGAGCGATTCGAGCTCCGCCTCGATCGCGGCGCTATGCGGCGATGCCGCTATGGATCTGGCTTTCGCGGCAGTTGCGAGTCTTCGACCACGTGACTGCGGCGGCGCATTCTCGATAGCCTTGTCGATGCGGTTTACAAGGCGCTTTCTGCGGAGCACGCTCGAATCTGTGAGGCCAGCCAATGCAGAAGCGCTTTCTCGGTCGGCCCATTCGCGAATTTGCTGCAACGCGTCCTCGTACTCCCGACAGTTCGTCTCAACATCCATACCGCTGCTAAAGCGACACGCGATGATTTGCGAATTGAGATCCGTCGACAGCTGATCGGACAGCGCCACGACCATGCTTGGCTTCGCGTCAATGCTTACAAATGCGACGAAGCCTCGGCGCGGTGACCAGACGGACGCTACCGAAATCTCATCGTTGAATGCCGACGTGAGAGGCCCGCGCCATTCGCTCAAAATCGCGCGCAGCTGCTCCATCTGCTTCGCCACACTCTCACCGGCAGTCTCGCTCTGTTCGGGGAAGTGCACTTGGAACGGTGAAGCGCTGGACGAGCCGATTGCGCGTCGAGCGATGTCCCATTTTCGGTGAACGAGCATCTCGTTTTCGAGCAACGTGGCCGCGCTGGCGGGTGGTCGAATCATGTAGACGCTCACAGCCGAATGTGCTGACCCCATCCGCGCCACTCTGCCCACGCGTTGCTCCATGCGCGCCGCAGTCCACGGCACATCGAGATGCACCACAACCTCGGCGTCCTGCAGATTCACGCCCTCGCTCAACAGGTCTGTCGAGAGAAGAAGGTCGATCTGCTCGGCGGCCGTCGGCAGTTGAGCGTTGAGCGCTACGGGAGCGAAACGAGAAAGAGCCTCGTTGCGCGAGAGCTTGCCTCCAGCGACGCGCGCGCCGTTGGCGGTGAGCATCGCGACGCCACCGAGCTTCGTGAGCCTGCGAAAAAGCATCGAAACGGTCTCGGTGTACTGGGCGAAAGCGACGATTTTCGCCTTCGGGTGCGTCGCCCGAACACTCGCAATCACGCTGGCGCGCTCACTGTCGAGTGAGGATCGCGCCAAGTGGGACGCACGGAACCGCTCGAGTGCTTCTGAGTGCGATCTCACCGATTCGAGCAATGTCACCGTGTCACCGACTGGGGTGGACAAAATCTCAGGAAAGCCGAGCTGGAGCGCGCCGTCGTCGAAGATCCACGTGCGGAGCTCAGTCTCCGTTGGATAGGTACCCGCTTCCAGCGACGCAATGAGCGCATACGCCCTCGCAATTCTTTTCCGCACAGCGTGGTTGAGCGCCGCTTCACTCGAGGCCCATTGATGAACAAGGCCGCGCGCGATGAGAGCTCGGCCCAGGCCACCATCACGAACCGGGACCGGCTCGGGAAGCGCCATCAGCTCGGGAACAACTCGAGGGTCGTCGGAGGTCTGAAGAACCAAAGTTGGCAGGACCGCGGGTATCAGAGCCGAAGCCTCGAGCTGTTCGTGTTCACGCCGCACAATGCAGCGGGCGCGCTCCGCCGGGGTGAGTATGTCTGCTCGCGAGCCGAGAAAGAGTGCAAGCAGTGCCGAGAGATCTTTGCGGCGGTTGTGAATGGGTGTGGCAGTAAGAAGGAGAACCTTCCCCCGCCGGGACAGCTCTCGCAGCCGGCCATATCTTCGGGTCGCCTGATTTCTGGTGTGGTGGGCTTCGTCGATGATCAGCAGGTCGTACTCCGCGCCAGATTTGGAGCGGAGCCTACTGAGCTTCTCGAAGCTTACGAAATCCGCGTCTATTTCTGTCGCGCGAAGAGCGTGGGCCCACATCTGCGACAGGGCGGCGGGGGCTACGACC
>DATCPG010000285.1:0-2645 GCA_036570225.1 Gemmatimonadaceae bacterium | reverse complement strand
AAGAACCCCGAGATCTCGTGCGCCGTATGTGCGAGGAAAATCCGCTTTGGGGCGCGCCGCGGATTCACGGCGAGCTGCTCAAGCTCGGCTTTGATGTCGCCCAGTCGACGGTTTCGAAATACATGTTGAGACGGCGAGGTCGCCGTCCCAAGGGTGGAAGACTTTTCTCCGCAACCACGCCGACGGGATTGCATCCGTGGATTTCCTCATCGTTCCGACGCTGGCATTCGAACGACTGTTCGTGTTTGTCATCGTGGGGCTCGGACGCCGTCGCCTTCTATGGATCGGCGTCACGACCAATCCGACGGCGGAATGGCTGGCCCGCCAGATTACCGAAGCCTTTCCTTGGGACACTGTTCCGGCTTTCTCATCCGTGACAATGATGGTGCCTATGGCGAGGCGTTCACTCGGCGGCTTCGAGCAATGGGCATTCGCGATCGCCCCATCGCACCCCGATCACCATGGCAGAATGGATATGTCGAACGTTGGATCGGGTCGATCCGCCGTGAATGCCTCGACCATGTGATCATCTGGGGTGAGGCACATCTTCGGCATGTCCTGAAGGCATACACCGCATATTACAACGCGACGCGGACTCATCTCGGAATTGACAAGGACGCTCCAAACCGTCGGCCAATCGAGAGGTGCGGCGTCATCGTCGCTAATGCTGTGCTGGGCGGACTTCACCATCGCTACGCGCGAATATAGTTTTCGGAAGGGACAGGCGCGAGCTGAAGGCCGTGCAGCGCGATCGCATCTTCGTCGCCGACGGCAATCAGTATTTCAACCGCCCGGGGCCTCGCATCGTCGAAAGTCTGGAAATCCTGGCCGAGATCTTTCACCCCGAGTTATTCCCCTCCCGACATGAAGGGAAAGGTTGGGTGCGCTATGCAGCTGAGCCAAGAGTCGAGGAATAGAGCCGTGACTCCGGACCAACCGGAAGCGTCAACTGAGCGCAAGGTGCGTACGTACTCCTAGTTAGTTAGCAAAATGCTCTCTTGGCCAAAACTTCGTGCGGATGACCCCTCGCTCACAGCTCGGGACAGGTAAACGCATTTATTGCTTCAGCGTTTGCCCTTACCGTCGCAGCCACCGCCTTCGCTCAGACCGATTCAACTTTCAGCCCTGCTGTGCATCGCCGGGGGGCACGGTGACCGAGCAATCCTGCAGCTCGGTAAATGGGCCCAAGTGGTAGACCAGGTCCTGCATGGTGACGGGCGCGTATTGCTCGGCGTCGCGCGGTTCGACGAAGTTTAAAGCCATCATTGAGCAACGCGTCAGTGACGCGCCGACCTTCCAATAACCGCCCTTCTCTTCGCGGTCGACCAGTGCCGGCGCGCCCGGCACGCCGATTAGCGAAGTAGCATTACCGACTCGGGCTCTTGGTCGAGCGGTCGAAAATCTGGTCGATCTTAGTCGCTATGATGAAGTCATTCTCGTGCAGTCCCTCTATTTTCTTCGTCTGCAAGCCGACCGTTGCATAGCCCCAGCCGAAGCTGATGTCCGGATGATGGCCTTCGGCCTCAGCGAGTTCACCGATCTCTTGGACAAAGGCCCCTGCTTCGCGAAAGTTGCGGAACCGGAAGGTCCGCTCGATACGATGAGCGTCGTCGCGGAGTTCCCAGTCCAAGGCCTGCGCACGGAAGCGTTCGGCTTCCTCATGAGTGAGTGGTGGGATGCCACCACGGCAGGGCGTGCATGTTTTCTCGGCAAGAGTTTCGGTCATGTGAGCCTCTCTCTTATAAAACTATTCGCCCGTACAATGCCCACGCAGAATATCTATCGTTCAGTGCCATGGTTATTCCTTTCGAATCTGTCCGGGCAGCTGTTCGATCCGACTTGCTGAGACGGATGTCAGGGGGCTCATGGTTCATTCTCCAACTTGTACGCTGGTAAGGTCGTGAGCCGTTTGTCCTCGACGGGGCCACCCACCGTGAAGTGGTAGAAGCTCTGCCAGTCGCGCGAAAAGATGCCGAACACCTCGTGAACGGGATCATCGAAGTAGCAGCCGATCCCGGTAGAACGAATGCTCGCCTCTTCAGCTTCGAGGTACCGCACCTGGCCTACGAGACCGGCCTCCCAGAAGAGATTTCGATAGAACGCAGCGCCGTAGGTAACCAGGCTGTCCATGTAGTCGGCGATCATCCCTAGGCTGAAAGCCCCATCTCCCGCGATGTCCTGACCACAGGAGACGCTCGCAGCCAGAGCGCGGCAGTCCCCTTCTTTGAGCAGGTACAGCGGGAGCCCACGCGGGCACGACGGAGGGCGCCGCCACAGGAACTCGCGCCGCATCGCTTGCCGGAGTGGCTCGACCTTCTCCGGATCGCGAGCAAGCGTGTAGAGACCAGGAGAAAGGTCGTTCACGCGGTGCACGAAGAGGCCCAGGTGGATGCGTGGGCGCCAGGGAATAGCGTCCCACGGCACGGATCGCCCGTCTCGGGTGGGCACGAGACGAGCCAACATCCGGAAGAAGGTCGCCGCAGGAATCGCTGTGGCCTTGTCCATGCTTACCGCGCTTCTGCGTCCCAGGATGACCTTTTCCGCAGTGAAGGTCCCGTCCCCCGCGATGTCTTGACCGCAGGAGACCTTCGCAGCCAGAGAGCGGCAGTCTCCCTCCTTTAGCAAGTAAAGCGGAAGGCCTCTCG
>DATCPG010000284.1:0-2208 GCA_036570225.1 Gemmatimonadaceae bacterium | reverse complement strand
CCGCCGTTGCGTCACGTCCGGCGGCCGAACCCAGCTCGATTGCCGAAGGTCCCGCGAGGACAAGAATCCCGCGAGCCCGCAACAACGGCAGCACTTTATTCAAACTGTTAATGGAAGCGTCCGGCGCCGCAATAGCGAGTTGCAGCTTGCCACGCCGTGCCGCCTCCCTGACCTGCTGAACACCAACTATCGCCCCGCGTCCGCGAACCCCAAGTCCGATCAGGCCGAGGAGCTTGCGCGTCTGAGCGGGTTCCATCGCGTTACTCCGTCTTCGTACCTTCCGGACTTGGCTCCGCAGCCGGGTTTCCGCCCTCGGATGCCATCTCGCTGCTTGCTTCAGCATCCGCAGCAGTAACGGTCACAGCTTCTTCGGCCGTCTCCGGCGTGTCGTCCGTGGTCAGCTCGTTGATGATCGCCATCAGTCTGTCCGCTTCTTCCGGAGCGATTCCCGGAAGACGCAGAAAATCCTCGCGCTCGAGATCGATGATGTCGTCGAGAGTGCGATAGCCGGCTTCCTCGAGGACCGCGACCGTCGCCGGCTGCATGCCATCCAGCTCGGCAAGACGCGGATTCACACCCGACACTGGCTCGTCCGTCGGAAGCGGGGCAAAGATCGGCTGATCCGTACCACGCTCCATCCACTCGCGGCTCGAGTAGAGCTCGATCTTCCACTCGGTGAGCTCCGATGCGAGACGCACGTTCTGCCCATTGCGGCCGATCGCCAGCGACAGCTGATCCTCGTCCACGATAGCCTGGATTGTTTTCGTCGCGGGATCACTGAACACGCGAGCTACGCGAGCGGGCGCGAGCGCGAGCTTGGCAAATCTTTCAGGATCAGCGGACCACGGAACGATATCGATCCGCTCTCCCCCGAGCTCGTTGACCACCGCCTGAACTCGGGAACCCTTGAGGCCAACGCACGCGCCCACCGGATCGACCGAGTCGTCGCGCGAAAACACGGCGATCTTGGTCCGGCTTCCGACTTCCCGCGCGCTGGCGCGGATCTCTACGAGATTCTGCTGTATCTCCGGCACTTCCAGCTTGAACAGCGCCTTCACGAACAACGCGTCGGCGCGGCTCAGAACGAGACGCGGTCCCTTCGGCGTCTCCTCGACGCGTTTCAGTACAGCGCGAATCGGATCGCCCTGATGGAAGTGCTCGCGATGGTTCTGCTCGCGGTAAGGAATGATCGCTTCCGCTTCGCGAAACTTGTTGAGCATTATCACGAGCTTGCCGCGCTCGATCTGCTGCACTTCGCCCGAGAGCAGATCGCCAACTCTGCTCGAGAACTCATCCCGAATCTTGGAGCGCTCGCCTTCCCTGACCCGCTGGATGATGCGCTGTTTGGCGGCCTGCACCGCGGTGCGGCCGAA
This sequence comes from Gemmatimonadaceae bacterium, assembly GCA_036570225.1. Classification (GTDB taxonomy): domain Bacteria; phylum Gemmatimonadota; class Gemmatimonadetes; order Gemmatimonadales; family Gemmatimonadaceae; genus UBA4720. The sequence goes on along the minus strand of DATCPG010000284.1, from coordinate 835 downwards.
CTCGGCGAAATCGACGGGAATCTCCATCTGGTCGCCGACTTGAAACTCGGCGTCCTCGAAGCGCGCCTCCTCGAGCGAGATCTGGCTCGCCGGGTCGGTCACCTCTTCCACCACCGTCTTCAGGAGCACGATGCGAATGGCGCCCTTGTTCTCGTCGATGTCGACTTCAGCCTGCACCGTAGGCCCGTGCTTCTTGGCGAGGGCGGCGTTGATGCCGTCCTCCAGAAGCCCGTGCAATTCGGCGCGATCGATCTGCTTCGAGTTCGTCAACTCGCGGATCGCTGTCAGGATCTCTACTGAAGCCGCCATGTCCTATACCTCTACCTTTTCCAGTGAAACGCCAACCGCGCCTTCTCTACGGCGGCGAGCGGAAAGCGCCGCTCGTGGCCGCGCTCGTCGTGCACGCTTATGATTTCTTCGCCGGCATCGCCTTCAACGCCTACGATCTCAACTTCGTCCGTTCTTCGTCCGGCCGGATCGCCGGCGACGTTCGTCGTCACGACGACACTGCTGCCCGCGAAACGACGCCAGTCCTTTGCATTCCTCAGCGGCCGCTCGACACCCGGAGACGACACCTCCAGCACGTATCGCTTGCCACCGAAGTCCTGTTCATCGAGCCTCGCTTCGATTGCCCGCGATGCCCCCGCACAGTCTTCGACCGTCACCTTTTCACCGTCCTCGCGCTCGACCCGAACATCGATCACTGGCCGGCCATTACTTCCGCCGAGCTTCAGGTCAAAAAGCTCCAGCCCAAGTGGCTTAATTTCTGACGCCACAATGTTTTCCAGCGTTCCGTTCATCTACCTTCGAGGTCCATTCTGAGGACAAAAAAATG
>DATCPG010000283.1:0-2971 GCA_036570225.1 Gemmatimonadaceae bacterium | reverse complement strand
GCTCCCGCTGTTTGTCGCCCTGGGCGATGACGAGCACGCGTTTCGTCTGTCCGGTGCCGTGCGGGAGCACGGTGGTGCCGCGGACCATCTGATCGGCATGCTTGGGATCGACTCCGAGAAGCATGGAGAGCTCGACCGTCTCATTGAACTTGGCGTACGCGATCTGCTTGAGCAGCTGAAACGCCTCGTCTAACTGATACGGCCGCTCTTCGACCTTCTCGGCCGAGGCACGATACTTCTTGCCGTGTTTGGCCAATGTTCCTCCGTAGTGTTAGCGGCTCTGGCGAGCCTCCTACTAATGGTTGAACGACTTAATCGATCTCGATCCCCATGGATCGAGCCGTACCTTCCACTGTCTTGATTGCCGCATCGAGCGATGCCGCGTTCAGATCGGGCATCTTCGTCTTGGCGATTTCCTCGACCTGCTGCCGGGTGACCTTCCCGACTTTGTTCTTGTTGGGAACGCCGGAGCCCTTCTGGATGCCGGCCGCTCTCAATAGAAGCACTGCCGCCGGCGGCGTCTTCGTCACGAACGTGAACGAACGATCGGAGAACACGGTGATGACGACCGGAATGATCAGGCCCTGCTGGCCCTGCGTCCGGGCATTGAACGTCTTGCAGAACTCCATGATGTTCACGCCCTGCTGGCCCAGCGCCGGACCGACCGGCGGAGCCGGGGTGGCCTGTCCCGCGGGGATCTGCAATTTGATGTAGCTGGTGATCTTCTTCGCCATTGCTTATCTCTTCTGCGCCGGTTGTTCCTCTGTGGCGTCGTATCTCGTCACCTGCAGAAAGTCGAGCTCGACCGGCGTCGATCGTCCGAAGATCGTCACCATCACCTTCAGCGTGTTGCGATCGAGATTGACCTCTTCCACCACGCCGGTGAAGTTGGTGAACGGACCGTCGATGATGCGCACGTGTTCGCCGTGTTCGTAAACGTGCTTCGGTTTCGGCTTCTCCTTGGTGGTGACGACCTGCGTAAGGATCTGATCGACTTCTTCCTGCGTGAGCGGCGTCGGCTTCTTGCCCGTTCCGACGAAGCCGGTCACTTTCGGGGTGTTCTTCACGAGGTGCCAGGCGTCGTCCGACATTTCCATCTCGACCAGGATGTAGCCGGGGAAGAACTTGCGCTGCACTTCGCGCTTCTTGCCGGACTTCATCTCCACCAGGGTCTCGGTCGGGATCTTGATCTCGCCGAATTTCGGGCGCATGCCGAGGGCGTCGATGCGCTGCTGGAGGTTCTCCTTCACCCGCTCCTCGAATCCGGAGTAGGTGTGGACGATGTACCACTGTTTGGCGGCGGCGCTGGTCGTTTCCGTCATGACTATGCGTTGGTCGACGCGCCGAATCGCGAGAACAGCAGGTCGATGGCCTTGTAGAAAATCACGTCGCATCCCCAGAGGTAGACAGCGAAGATGACGGTTGCCACCAGGACGACCACGGTCGTGTTCACGACCTCATTGCGGTTCGGCCAAGTCACCTTCTTCATCTCGGCGGTGGTATCGCGCACGAATTCCCTCGTGTCGCTCCACCACTTCGTCGGTCTTGCTACCAGTCCGGTGTTCTCTTCCATGGATCCTCAAATCAAACTGGCAGGCCAAGAGGGTCTCGAACCCCCAACCTGCGGTTTTGGAGACCGCTGCTCTACCAATTGAGCTATTGGCCTGAATCGGCGGCAAAAGCCTGAAAAAGCGGGGCTTCTCCGACTTATTCCCTTACTTCGTCTCCCGATGCATCGTGCGCTTCCGCTCGTGCCGGCAATACTTCTTCAGCTCGAGCTTCTCGGTCATGGTTTTCTTGTTCTTGGTGGTCGAATAGTTCCGACGTTTGCACTCGGTGCATTGGAGCGTGATGATTTCTCTTCCTGAGCGTGCCATGTTCTCTCCTGGATGTTTGTGGAGCCCTCGATGAGATTTGAACTCATGACCCCGTCCTTACCAAGGACGTGCTCTACCCCTGAGCTACGAGGGCGGATTCGGTCGAATTTGGAGCGGGAGACGGGATTCGAACCCGCGACCAACAGCTTGGAAGGCTGTGACTCTACCAACTGAGTTACTCCCGCCCGCTGGCTGGTGGAGAGAGAAGGATTCGAACCTTCGTAGGGCAAAGCCCGGCAGATTTACAGTCTGCTGCTTTTGACCGCTCAGCCATCTCTCCGCGGATCTGCGCTGGAGCTGGCGGCGGGACTCGAACCCGCGACCTGCTGATTACAAATCAGCTGCTCTACCAACTGAGCTATGCCAGCATTCGATTATTTTTCAAAGACACGATCAGCCTATACCGTTGGAGCAAAGAATGTGGCTTCGCCGGCGCGACTGAGGAACAGCGGCTTATAGCAGAATTCCCAAACGGGGCGCAAGAGCCGGCTTATTTCTGCCGCTGACGCCGCACTTCGTAGCAGAGTACGGCAGCGGCGGTCGCCACATTGAACGACTCGACATGACCGGCCATGGGGATGGAGACCGCGCGATCGCAATGCTCGAGCACGTTTCGACGAATCCCTTTCCCCTCGCTGCCCAGAACGATTGCGACCTTGCCGCGAAAATCGATGGCCTCGGGTGAATCGCCCTTCGCCGCGGCGGCATAGACCCAGTATTCGCGCTTTTTCAGCGCCTCGATCGTCCGCGCGAGATTCGTCACCTGGGCCACCGGCACCCACTGACTGGCGCCGGCAGACGCCTTCACGGCGGCGGGCGTGAGTCCCACGCTTTCGTGCTGCGGAATCACGACGAGTTCGACACCGAAGCCATCGGCCACCCGGAGAATCGCGCCGAAATTCTGCGGATCGGTGATGCCGTCGAGAATCAGCACGAACGTCGTGGCATCGCGCTCGATCACCTCGTCGAAGTCGGCGTAGCCCTGCTCGGAAATCTCCGCGACCACTCCGTTGTGCACACCTTTCCCGGCCAGGCGATCGATCTGCTCGGCGGCCAGCATGCGAACGGCGACGCCGGCACTCTTCGCTTCGCCG
>DATCPG010000282.1:0-18164 GCA_036570225.1 Gemmatimonadaceae bacterium | reverse complement strand
GCGCTATTCAGCTGAACGGACCGGCGAGATCTCAGAGATCCCAGCTCCGACGGCCTGAACTGCTTATCGAGCCCGCGGCCGAACTCGACGATTATCTCCGGCAAAGCCCGGACGTCGGCCAGCGTCGTTCGAAAGTTCACGATGCACGCGCGCAGGTAATACAGATCTCCGATGTGCGCATTGGACACGAACGCTCGGCCACTCAGTCTGAGCGCGGTCGCAATCCGCGCGTTCAGCTCGTTGAGGTAGTCCGTGACGGCCTTGTCGCCATGCGCGCGCTCCCTCAGATCAGCGGGCACGAATCGGAAAGTCGAGATGCTGAGAGAGATGGTCCCTTGCTCGAGCAGGAATTGCTTGCCGACAAACTCGTGCAGTTTGTGCGCGAGCTTGATGTCATCGCTTATCATCCGTCGGTAACCGCTTGCCCCAGCCTGCTGAAACCCGAGCCAGATCTTGAGCGCGCGGAACCCGCGCGAATTCTGCGGTCCGTACTCGAAGTAGTTCTTTACTTTCTGGCCCTCGTTGTCATCGAACTGGTAGTACGGGGGCTTGAACGCGAACGCATCGGACAGCGCGTCGGGATGGCGTGTCAGCAGGCACCCAGCCTCGAGTGAGCTGTACAGCCATTTGTGCGGATCGATCGCGATCGAATCCGCCAATCGCATTCCCTTGAGATCGGCGCTCGCGGTGTCGAGCGCCACAGCGGGTGCCCCGTAAGCACCGTCGACGTGAAACCAGAGATCGAACTCCGTGCAGATCCTGGCGATCTCGGGAAGCGGATCGATTGCGCCGGTACCGACAGATCCAGCTGTGCCAACGACCATGAAAGGATGAAGACCGGCGGCGCGATCCTCCACGATTCGCTTTTGCAGCTCATCGGGACGCAGCCGGAGCTGATCATCGGTTGGGATCCAGCGGACCGCGGATGTGCCGAGCCCGCACATGTCGGCGGCCTTGTAGATCCAGGTGTGGGTTTCGGCCGAAACGTAGAGGACGAGACGCCTGCTCTCCGGATCGGCGAGACCCTGGGCGCGAATATCCCACGTCGCCTTGGCTTTCCTCGCGGCAATGAAGCCAACGATGTTGGCCATGTTCCCTCCGCTCACCAGCACTCCATCCCACTTGCCCGGCAGTCCGAGGAATTGAGCGAGCCAGCGGATGGTTTCGTTCTCGATCTCGGTAGCGATCGGCGAAAGTGCCCACGCGCCGCAGTTTGGGTTCACCGCCGCGCCGAGAAGATCGGCGAGTGCGCCAATGGGTGCGGCCGATGATGTGATGTATCCCCAGAACCGCGGGCTGCCGTTGTGCGTCGAGTGCCGGAAGAAATCGCGGCTGAACCTGTCGAGCACGGGCGCGATGTCCGTTCCGTTCTCGGGCATTCTGTGCTTGCCGAGGACGCTTCGCATTGCATCGGGCAGAAGGGGAGATGCGGTGGGGGCGTCCGGCAAACGCGCCAGGAAATCCGCGACGGCATCGACCAGCGAGTGACCGACTTCCCGAAATTTCTCCGGCCCCATGTCGGCGGGGGCGGAGCGCCTGGCGGAGCGATCAACAACCTTGGCGGCTTTCGCTTTGGTAGTTTTTTTGGCGGGCGTAGCTTTCGGCACGTCTCTGACTCAGGTCGGTGCGCAGAAAGATATCATTTACCCAGCCGCAATCCCGCCCTGTCATTCGAGACAGGGCGGGATTTTTCGAGGCCTCTTTTGTGCAACAGGTGAGCGAAATGAAAAACCCCGAATATCTGACCGGCGTGCATCTCGCGTGGATCTGCTGTCTGGTTGTGGGCATTGCGTGCCGTTCCGCCCAACCGCGACAAGTCCCGTCGTCCACCGCTGGGCGGCAAGCGACGCCGGCAGAAGAGATCACTCTGATCCGCGCCGATTCGGAGGTGTTCGCGGCCGTCGTCCGGGCTCAGCTCGACGGGGGGAGCGACGACTACCCGTATCATCTCGACCGAGTGCGATACGACGCGCGACCTTATGGTACGCGCTCGGGTTATCCGGAAGTCTTCGCCGGAGTGCAGGGGATCGATCCGACACTGACCTTTGCGCGGGCGGGCGAGTCGGCGATAGACCAGTTGACCGACAATCGAAGACAGATTCTGCAAATGAGTGGAGTGCAGTCGGGCGGCCCCTTTACATATTCGCAGTGCGCTGGCGTCCGTGTGCCGGTGCCGCCACCCGTGCGCGGATCAACGGCGCGAACGAAGCGCGCCGGCGTGCACGCCGGCTGTCCGAAGGTGCCGGAATATTACGTGACCGTCGGTCTCCCCATCCGCGGACAACCGGAAGGTCTGAGGAATGCTCGCGACACCAAAGGACACCGGGTGTCTTTCGGAGATGGCGTGTGGACCGCTCTCGTCGACGAACACTCCGCGGGACCGAAAGGATGGACGTGGTCGCAGTATGCATGGGTGTTCAAGCGCGGTCGCTGGAACGGCCGATTGGAGCTGGCCTCCACGATTCTGATCGGAGTCGTCGAGTAGAGCGATTGCAACGTTATTTGGCGTCGCGCTTCAGCTCGCCCAGCTGAGTCGATATCTCCTCGGGCAGGAAAAGATCGTCCGAGATTCCGGCAATCTCCTCGGCCTCCTTCCACGCTGCCTCGAGAACGTACAGCTCTCCCTCGAGCGCGCGTCGTTCCGAATCCTCATGCGAGACCATTTCGAGTGCGAGGCGGAGCTCGGCCGGGATCTGGATGAGTTGGCCAACTTCGCCCCAGTCATTCCAGCTTCTTCGCGTCGCTGCAAACCGTGCTGCCTCCTCGAAGGTCGCCATTGGATCACTGTTTTCGCTGGCGAGCTTTACGGCGTTTCCGACGACGCGCCCTGACGCTCCCTTTCGATTCATGTATGGCAGGAGCTGCGCGGCGGCGCGCATCGCATCAGTTCCATGGATGTCGGTCGTCTCTGTGTCCGGGTCATAACGCCACCAGGGCACTGCCGGATTTCTATCTTTGCGATGGGCAATGCTCAATCCCCACGGGTCTCGTCCACGCGCCGGCAACATCCTGGTTCCCTTTACTTGCTCCCTTCTCACGAACAGGTGAGAGCCGTCGGGGGCTGGCAGGCGGGCGACAATCTTTCGTTGCCGGTAGATCCCGATGCCGAGGTTCCCGATCTGAATTGAGACGACTCCCATCCCACCCAAGAAAACGCCTACCGTAGGTCCCAGGAACGGAACCGTCGCAGCGGCGGCGACGGCTGCGCCCGTCTGCATGAAACTCCGGCGCCTTCGTCTTCCGAACTGATCTCCGTATCTCCATGCCGCGAACTCGGGACGCAACGGTTTGCCGATACGAACCAGCTCGGTTCCTTCACCGAGTCGCGCGAGACCGATCTCGTCGGTGGAGACACGAAGCTTGGTTCCGCGGTACGCTCGCTCACACTCTTCGATTGCTTCCCAACGCTCCTCGAGCGGCGTGAGATTCCACCGCTCGCATTTCCGACAGACTACCCAGAGTCTTCCCTTTGCCGCGTCGAACGCGAGCCGGCGGCCGACCGGAAAATGTTCTATCGCCTCGTTAGCACCGAGATCCGTCTTGCAGAAGAGGCAGGTCGAATACATCTCGGCTGATGCCCTCTACCGGCTACCGGCCGCAGCGACGGCGAAAGTCATAGTAACGAAATCGCTTCGCCATTCGAGGTTTGGCTCGTTGGCGCGCTTCAAATGGGTTCCGAAAAGCAACGCCGAGTGTAGCGTTTGCGAGTAAAGCGGCGACACTAAGGATTCCGACAATCGTTTTGTGGGCATGCGGAGAATTTACCGTCCCGCTGAGGACCTGGAGAATCGCCCGCAGCCCTGAGCCGGCCCGCCGACAGCCCCCAGCCGGTAGTGTTCAGTTGCAGTTAAACCGGCGTGTTCAGTTGCAGCTAAAAAAGAGTAGGCTGCTGCACCCCACCATTAGTAGGAGTGGGCGGATTAAACCCGAAGTGACGGTACGCCTGCGCGGTGGCGACGCGTCCGCGCGGAGTCCGCTGCAGGAATCCGTTCTGCACCAGGAACGGCTCGTAGACTTCCTCGAGCGTCCCAACGTCTTCGCCAACCGCGGCTGCAATCGTTCCGACGCCCACGGGTCCGCCGTCAAACTTCTCGATGATGGCCTTGAGGATCCGCGAGTCCATGTCGTCGAGTCCGAACTGATCGACCTCGAGCAGCTGTAGCGCATCCGCTGCGACTTTGCGATTGATGTTCCCATTCGCGCGCACCTGGGCGTAGTCGCGAATGCGGCGGAGCAGCCGGTTGGCGACGCGAGGAGTTCCGCGCGATCTCTTGGCGATCTCCTTCGCTCCTTCTTCATCGATCTCCACCTGCATCACCTCGGCGGTCCGATGGACGATCTGCTCGAGGTCGGCGGGCGGATAGTAGTTGAGCCGCATCTCGATGCCGAACCGCGCGCGCATCGGCGGAGTGAGCATGCCGAGCCGAGTAGTCGCGCCGATGAGCGTGAACTTCTCGATCGGCATGGTGATCGTCTGCGCCTTGGGTCCTTCGGATAGGCGGATCTCGATCTTGTAGTCCTCCATCGCGGGATAGAGGAATTCTTCGATGACGGGGCGGAGGCGGTGGATCTCGTCGATGAAGAGGATATCGCCTTCGCGGAGATTCGTCAGCGTTCCGACGAGATCGCCGGGCTTCTCGAGTGCGGGGCCGGAGGTCGTTCTGATGTTGACGCCGAGCTCGCGCGCGATCAGCTCGGCCAGTGTGGTTTTGCCGAGTCCCGGTGGCCCGAAGAAGAGCGCGTGATCGAGTGGCTCGCGCCTGGCCATCGCCGCGTCGATGTAGATGCGCAGCGATTCTTTCACGCGGTCCTGGCCGATGAACTCGGACAGGCGTTGCGGGCGGAGCGAGAGCTCGACTACGCTCTCCTCGGGCATGACTTCCGGAGTGGTGATTTCGGCGCGAGACATTGGCTTAATCCGCGGTCGGGAGCAGCTGTTCGATCAAGAGGAATAATAGTGCAGCGCCAGACCAAGCCCGCGCCATATCTCAGGCAAAATCCTTGTCTTGTGCTGCAACGAACTGTTTGTGGTCGCGATCGACCCGCCTCGCGTACGATCGGGCGTAGTCAATGAGTCCTCGTTGCCAATTGCCTCCTTGAGCAAACGCAATGAGATCGTCGATGATTGCGGATCCTTCGCGTCCGCTGCTTCGCAGCTGTGCCCACGCGGTCAGGCGGCCCATCGTCTCGATCGCAGGGCGCAGGTGACGCGGATGTCCTTTCGCGTCCTTGAGGGTCAGACGATCCTTGGAAGGTTGCAGCTCACGAAGAACGTAGCCGCCGTATTCGATTGCCACCGCGTCGAGGAGTGCCGGGGCCATCGCTTGCATGCGGTGCTGAATCGATACGACGCGGTCTGGCTCGCTCTTCCAAGCCGGTTGCCGCTCCTTGTCGAACCTCGCGAGACTCGAAGGCGGCGCCTGTTTGGCGTCGAGGAGAGCGCCCCCGTCGCGACCACCGTCGCCGCGCACGAGGATGACGTACCTGTCCAGGCCCAGGCTGCCGACGCCTGCCACGCGACAGGCGACGTCGAGGATCTCGAAGAACTTCGGATTGTCCTGTGATTTCGCAAATGCGGCGAGCCAGCGCGCGACCTCTTTCTGCTGATCTGCGGTAGCCGGCAGCGTATGCTTGCCATCGATTTCGATTCGTCGCTTGCCCTTGACGCGCGTCGTCCGCGACGCGATCAGACTGGCTCGCTTACGCCTCTTCAACCGATCCAGAAGAGTCCGCACCATCCCGGTCGCCGAGGTACGCTCGATCCCGAGCGCCTTGCCGCGAACCAGCGCGGTCTGATACGCGTCCAGAAAAACCTTCACCAGATCATTCGCGTCGGCACGAGTCAGGCGGAGCGCTGGAGACGCGACGTAGACACTCGTTACGAAGCGCGACACTTCCCAGATCGCTGGAGCAAGGGCAGCTTCGTCGAAGTCGTTTAGGTCGAAGTAGGATAGACCGTTGCTGCTCTGGAAGGCTCCGAAATTTTCCAGGTGAAGGTCTCCGCATGCCCAGACCGGAGGGCTGTCAGCGAGTGCGCTCGTTTGGGCGCCGAGGTCTTCCCAGAACAGATGCGCGGTGCCGCGAAAGAACGAGAAGGGAGACTTGCACATCTCCCGATACTTGAGCGCGAGGCGCTCGGGGTCGCGCCCGGAGTTGAAGCGCTCGATACGGGCTATCAGTCCGGACGTGGGATCCCCTCAGCTGGCGTCATCTCCGGCGCGTACCAGGCGCCACGGAAAGAAGTAGACGCTGTAGATAATCGAATATACCGCGAAGTTCTCGAGCCCCGTGAAGTGCGCGAAGAAGAAAAAGAAAATCAGCGCGTGCATGCGGAGGACGTTCCGATACGGCTCCGCGAAGATGTCCCGGTTCTTGTTGCCTGGTCCGACGAAAGTGCCAAGCAATCGATCCGCGTTCAGCGCGAGCGGCTTGCGGAGAAACGCCGCGCGGTGGGAGATGAAGGCCGAGGGCAGGAAGATCCAGTAGCGTCGAAAAATCTCGAGGTAGACTTCCTTTCCAGCCCAACCCCTACTCGCGGCTCCGGGCACGTTTATCGGAAAGAAGGCAAGCAGGATCTGCGAATGCACGTAATGAAAACCGCCGAAGTGCACCGTAAAGAACGCCAACATGAAACCAGCGACGACGAGGATCGCGGCCCAGAGCAGGACGACGGTACGCGCGCTACTCAGCGCATCTGTCCTTGATCGCCAGACGACCATCGCCATCGCAGCTGCCGGCTGGCCGATGATCCAGACGATCGTCGCGTAGCCGACGACGAGACTCGATAGCCACAGGCTCCAAATCAAGTCGCCCGCGTTCCAGCCAGCCCAGCGACCGACCGCGAGTCCGAGCACAAAGGCAACCGCGTCGGCGTTTGACAGCCAGTGGCGACTTTCGACCCCGTCGCGCTCAGTAAGTGCGTGCTCATCTAGAGAGGCGGCAACTCCTATGCTTCCTACGCCCTACTGCCAGTTAAACAAAAGTCCGTAACGGCCGATTAGGCCACGCTATGCACGGGCTGACACGGCAGCGAGCCGGTCGGCTGCCTTTTCGAGCGTATCCAGCTTCTTACAAAATGCAAATCTGGTGACGCAACGCCCCAGCTCGGCCCGCGAGTAAAAACTCATCCCCGGCACGGTCGCGACTCCAACCTCCTTCGCCAGCCAGATCGCAAACTCCCTCGACTCGAGATCCGAGATCTCCGAGAAATCCGCGAGTATATAGTAGGCGCCCTCCGGCGCCGCGTACTTGAACCCCGCTTCATCGAGCGCCGAGCACATGATGTCGCGTCTGGCGCGGTATTCCAAAGCGAGATGGTTGTAGTAATCAGAATCGAACGCCATCCCGATCGCACCCGCAGCCTGCAAAGGTGCCGGCGCACCCACCGTCAGAAAATCGTGGACTTTGCGAATCGGAGACGTGAACTCGAACGGCGCAACCGCGTACCCAAGCCGCCACCCAGTGCACGAGAATGTCTTCGACAATCCTGATATCGTCACGGTCCGCTCCCGCATCCCCGGCCACGTCGCCAGAACGTGATGACCGCCAGCGTAGCGAATGTGCTCGTAGATCTCGTCCGTGATTGCGATCACGTCCCACTTCTGACACAATTCCGCAATCAATGAGATCTCTTCGCGCGTAAAGACCCGGCCCGTCGGATTGTGCGGCGTGTTCACGACGATCGCCCGCGTCTTGTTGTTGAATGCTGCGCGCAGCTTGTCCGGATCCATTTTCCAATCCGGCGCCTCCAACGGCACGAACACCGGCTTCGCACCCGCGAGAATCGCGTCCGGTCCGTAGTTCTCGTAATAGGGCTCGAACACGATCACTTCATCGCCGGGATCCACGAGCGCGAGAAACACAGAAGCCATCGCTTCCGTCGCGCCACAACAGACCGTGATCTCGCGCTCGGGATCGACGTTCATCCCGTACCAGCTGCGATACTTCTCGGCGATCGCCAGCCGCAGCGCCGGACTTCCCCACGTGATCGCGTACTGATTGATGTCCCCGTGAATCGCCGCGCACGCAGCGTTCTTCATCGGCTCGGGCATCGGGAAATCGGGAAATCCCTGGGCGAGATTGATCGCGCCGTACTGGTTCGCCACGCGAGTCATCTCGCGGATCACTGACTCCGTGAACGTGCTCGCGCGCTTGGCCGTCGCGGCGCGCGCGGAAATATTCTCGGTGCTCCTCATTACAACCGGCTCTGGAGATTCATGGTGAGTTCGATCACCCCACTACTGCCGCCGCGCAATCCGTACTTGGCCCCAGCCTCGGTAATGCTGTAATAACGGAATTCGCCCACATGATAGACTGGGATGTTGCGAAGTGACTCGATGCCGCCGTACGGCTGCCCGTCAATGAATACAGTCGCGTACTCAGTGTCTGTGCCGCCGCCGATGGCAGATGTCACGCCATGCGAGGCCAGCCAGTTCGGACGCAGCCGTGCTACGGCATCGTACGCAGTCGTGACATCGGCGTGAGCGGCAGATATCTCGTCGAAAGTCAGGATATTGGCCTTGCGAGTCGGGGCGCCAGACGACGGCGCGGAGTTGGTGGCGGCGCAGCCCATCAGGGCCGCGGCTGTCATCAGATAAAGATGTTTGACCGACATTGGGGTTCTCCCAGTTTGGGCGGTGCTGCTACGTCAACTCCGCGGGGGGGGGAATTGGTTTGACAAATCATAGCGAATTCCCGAAGATGCGCGAGACGCGGTCATGACAGAAAAGCGACAGCTGGGTGATATGAATTCGACATCTCATCATTCGGGGGCTCCATGGGCTTTACATTTCTCCTGGTAGTGGTGATCGCGGTTGCAGGGGCTGTGTGGCTATGGAAAAGGGGCAAACCGCCCACCCCGTAAGACCAGAGTCTTTGCGTCGGTTGACCGGGTTTCGCACCTTACTTTCTCAATTTCCACCACACAGGAGCGTCGAAATGCCACAGTTCCTAATCGAGCGCCAGATTCCGGGCGCCGGCAAGCTGTCCAGCGACGAGCTCAAGGCGATCTCGCAGAAATCATGCGGCGTCATCAGCGGCATGAACCGCGAGGGCAAGGACGTCCAATGGGTCCAGAGCTTCGTCACCCCCGACAAGATCTATTGCGTCTACAATGCCCCGAACGAAAAAGCTGTGAAAGAGCACGCCACAAAGGGCGGGTTTCCCGCGAATGACGTCATGAAGGTGACGCGGATGATCAGTCCGATCACTGCCGAGACTGGCTGAGCGCGCGGGGGCGTTCGCTGCCCCTGACCCGGAGATAGCCGTAGACAATGCGGGACAGCTCGGTCGCCGTTTCCGATGGGTGAGAGAGGAAGTCACCGCTGGATAATCCGCCACCCGCCTCTGACAACACCGCCGTCTCCAGAGCATGGCCGATGAGCATCACCACGAACCTGATGGCCCGTTCTGGATGCGGGTGGCCTATATCCGCTCGGCGATCCCGCAGCAGGCGCTCGAATAAGCCGAGGCTCTGAAGCCGCAGCTGCTCGGAATGCGACCTGAACGCGGGGTCCGCATGGGTCTGCGCATAGAGAAGAAGAGCCCGGACCAGCGAGCGCCGGACGCGGTATGCCTCGATCATGCCCGTCACGAGAGTGGCGAGCAGCTCGTGGGTCGGGGCTCCCTCCCACTTGGCAGGATCGAGAGCGAACTCGTTCGCCGCGAACGAATCCAGAAAGAACCGCTCGTAAACGGCCTGGAGCAGCGAGTCCTTGTCGCGGAAGCGCTTGTACACGTTTCCCACCGACATGCCTGCCTCGGCGGCAATCGCCGGAACCGTAGCTCCCTCCAGTCCGTCGGATTCGAGGGTCCGTTCGGCCGCATCGAGAAAGCGCTGGACGGTGTTTCGGCCCCGCTCCTGAACGGTCGGCAAAGACATTGAGGTCATAAGTGAAGTCTAATTCACCCTAAAGTGAAACGCAATTCACTATTCGGAGATCTTAGTCGCTTCCCACGCGGTAAGTAGCCACCGCCTGTCTCGGCGGACGTATACCTCGGTAAAGCGGATCCAGAAGCTGGAGACACCCGTCGCACTCCGGACGCGCATGTGCGACCGCCCCGTGACCACCGCGGAGCCGTCGTACACGTGCACCACGATATCACTGGGCTCGATCGATTCGTAGATGAGCGCCTTCGATCGAATCAGCTCAACGAGCTGCGCCTTGTCCTGCAGGTCGCCGCCGGTGTGGACGTAGGTCAGGTCGTCATCCAGCAGGCTCGCCAGCAGGACGGCATCCTGCTTGACCATTGCTTCGAACCGTTCGCGCTCGGCTAGACGGACTTCACTTTCCGCCGTCCTCGGCACGGTCGAATTGCCGGGCGGCGAAGCACAGGCTGCCATGCAGATGATCGCAGCCACAAACGCCGAGCGATTCATGTGGATCCTACTGCGTCACGACTTCGATTACGCCGCTCCTGTTCTGCGTGCCAAACCTGATGGAGGCCTGCGCGGGATCGTAGTAGTGCACCACCTTCACCAAGCTGGCAGTGATGTTGTGCAGGGAGCTGACGTCGCCGAGCAATTGGCCGTCGAGATACACATTCGGAAGCACGCTGGTACCGGGCAGAGTCGTATCGACCGATGAGTTCCCCCGCGCGCGAAGGTAGTTGGGGCGGATCCTGTGAATCACATCGTACAAATCGCTCACATTGACCGCGGCTATCTCGGCTGCGGTAAGCGTGCTTCCGCCCCTACTACCACTGACGCCGGTGCCGGCGGAAGTGGAAGAAGTCGCTGGCGCGCACGAGAGGAGTGATGCGATCGCAAGAACCGTATAGCTTCGTACCGACATTGAGCCTCCAGAGACGTAGTTGCGCGGATCGAGCTACCGTCCTGTGATCTTTGCCAATGCGCTTCGTACCAGCTCTGCCGCTGGTTTCCCGCTTCCACCAGCATCGAGCGCCGCCCGGACCCCCCGTTCGGCGTCGGTGCTCGAGTACCCGAGGGATATCAGAGCGCGCATCGCATCATCCGCGGCAGCGCTGGCCGGAGCCGCCGAGGTGCCGGTGGTCTCTCCCAGTCCGTCCAGCTTGTCCGCAAGATCGAGGATCAGTCGCTCGGCCTTCTTTCTACCTACGCGCGGTACGCTCTGAAGTGTTGGAATGTCCTTCTCCCGGATCGCCCGGATCAACCGCGTGGCGGAGAGCGCCGACAACAAGCCTATCGCCAGCGACGGGCCCACACCGTTGGCGGTGAGCAGCTTCTCGAACAATCGCTTCTCGAACACGCTGACGAACCCGAACAGGTGCCACGAGTCCTCCTTCACAACCAGCGACGTGTGAAGGGTGATGTCCTCTCCGGTGCGGGGGAGCGTCTCGTAAACGCTCAGTGGTATGGTCAGCTCGTACCCGACGCCTCCACTGGTCATCACGTGGAGCGAGTCGAGATCCTTGGCGACCAGCTTCCCCTGGATTAGTCCGATCAACGGATCGAGAACCTGATCGGCTGGATCTTCGGAAGATCGGGCGCGAGCGCGAAAGCGAGCGCTGCGGCCACACCGTCAGCGGCATCCGTCGGCTGCGGCGCCGATTTCAATCGCAGTAGTCGCATCACCATGAACTGCACCTGAAGCTTGGTTGCCGCACCGGTGCCGGCCACCGCTTTCTTGATCTCCGACGGCGGGTATTCGCGGACCTCGATTCCCGCCTGCGCGCCCGCGAGCAGTATCACGCCACGCGCGTGACCCAGTACGACCGTCGTGCGGACGTTGCGTGCGTAGAAGATGTCTTCAATCGAGAGAACCGTCGGCTTGTGACGGCGAATCAGCTCCACCACGCCGTCGTGGATCTCCGCCAGCCTCTGCGCCAGATCGTCGCGGGGTTTTGTGCGGATCACGCCGCATTCCACGAGCGTCAGTGGACTCCGGCCTTCCCTGCGAACAACTCCGTAACCCGTAACCGCGGTGCCCGGATCGATGCCAAGAACCACGACGGGTTCTGACTCACGCACCGGTCATCTGCTCGACGTCCATGTCGAAGTTCGCCGAGACCTTCTGAACGTCGTCGAGCTCCTCGAGCTCCTCGAGCAGCTTTATCACCGACTCCGCGTTCTTGCCGGCCACGTGCACTGTGCTCTTCGGAATGAAAGCGACCTCCGCTTCCACGATCGCGAACCCGGCTTTCTCGAGACCGGCCTGGACGTTGTGCACGCCGTGCGGGTCGGTCGTCACGATGTATTGCTCGCCCTCGACTCTGAAGTCTTCGGCGCCGGCGTCGAGCGCTGCCTCCATCGCCGCGTCCTCTTCGTATTTGGTCGCATCGATGTAGATCTGCCCCTTACGATCGAACAAATACGACACCGAGTGCGGCGGTCCGAGGTTTCCACCCAGTCGCGTGAGCTTGTGCCGGATCTCGGCGACCGTGCGCGTCGGGTTGTCGCTCAGGGCCGAGATGAGGATCGCGACGCCGCCGGGTCCGTAACCCTCGTAGGTGACCTCGGTGTAGTGCACGCCCTCGAGCTCGCCCGTCCCTTTCTTGATCGCGCGCTCGATGTTCTCCTTCGGCATCGAGGCCGCTTTCCCCGCGTCTATCGCTGTGCGAAGCCGGGGATTGTGAGCGGGGTCCCCGCCCGCGAGCTTCGCCGCCATCGTGATTTCACGAATCAGCTTCGTGAATTGGGCGCCGCGCTTGGCGTCGGTTGCCGCCTTGTAGTGCTTGATCTGCTTCCACTTGCTATGGCCGGCCATACTCAGCTCGGATGAAATTGTGTGACTGTGTGGCGCGCGTGTCCCGCTGTCGGAGACGCCGCGAGCTCGTGCACCAACGCATTGAGCTCCGCGCGGGATGCCTCATCTAACTGCCCAACGGCAGCTTTGACAAGGTCCTCGAAAGCGACAGCGCAGCGGGCCCGATCGTGCCCGGCCAGAGCGCCGGTGATGCCGAATGCGGTGGACCTTATTCCGCTTGGAACAGCCAGCGACGACAGCCACTGTTTGGTATGCTCCGTCCGCTCGAGAGTCACCTCTCGCGCCAGCTCATAAGGGGGGACAATCCCCGCGCACAGACGCCCCAGCTGGAGACAGGTCAGCACAGTTTCGCGATCCCCACCGAGGGATGCACGGCCCGACAAGGCCGCGAGAGCGCGAAATCGAAATGCAGGGGTAACCAGAGTGTAGCGAGGTGTTTGGCCGATCACTCTCCGAATCTAGGCACGGACTCACCCCTCGGCTACATTCCGATCATATGGCCGTTCCGGTCCTGAACCCCCCCAAATCGATACTCTGGGTTGACGACGAAGGTGAGCTCCTCGAGCCTCATCGCATCTTCCTTCGTTCCAAAGGCTATACCGTAGAGTGGGCGAGCAACGCCGACGACGCTGTCGAGCTGTTGAGGCGCCGCCCGTTCGACATCCTCCTTCTGGACGAGCAGATGCCGGGAAAGCGTGGGCTCGAGGTGTATCGGGATCTGAGGGAGATGGCTCCCAATCTTCCAGTGGTCATGGTCACCAAGAGCGAGGAAGACTCCACGCTCAAGGAAGCAATCGGCGTGAACATCCGGGATTACCTGGTCAAGCCGATCAATCCTCGGCAGGTACTCACGGTGGTGACGCGGATTCTGGAAGGACCCCGCATCCGGCAGCAGGCCATCGCGCGCAGCTTCGTCGAGAGATTCCGCGCGATCGAGCTGGAGCGCGACCGCAACCTCGACTGGCGTGGCTGGATTGACCGCTACGACGAGCTGATGCGCTGGGATGTCGATCTCGCCGCTGCCGGCGAGATGGGGCTTTACGAGTCGCTGCAGGGACTATATCCCGACATGCATCGCGAGTTTGCCGCGTACATGAAAGAGTTTTACCCCGCCTGGCTGACTGATCTGGAGGGGAACAGGCCGCCGCTCTCCATCGACATCGTCGCGGAATTCCTGTTGCCGATACTCGAGCGCGACAAGGCAGCGGTTTTCATTGTCGTCGATTGCCTGCGGCTCGATCAGTGGCGGGTGCTTGAGCCGCTGCTCGCCCCGTTCTTCGACGTCGAAACCACGCACTACTTCGCCGTTCTTCCGACCGCCACGCCGTATTCGCGCAACGCTCTGTTCAGCGGACTGTTCCCCGGCGAGATTGCTGCCCGGCTCCCCGACTGGTGGGGCAATGCCGATCGCGAGGACGAGTCGCTCAACGCGCACGAGCGCGAGCTGCTCGAGTCCCATCTCGAGGAGCTGTGCGGAAAAACGCCGGTTCGGTACCAGAAGATCTCGACCGCCGCCAACTCGGACGACCTCGAGCGTCATCTCGGCACCGCAATCGGGCCGGAGGGAGTGAGCGCGTTCGTGTTCAACTTCGTCGATCTGCTGACGCACGGCCGCAGCGAGTCGCAGATCTTGTACGAGGTCGCGCGCGATGAGATCGCGCTCCGTCAGATCACCCGGCAGTGGTTCCAGCGGTCCGCGTTGTTCAGCGTGCTCAAGGAAGCGTCGCGGCGGAAGATCTCCGTGCTGCTCACCACCGACCACGGCTCGATCCACTGCAACACGCCCGCGACGGTGTACGCCAAGCGCGATGCCAGCGCCAACCTGCGCTACAAGTTCGGCGAAGATCTGCGCGCCGAGCGTCCGGACCAGGCTCTGCTCTTCTCGAACGAGGACACGCTGAGACTTCCGCGCCGGGGCGCCGGGGGCAACACTCTTCTGGCGACCAACGATTGTTTCTTTGTCTATCCGACCAAGCTGCGTGAGTACCAGAGCCGCTACCGCGGATCGTTTCTGCACGGGGGCGTGACGCCCGAAGAAGTAATTCTCCCGTTGGCGCTGCTCACTCCGCGCCGGTAAATGCCGGCGCACGAAACCGGCGTTAATATCGTGAGCAATGCCGGTCTATAAGCGGCTCCTTCCATACCTGCGCCCGCACTTCTGGCGCATGGCGATCACGATCGTGGCGAACCTCATCGCCGCGCTGCTCGACGGCTTCGCGATCGCGCTCCTCATCCCGTTCCTCAACATCCTGTTTCATCAGCCAGCGACGGCGATGAAGTCGGGGTGGATATCGAAGCTTCTCGATGCAACGGTCGGGAGCAAGATCGTGCCCGGCGGCGAGATGCACTCCCTGCGGAACGTGATCATGCTCGTTCTGCTCGCTGTCGTGCTCAAGAATCTGCTCGTCTGGGTTGCCGGCCAATTCGGCGCGACGCTCCAGGAGTACGTCACGCGCGATCTTCGCAACGCGGTGTATCGCCATCTAGCGCATCTCCCGCTCGGCTACTTCACGCAGATGAAAGCCGGGCAGATTCTGTCGCGCGTGATCAACGACACGTTCGAGACGCGCCTCATCCTCACGCAGATCGTCACCCAGTCGCTCCAGAGCGCGTCTCTGGTGCTTGTGTACATCGCGATCCTGTTCAGCATCTCCTGGCAGCTGTCGCTGATCGCGCTGATCATCCTTCCGCTCCTCGGATTCTCCCTGCAGCCGATGCTCAGGAAGCTCCGTCGAGGAAACCTTCGCCGCGGCAACGTGCACGGTGAGATGACTAGCGTGCTGCAGGAGACGATCAGCGGAATCCGGCTCGTGAAGGCATCGGGCACGGAGGCGTACGAAGAGAGCAGATTCGCCGAAGGAAGCAACAAGTACGCGAGCAGCAGTCTCAGGTTGACGCGCCTCGCGCTGCTGGCTCCGCCTGTCACCGAGATCATTGGGACCGTAATCGCTGTGCTCATCCTGTGGATCGGCGCCTGGCAGGTCCTGAGGAGCGGAACCATGACGGGCGCGACACTCCTCGCGTTCCTCACGCTCGTGCTGCGGCTGCTCCAGCCGCTGAAGCAGCTCTCGCAGATGCGCACTACCGCGCAGTCTTCGCTCGCGTCGGCGGAGCGACTCTTCGAGATCCTCGATTCGCCGGCGGAGTTTCAGCGCGATCGCGGCACGCGAGGTGTGGCCACGTTCGACAGGCACCTCGAGTTCGAGAACGTCAGCTTCTCGTACGGCGATGCGCCGGTTCTTTCGCATATCGACTTCAGCGCAAGCAAGGGAGAGGTGGTCGCGCTGGTGGGGCCGAGCGGATCAGGAAAGAGCACACTGGTAGATCTGATCCCACGCTTCTACGAGCCGACAGAAGGGCGCATCCTGCTCGACGGAATCGACACCCGTGACATCAAGCTCCCGGCGCTGCGCTCGCTCACCGGCATCGTGAGTCAGGAGACGGTTCTCTTTCATGACACTGTGCGCAGCAACATTGCGTACGGCGCCACCGATCATTACACGGAGGAACAGATCGAGGCGGCGGCGCGTGCGGCAAACGCCCACGAATTCATCATGGAGCTGCCGCGCGGCTACGATACGTTGCTCGGCGAGCGTGGAACGCGCCTGTCAGGTGGTCAGCGACAGCGGCTGGCGATCGCCCGGGCCTTGCTCACGGACCCCCCAATCCTCATTCTCGATGAAGCCACTTCGGCGCTCGATACAGAGTCGGAGCGGCTGGTGCAGGAAGCGGTTGATCGACTCTTGCAAGGCAGGACGGTGTTCGTGATCGCCCACAGGTTGTCGACGATCACGCACGCAGATCAGATCCTCGTTCTCGATCGCGGTGAGATCGTCGAGCGGGGAACGCACGCCGAGCTGCTGGCCAGGCGGGGCGCGTATCATCGTCTGTATTCGCTGCAGTTCGGGGACGCCGATGAGGCGTCGATGGTTCCTTCAGCCGGGTAAGCTCATTGCACGTCTTGTTTCTTCATACTGCTCGCGAGTGGTCCGGGACAGCGCGTCTGTTTTCCAGAGCCGCCCGAGGGATCTCCGACCGCGGGGCGAAGGTCACTCTTCTGGTGACTCCCGACAGCAACGTGCATCTCGCCGTGTCGCCGCGCCGCGCGCCGAATCAGCCGCGACACACTCCGATACCCGAGCCGTTCGAGATCATACCGTTCTCGACTGAAGGCGGATTTTTCTCGGCTGCGCGCAGGCTGAAAAAGATTTTCAGGCGCTGGGACGCGGATGCGATTTTCGTCACCACCGATCGCGAGCACCTGATCGCGGGGACGGCGTGCTGGCTGACGAGAGGCGGCACCGTCGTGCGTTGGACACCGGCAGGAAAGAAGCTGGAGATGGAGTTCGCCGGCAAGGTGGCCGCGTGGCTGACAAAGACATCGTACCTCTTCGCGAGCGAGATGGATCGTCGAGCCGCCAACATCCCCAGGAACGCACTCGAAAGCGGATCCGCCGAGATTGGAGTGGACCTGGGCAGTTACCCGGTGAACGGAGAGCAACCGCCTTCGCCGGAGGACCTGGCGTCCGACAAGCTCAAGTTCATTGTCTGCGTTTACGATCCAACATCGCGTGGCCGGGCGGCGACCGCGATCCGAACCATGTCAATGCTGGCGCCGCGGCATCCGAATCTGCGATTGATGATCGTCGGGCCGGGCTCGGACGACGAGGACCTCCGCATGCAGGCAGCCGCGCTCAGAGTGCTGCACCTCGTGAGCTTCCTCGGCGAGCGCGACGACCAGGTGAGCCTGATGAAGGACGCGCACCTCGGCTGGGTAGTGGCAGAAGGTGACACCGGAGTGTACGGGATACTCGACCTCATGGCGCTCGGCATCCCGGCGGTGGCGAGCGAAGGGGGTACCACGCAGCGTTACATAGCGCATGGCATCAGCGGCGCACTGTATCCGTCTGACGACTCCGCATCGACGGCTGCCGCTGTCGCAGGATTGCTGCAGAGCGAGGAGTCGCGCGTGGCGATGGGCAAGGCGGCGCGAACGCGTGTGGCGAGAGAATTCCCTGAGAGCGCCACTATCGAAGGCTTCGACCGAGCCGCGAACAGCGCGCGCACCCGGGGCCGGCGCCCGGGGTGAGTCCCTCGAGTCGCGGATCGTCAGGCGTCACGGCAGTGATCGCGGCCCACGACGAATCCGCGAACATCGAAGCGTGTATCGCCAGCGTGGAATGGGCCAGCGAGGTGATAGTGGTCGAGAACGACTCGCGCGACGACACGGTCGCGCGGGCGAGAGCCGCCGGAGCGACGGTGATCAGTCCGGCATTTACGACGATCGGCGCGGCGCGGAATCAGGCGATCGTGAGGGCGAAAACGCCGTGGATCCTTGTCCTCGACGCCGACGAGCGCTGCACTCCTGAGCTGGCGCAGGAGATCCAGAAGACCGTTGGTGCGACCGACCGTCACGCGTTTCGTGTTCCGCGGCGAAATTTCTTTCTTGGCAAGGAGATCCGTCACGGCGGGTGGGGA
>DATCPG010000281.1:0-6234 GCA_036570225.1 Gemmatimonadaceae bacterium | reverse complement strand
CGCTCACAGCCCCCGGCCGGTCGTGTTCAGTTGTAGTTAATGGCCGACGTCGGATCTGGCGTCAGCGCACTCCGAAACTAGATTCGCCGCATGGCCCCGCGCGATTTCGAAATAGACAAGGACATCCGGCGCGCCTCGACGCTGCCGGCGCGCGTGTATTCCGATCCGGAGTACTTCGAGCTGCAAAAGGACCGCGTTTTCGCGCGCAGCTGGCAATGGATCGGCGACTCCGCTCGTGTGAAGGCACCGGGGCGCGTTTCTCCGTTCACGTTACTCGAGGGATGTCTCAACGAGCCGCTCGTCCTCACGTCCGACGACGAAGGAGCTGTTCGCTGCCTGTCGAACGTGTGCACGCATCGCGGCGCGATTGTAGTGGAAGGCGAGGGTCACGCCCGCTCTCTCCGCTGCAGATATCACGGACGCAAATACTCGCTCGACGGAAAATTCGTGTCGATGCCCGAGTTTGACACTACCGTCGGCTTTCCCTCCGAGAAGGACAATCTCCCCGAGCTGAAGTTGGAGCAGCTGGGTCCGCTGCTTTTCAGCGGACTGTCCCCCGAGATGCCATTCGAAGAATGGATTGCCCCGGTGCGCGAGCGCGTGTCGTGGATGCCGCTCGACGAATTCGTCCGCGACACGGCGACATCGATGGATTATCTGATCAACGCCAATTGGGCGCTGTACTGCGACAACTACCTCGAGGAGTTCCACATCCCGTACGTGCACGCGGGACTCGCGGAGAAGCTCGATTACTCCGGATACAGAACCGAGCGATTCCGTTGGGGCAACCTGCAGCTCGGGATCTCAAAGCTCGGCGAGCCGGCGTTCGATCTGCCCAAGGGTCATCCGAACGAGAAGGAGCGTGTGGGCGCGTTCTATTTCTGGCTGTTCCCCAACATCATGTTCAACTTCTACCCGTGGGGGCTGTCGCTCAACGTCGTGACGCCTCTTGGCGCGGGGCGGACGAAAGTCGCGTTTCATTCGTACGTGTGGAATCCGGCGCTGCGGGAGAGCGGCGTCGGAGCCGGGTTGCACCGCGTCGAGATGGAGGACGAGGAAGTCGTAGAGTCGGTGCAGCGGGGAGTGCGGTCTCGGCTTTATGACCGCGGACGCTACTCGGAGCGGCGCGAGGTGGGAACGCATCATTTCCACGAGCTCCTCGCCGACTTCATGGCCAGAGCCCCGGCCACGAACGGCTCGTCGCGAGCGACGCCTCGCGGGTGACCGAGCCCGTAACAACACAAACATCGGCGGCCACGCCCATCGCTCGACCGGCGCGGAGTCTTCTCACGGTTCTGGGCGTCGTCTTTGGACTCTCTGTAATCATCGGCAATACCGTCGGCTCGGGAATCCTTCGCACGCCCGGCGAGATAGCTGGGCTGCTGCCGAGTGTCCCGCTCTTCCTCGGTGTCTGGGTTATGGGAGCCGTCTACGCCGCGCTCGGCGCAAATACGTTGGCGGAGCTCGGAACGATGATGCCGGAATCGGGCGGATTTACCGTGTTCGTGCGGCGCGGGTTGGGTCCCTACGCCGGATTCGTGATTGGGTGGAGCGACTGGCTATCCACGTGCAGCAGCGCTTCGCTCGCGGCCATCGTCATCGGCGAATACAGCGCGCTGCTCTTCGGATGGGACAAGAGCACTGCGTGGTTGATCGGGTCGGCCGTGATAATCACGTTCGCTCTGCTTCAGTGGATCGGTGTAAGGTCGGGGAGCAGAGCACAGATGGTCACCGCAATCGCCAAGACGGGTGCGTTCGTCATTCTCATCATTGCGTGCTTTGTGGGCGGTCACGGGCTATCGTTGCAGGCCAGCGACGCGTCGCGCGCGGCGGTACCGCATCGATTCGCGCTCGTTACGGCTCTCGTGTTGTCGATGCAAGCGGTGATCTTCACCTACGACGGGTACTATGCGATCACTTATTTCTCGGGCGAAGTCAGGAATCCAGCGAGAGAGATCCCGCGCAGCATCTTTGGAGGCGTGATAGCGGTCGGCCTGCTCTACGTTCTTGTAAATCTCGCCTTTCTCTGGGTGCTGCCCCTCTCAAAAATGGCCGGCGATCCATTAGTCGCCGGCTCCGCGGCACGGGAAGTTTTCGGAGCGAAGGGCGACACAGTTCTCCGATCGATCATGATCATCTCGCTCCTTAGCGCGGTCAACGCGTTTCAGTTGATGGCATCGCGCGTTCTCTACCGGCTTGGGGCGCTGGGCTTCCTTCCATCAGCGGAGTACGTGAACCGAGGAGGAACGCCGTCAGTCGGATTGTTACTCAGCACGATCGTCGTGCTCGCGCTGGTGATTACCGGCACCTTCGAGCTCGTGCTTGCGGTCACGGCTTTCTTTTTCGTGTCGAACTACGTGCTGACCTTCGGCAGTCTGCTGGTGCTGCGGAAAAGAGAGCCCGAGGCACCGCGGCCGTACAAGGCAAAGGGTCACCCGTGGACGACAGGCGGCGTATTCGTGCTTTCAGTCGCATTCCTTATCGGTGCCGTCGCAGCCGACACTCGAAACAGCATATACTCGCTGGTGCTTCTCGCGTTAAGCTGGCCGCTCTACCGGATGTTGCGAACAAAGGTCACGGTCGTGTAGGCGGCGTTGCACTTGTGTCCGGTGCTAGCGGGGCCGGTGCGGCTCGAACTACCGGGACGCAGTGGAGCTGACTATCGCCTTTCAGAGCGAGTTCGGCGGCACGTCGACGCACACTGTACTCGAACCATCTGGTTGCCGCCCGCAATTGATCGCAACCCAGAAAGTTTTCTAGAACAATTCGCTCGGGCTCCGGTAGCTCATGGCGCCGGGCGACCATCGTCGGGATGGCGTCCGTGTCTCGCGAGAGCTCAATCGCATAAGCAGAGTCGAATTTTCCCGTTCGCGACGCGCGATCGAAGTTTTCATTTGCGATCCACGCTGCGTAGTTCCAGAATGCCAGGACCGTGAAGGTACCCAATGCGATCACGCTGACGCGTCGTCCAAAGTCGATCGTGATCGCTCCTTTGGAGACCTCGAGCCACAGCGCAACCAGCGACAGCGCGACGACGAACATGTACGCCTGCGCAAAAACGCGCATCGTCGTGTACCCGTAAGCCTGCTCGTAGAGAATGACTCTGCGGAAGGCAGACAAGAGCATCAGCTCGAGCGCGATGAGCAAAGCCGCTTCGAGCCTAACGAGCTGTCGTCGTCGAGCCGGATCCATCTCCGGTGCCCTGGTAGCCTCGAGCACGAGTATGAGGCCGCCAACGAGCGTCACGGCCACCGACAGCTGCGCGAATCCTCTGCGCGCGTACTCGGCGAATGTCGTCCCGCTTCCCACAACGCCCGGTGGCTCGTGGAACAGGTAGGAGATCTGCAGCACCACGAACAACCAGAGAACGATCGCAACAGCAACGAGAACCATTCTCTGCTCAGTGAAGCCGAGTATGCCTGGCCTGGGAAAATTCGCGAGCGCTGGTAATCGCGAATCCCGCTGATGCGCCGCCAGCGAGCTGGCGCCCAATGTCAGAGCGAGGAGAAAGAGGAAAAACACGACGCGAGCCGAGATCGACCATTGGGGTAGCAGTTCGGCGATGCGATCGACCAGCCAGGCGAGGGTCGGGTCCGCGTTGCGAAGCAACACTACGAGGATGATGACGATTGGGACGGTGATGAGGAGTCCTCGGGTGAGGGTCCTCGCCCTGGGCGACGCGATCGTCCTCGGCACCGCTGCTCCTTCTCGGAGCGTCCCCCCGAAAACGCGGAAAGTCGCGAGAAATGGAATGGTGGGGAGGAGCTTTGCCGACAGTGAGCTCCACCGGTCAACCCCGATCACGATAACGGCGAGACCGAGCAGCATCCCGACGCTGAGGAACACGAGAGCCCGGATCGACACGCTCGCCGTGATTGAGGGCGCGAAGGCCAGCAGTGTCGCCCAGCCGAGTAGAATCAGAGTGGGTTTCTCGAGCGGGAGTCCAGAGAATCGGCGAGCGAGCACTACGGTAAGCGAGGCGGACGCGACCCAGATTCCCCAGTTGATGCCCGGCTCAGCGTCAAAGAGAATCCAGGCGCCGATCAGGGCCGCGGAGAGGGCGCCAGCCCAAATGGCCGTAGTGGGGGCAGAAGTTTTTTGAATTGGTTGCATGGTAGAGTACTTTATAATGCAAAGTGAACCGCCGCAAGTACTCGTAAGACGCGCGGATCTGGCTGGTCGTAACCGTAGAAGCTCAGTTCGTGAACCCGGTCCCATTGACTTAGCCCCATTCGCGAATACCTTTACAAGGCTATGGCGGAACGCGGTTTACCGCGCCCGCAGTACACTAAAAAATCAATCGCCGATCTGCTTTACGGCGCGCCTCGAGTCCCCACCCGTGAATGAGCTGCGGGTGCACCCGGCGGCAGCGGATGGATACCGGTCCCGTTCAGGGGCGCATGGTCCACCCGCGTTTTTGTTGAATTGAGACCACCGGCTCCAGCTGTTTGGAGCTGCTTACATAGAGAGAGTTTCCAGAGATCATGGCACGCCACACCCCGCTCGATCGCTACCGTAACATCGGCATCATGGCCCACATCGATGCCGGGAAGACGACTATGACGGAGCGCGTTCTCTACTACACCGGCAAAACCCACAAAATCGGCGAGGTGCATGAAGGCACGGCGACGATGGACTGGATGGAGCAGGAGCAGGAGCGCGGCATCACGATCACATCCGCGGCGACAACGGCGTTCTGGACGCGCAACGACATCGAGTACCGCATCAACATCATCGACACGCCAGGCCACGTCGATTTCACCGTAGAAGTCGAGAGATCTCTTCGAGTGCTCGACGGTGCGGTGACTTTGCTGGACTCCGTCGCCGGTGTCGAGCCGCAGACCGAGACCGTCTGGCGCCAGGCCGATCGCTATAAAGTCCCGCGCCTTATTTTCGCGAACAAGATGGACCGCGTCGGCGCCGATTTCGATCGCTGTATGCGAATGATTCGCGATCGACTTACCAAGAACGCCTATCCGATTCAGCTGCCGGTAGGAAACGGCGAGACGTTCACCGGCCACATCGACGTCATCGAGCGAACGCAGTACGTCTTCGACGACGAATCGCTGGGCAAGAAATTCGAGATTACGGAAGTTCCCGAGCAATACCGCGAGGCCATGGAAAAGGCCCGCCATGATGTGATCGAAGCCGCCGTCTCGCACGACGAGGCGCTGATCGAGAAGTACTTCAGCGGCACCGCGCTCACCAACGACGAAATCAGACACGCGATTCGCAGCGCGACCGTGGGCGGATTCATCGTTCCCGTGCTCTGCGGCGCCGCCTTCAAGAACAAGGGCGTGCAGGCAATGCTGGACGCTGTGGTCGACTTCCTTCCGTCACCGGAAGACGTCCCCGCGGTCGAGGGTCATCTGCCGACCGGCGAGCCGGCCGAGCGACATCCGAAGGACGACGAGCCGTTTGCCGGACTGGCGTTCAAGATCGCGACCGATCCATTCGTTGGTAAGCTGACATTCTTCCGTGTGTATTCCGGAGTTCTTCAATCCGGCTCTTACGTTTACAACGCCACGAAGGACAAGCGCGAGCGCGTTGGCCGTCTGCTCCAGATGCACGCCAACAAGCGCGAAGAGATCCAGGAAGTCCACGCCGGAGACATTGCCGCGGCCATCGGATTAAAGGACACACGGACCGGCGATACGATGACGATGGAAGATTCGCCGATCATCCTCGAGGCGATGAAGTTCCCGAACCCCGTCATCGACGTAGCAATCGAGCCGAAAACCAAGGCGGATCAGGACAAGCTGGCGATCGCGCTCCAAAAGCTGTCCGAGGAAGATCCGACTTTTCACGTGCACTCCGACCAGGAGACTGGTCAGACGATCATCTCCGGAATGGGCGAGCTCCACCTCGAGATCATCGTCGACCGCATGCAGCGCGAGTTCAAGGTCGACGCGAACATCGGCCGCCCGCAGGTCGCTTATCGCGAGACGATCAAGAAGCGGGTCGAAAAGGTCGAAGGAAAATTCATTCGCCAATCGGGCGGTAAGGGCCAGTACGGACACGTCGTGATCAACATCGAGCCGGCGAAGCAGGGCGAGGGCTTTGTCTTCGAGGACAAGATCGTCGGCGGAACGATTCCACGTGAGTTCATCAAGCCGGCCGAGGCGGGAATGCGAGAAGCACTGGAAGGCGGAGTGCTGGCGGGCTACCCAATGGTGGATGTGAAGGCCGAGTTGGTCTACGGCTCGTACCACGACGTCGACTCCAGCGAAATGG
>DATCPG010000280.1:0-3715 GCA_036570225.1 Gemmatimonadaceae bacterium | reverse complement strand
TCTATGAGCAGGACCATTTTGGGCTGCGCCCGCCGCTGGGATTCAGCGAGAGCAACAGGACGCAACCGCCCGCGCTACGAGAGGTGATGGCAAAATACAACATCGATAACGGCGTGGAGTTCACCGGCGCCTGGAGCGGTCCTGGCTTCCCGAGAATGATCGCGGTCCTCTTCCAGCATCCCACGCCGTACTTCGACGACTCCTACGCCGTAAACTCGGCGAACAATGGACCGTACGGCGACGCCATTCTCACCGAGCTGATTCCTTATCTCGAGGAGCACTTTCGAATTATCAGGAAGCCGTACGCCAGGGTCCTGACGGGCGGATCAACCGGCGGGTGGGAATCAATCGCGCTCCAGGTTCATCATCCCGACTTCTTCGGTGGAACCTGGACCTTGTTTCCCGATCCCGTCGATTTCCGGCACTACGGCACCGTCGACATATACGCGGACACCAACGCGTTCGTCTTTACCAGAAGCGCCGGCTTTTTTCTCGAGCCGCCCACCGAGTGGCACCACCCCGAGCGCGGTCTCATGCGCGCAGTCGATGGCCAGTCTGAGTTCAGCATCAGAGAATAGAGCAGGTGGGAAGACGTGCTTGGTAGTCACGGCCGCTCGACCGATCAGCTCGAAGCCTGGGAGGCGGTCTATGGTCCGGTAGGAGATGACGGGTATCCAAAGCCACTCTGGGACAAACGTACCGGACACATCGACCACGATGTCGCTACGTACATGCGGGACCACGGGTTCGACTTACGGTACTATCTCGCGCAGCACTGGTCGACGATCGGCCCACAACTTGTCGGAAAAATCCACGTCGACGTCGGCGACATGGACAATTTCTACCTGAATCTCGCGGTGTACGACCTGCAGGCGTTCCTCGACAGTGCGAGCTCGCCGCGATCGCTCGCTGTCTTTCGATACGGTCGTCCCGAAAAAGGGCATGGCTGGCAACACACGACCACGGCAAACATCGTCCGGGAAATGGGAGACTTCATTACCGCGCACGCACCCGTCGGCGAGAACACGAAGGAGTGGAAATACTAAAAGCTAGCATGGAACCTTGACATCCCACTCGCACTCGAGCGCGAGCGGATCGCTCAAAGTCGCGCGACGCTTCTCGGCCGTCACATGGATCGATCCGTCGGAAGCAAGCAGGTAGCTCCGCACCCCCGACAACCCGTACTCCCTCGGCCATGAGTACAAGTCGTAGCCCTCGCCCTGTTTCGTTCCGTGCATCACGTACAGGAGATCGTAGACCGCCGAGGTGTTGTACAGCTCGAAACCCGGCGCGGTGACGACAATCTCCGCCGCGTTCGGATTGTCCCGCAGCGACTGATCGGGGTTTTCTCGCGTCCCGCTCAACGAGCTCAGGGTGCACATGATCTTCGAATCCCTCAGCTCCGCGAACGTCAGCGCCTTCTCACCCGCCCGCGAGAACGCCGCGATGTTGGCGCCGAGGCAGGGAATCACCCATTCGGTGATGAAGGGAAGCGGGGAGGCGCGGGCGAACGCGGGCGCCGCCCGATTGACGCGCATCGTCACGAGACCTGACTGATTGATTGCGATGACCGGGCCGTCGAGATACAGCACCGTGTCTGGTGTCATCACGATGTCGAAAAGGTTGATCGGTGCATCGCCCTTCACGACCGGGCGATACGACATTCGCCAACCCTTGTCGTCGGTCTGAAGTCCGGCAAGCCAGTCCGCACACTTCGGAACAGCCGGCACGCCGGCGGCAGCGGGGGGAAACTGGCTGTGCTCGACTCGGAATGCTATTGAGCAGTCGATAGCAACAAGCGCGTCCCGCGTCCCAAGCGCTTCGTCGAGCCCGCGCTTGTGGAGGCTGTCGATCCATTTAACTCGCTCGCGAACGACGTAGTTCTTTTGATGCTCGGCGAGCGACCGTTCGCTCCTCTCTTGACGAACCTTCGTGCCCTCGGGATTGATCCACATCTCCGCACACGATCCCATCAGCGCGAGTGCAAAAAACGGAAGGGCGGAGCTGAGTTTCGACGAGACGAGAACACCACCGAATCCTGCCGCGAAACCTGCTACAAATGAGCGTCCTGCTCGGCCGAGGAAGGTGAGTACCACCAGGGCGATGAAGACTACGGCGACCGGGACGCGAAGATCCGACTGGGGGCCGGCGTTAGGGAACGACGGGTACGCGTAGAGGAACATGACGAAGCTGACGGCCAGGAATGCGACAGTCCCGAGTACGAACAAAACCACGCCGAGCGGAGAAATCTGCTTCCGTGTGGGCGGAGTGGTCGCGGGCTCGGGATTCGTCATGGTCTATAGACGCGTTCCTCCGATAACTGTTTCCGCGTTCCGGGATCAGCGCGCCGAGGCGTTCTTGCGCTGGGTCCCGGAGTGTGCAGAATTGAACGGGAGCGACCGGACGTACGAAGTCCCCACCCACTCGCCGGAGGTCGTATGCGAAGAATCATTTTGGTTCCAGCACTGCTCTGCGGAATCACCGTCATCGCGGGCGCGCAAACGAAGGTCTCAGCCAGGCTCAGTTGC
This sequence comes from Gemmatimonadaceae bacterium, assembly GCA_036570225.1. Taxonomy (GTDB): domain Bacteria; phylum Gemmatimonadota; class Gemmatimonadetes; order Gemmatimonadales; family Gemmatimonadaceae; genus UBA4720. The sequence goes on along the minus strand of DATCPG010000280.1, from coordinate 1,187 downwards.
GAAAAGCCGAACATCAACGAGACAGCTGGGGCTGTCCAGATGATCATGTTCAGCAAAGCGAACTGTACGTGGCCGGAAGCCTACACAGTCGACGGCAGCAAACCAAAGCGCACCGTCGACGCCGGCATCGGCGACATGAATGGCTCGACCGCGCGGGTTCATGGGTATAGCACGAGCGTATTCGACCACGATGACAGCACCATCGTTCGCTACGAAGGAACGATGGCGATGAAGAAGGATGGCTCGGGGACCGATAAGGGGACGTGGAGGTACGTCCGCGGGACGGGGAAGTTCAAGGGCATCAGTGGCAGCGGCACGTTCAAGGGCGCAGCCGCGGCCGACGGCAGTGGCTGGGCCGATGTCACCGGTCACTACTCGCTTCCGAAGGCAAAGGCGAAGAAGCCGTAGCGCATCGCCGAGGAGAGTCGCCCCGCACCCGGCGCGGGTACGGGGCGTAGGTTGCTGACTGAGAGGTTATTTGTTGGAGAGCTGGTAGCAGGCTACGTCGTATTGTGATACCGCCTGTGAGCTGCCGTTCGCCTGAGATGGCGTGCCATCACTTCCAGCGTACACGAGCGCCGCATGAGTAAAGCCAGCTGTGCCAAATCCGCTGGGCTCTGTGAGTGCCGTCGCTGACCCACAACTCTGTCCCGGCTGGCCTGTGCCGGCAGGATTTCTTGCTGCGCTTACTGCCCAGGTAGGCGCTGCAAGGAGATTCGAGCGCGTGTTGGGCTGCGCTGAAGGTGCGGTCGGGCTCTGGGCACAGGCCGCGAGCACGGCGATCGTGAAGACAAAAAGGAACGGTTTCATATGAGACTCCAGCGGAATGAGTGGATCGGCTGACAGCATGGATAGCCCATGGTTTCAACGCGGGCAGGCGAGCCGCATTTCAGGGGCCATGCACGGCCCTCGACACGGACCATTAGTCGCGCGCCAGAATGCATTCACCGCTGACGCAGCCGACGGCCTCACTCCTTCAGCTGATAGAACAATTTGTCGACGCTGACGCCACCCACCTGAATCTGTTGGCCGACGAGCGTTGAATTGCCCGCTCTTCTAGCTTCATTCCGCGCCAGATATCATCTTGTCGAGCGATGAATCTGTCTCGATAGTATCCCGGTGAAGCAGAAATCCGTTCGCGATCTCTCGGAGCAGCTGCAGCAGGCACTTGGCGATCAATACAAGAT
>DATCPG010000279.1:0-1676 GCA_036570225.1 Gemmatimonadaceae bacterium | reverse complement strand
GCTATAACCACTGTCATTTCAAAGGCCCAGCTAGTATCGCCGGCGGCGTCAGCGTTCATGCGCAGATTCGATCCGGTCTAACGGCGGATCCAGCCGCCGTAAGGCTCGCTTAAGGAAGCTCTGAAATACCTGCTCGTTTCGTCATCGTAATCGCGCCAGTGCGCGTTGAACGAGCACCATGACGAAGAGAGCCAAAATGAAACCGCAAATGTCGTTTTCGATGACTGGCTACTTCGATAAAGGCAAGAAGACGCGACGCGAGCAGTTCCTCGCGGAAATGGATCAGGTGGTGCCGTGGGCGCGGCTCTGTGCGGTGATTGAATCGCACTATCCGAAAGTCAGCCCGCGCGGTGGCCGACCGCCGCTGCCGCTGGAGCGGATGTTTCGCATCTATTGTCTGCAGCAGTGGTACAACCTGTCCGACCCGGGGGCCGAGGAGGCGCTGTATGACTCGATCACCATGCGGCAGTTTGCGGGCGTCAGGACGGATGCGGATGTGATTCCGGATGAGACGTCGATCCTGAATTTTCGCCGGCTGCTCGAGGAGCACCAACTCACCGAGCAGGTGTTTGCGGCCATCAACGCCCACCTGTCCGAACGCGGCCTCATCGTGGGCAAGGGGACGATTGTGGATGCCACGATCATCGATGCCCCGTCGTCGACCAAGAATGCGCAAAAGAAGCGCGACCCGGAAATGCATCAGACCCGTAAGGGTAAGCAGTGGTATTTCGGCATGAAAGTGCATACCGGTACGGACACCGACTCCGGGCTGGTGCATACGGTGAGCGCTACCGCCGCCAATGTCGCGGATATCAACGTGCTCGGGGAACTGCTGCACGGCGGCGAAGAGAGTCTGCATGCCGATACCGCGTACCAGTCCAAGGCGCTCAAGACCGACGCGGAGGCCAATGGGATCAAGTTCAACGTCAATCAGCGGGGCACGAAGCATCGCCAGTTGACGAAGGCGCAGCGAGTGCGCAACCGGCGTTTGTCCCGCATCCGGGCTACGGTCGAGCATCCATTCCTGGTCGTCAAGCGGTTGTGGGGTCACGGCAAGGTGCGGTACCGCGGAATCAAGAAGAACCTGGCGCAGATGCGGACGCTGTTCGGATTGGCCAATCTGTTCCGGGTGCGACGAGAGTTGATGGCTATATAGGAAACGAGCGTCCAGCGTTTGCAAAGGTCGAAGAAAATGAGCCCAGCCGTATGACGTTTTCGTATTTCCAACCACTGAGAAGACTGCAATCGCGCTCATTTATGTTCGCGGTGTTACTTGCCTCTTCGGTCACGAGAAAATCAGAGCTTCCTTAGAGCCGACATTTAGCCGAGGGCGCCGCGCGCTTCGATCTGCCATACGGCCTCGACGACACCGCCGCGAACGGCCACGAGATAGTCGTACAGATTGACGGTCGGATCGCAGTGGCCGGGAACGAGCCAGATGCGTTCATTCGTCACGACCGCCCGCGCATCGGTTCCGATCTGCAACACGCCGTGTTCGTCGGACGCCTTCGCGTACTCGACGCCGTCACGCCCGTGGACGACGGGCAGCCCCGAATCGAGGGAAAACGCCTTCAGCCCCGCGTCGACGATCGCGCGCTCTGGCGCCGGTGCGCTCATCACGGTCGCGACCACGAACAGACTCTGCTCGAACGCGAGCTGCGACGGTGCGGCGACGT
>DATCPG010000278.1:0-5901 GCA_036570225.1 Gemmatimonadaceae bacterium | reverse complement strand
GACTTCGGGTGCGGGTCATCGCGCGAGCACGCGCCGTGGGCGTTGCTCGATTTCGGATTTCGCGCCGTGATCAGCACGCGCTTCGCCGACATCTTCCGCAACAACGCGGTCAAGACGGGTCTGCTCCCCATCGCGCTGCCTCAAAGTGCGCACGCTGGATTGCTGGAGCAGCTGGCTGAATCTGCGAAGGCACAAGTGACGATCGATCTCGAGACGCAGACGGTGACGCTTCCCGACGGAAGCTCCCACAAATTCCCACTCGATCCGTTCGCCAGGCATTGTCTGCTCAACGGAGTCGACGAACTCGGATTTCTGCTCGACCAGGAGAGCGCGATCGCCGCCTACGAATCCACGCATCCCGCCCGGGTGTCGACGCGATGAACGTCGCTGTTCTTCCCGGCGACGGCATCGGTCCCGAAGTGATCGCCGAAGGTGTGCGAATCCTTCACGCGGTGGAGCAACGCTGGGGTCACTGCTTCGAGCTGCGCCAAGGTCTCATCGGTGGCTGCGCGCTCGACGCGCGCGGCAGCCCGTTGCCACCCGAAACGCTGGCGATCTGTCGGGCAGCCGATGCGGTTTTGCTGGGCGCAGTTGGTGGTCCCCGCTGGGACGATCCCAACGCCAAACAACGACCCGAGCAGGGCCTCCTCGGCTTGCGCAAAGAGCTCGGAGTCTACGCCAATCTCCGTCCGGTCAGCGTGCATCCATCACTCGTCGCGGCGTCGCCTTTGCGCGCCGAACGGCTGGAAGGAGTCGACTTCGTCTTTGTTCGCGAGCTGACCGGTGGCATCTACTTCGGTGAGAAGCGGCGGGACCGCGTCAACGGCTACGAGCGCGCGGTCGACGTGTGCACATATACGACGGGCGAGATCGAGCGCGTTACACGCGTCGCGGGCGATCTTGCGCGCAAACGCCGTCGCAAGCTCACGTCCGTCGACAAAGCGAACGTCCTCGAGACATCGCGGCTCTGGCGCACGACCGTCACTCGCGTCGTCCGGGATGAATTCCCGGATCTGGAGCTCAATCATGTGCTGGTGGACGCGTGCGCCATGCAGCTCCTTCGCAACGCGCAGGCGTTCGACGTGATCGTCACCGAGAACATGTTCGGCGATATCCTGACCGATGAGGCCTCGATGCTCGCCGGATCGCTTGGCGTTCTTCCTTCAGCGTCACTCGGCGACGCCGAAGTCGAGCATTCGCAGGGAGATGGCGACGGCGGCGATCAATCAGTCGGACGACTGCGTCGCGGGCTCTATGAGCCGATCCACGGCTCGGCGCCGGATATCGCGGGCAAGGGAATCGCCAACCCGGTCGGTACGATCCTCAGCGTGGCGCTGATGCTGAGACATACGTTTGGTCTGGAGACCGAGGCGCGGGCCGTGGAGAGCGCGGTTTCGGCGGCAATAGATGACGGCTGCGTGACGGTGGATATCACGCCGCGCGGCGCTCGATCATACTCCACTGAAGAGGTCGGCCGCACGATTGAAGCTGCGCTGTCGGCGTCTTGAGAACAAATGCCCCCCGCGTCCCGCCTCCCGCATCCCGCTCTTGACAGAATCCTTCGAGTTACGTTATGCTGGGCACAGAGTCATTCACCACATTCGCACTTGCACTGACGACATCAAACAGAAAATGATCCGCAACAGCCAGCTCCTTCTCAGCCTTATTTCGTCCCTCCTCCTTATCGGGGTAGGGCTTATCGGCTTTGGGAAGAAGACTGGTCTGGCAGCAACGATGTAAAGCAGACACACGCCTCTTCCCGCAACGGGAGAGGCGCCTGAAAAGTGAAAGGGCCTCTCCCGCGACGACGGGACGAGGCCCTTCACTTTTTTTTTATGCGATCGATGATTCCGTCTACAACCGAACGACAGTGATGCGCTCCGACACCATCAAGAAAGGTTTCGAGCGCGCGCCACACCGCAGCCTGCTGCGCGCTACCGGTCAGATTCGGAGCCGCGACGATTTCGACAAGCCGTTCGTCGCCGTGTGCAACTCGTACGTGGACATCATTCCGGGCCACGTCCACCTCCAGGAATTCGGCAGAGTGGTGAAGGAAGCGGTGCGCGCCGCCGGCGGAATCCCGTTCGAGTTCAACACCATCGGCGTCGACGACGGGATCGCGATGGGACACGATGGTATGCGCTACTCGCTGCCGTCGCGCGAGATCATCGCCGACTCGGTGGAGACGATGGTGCAGGCGCACTGCTTCGACGCGATGATCTGCATCCCGAACTGCGACAAGATCGTTCCGGGGATGCTGATGGGCGCCGCACGCGTGAACATTCCGACGATCTTCGTGTCGGGTGGACCGATGCGCGCTGGCGTCGATCGCGGCGGTCAGAAAGTGGATCTTATCTCAGTGTTCGAGGCTGTCGGCGCGCGGGCGTCTGGCCAGATCGACGATGTTCGCCTCGAGGAGCTGGAGATCGCCGGCTGTCCGACGTGCGGCAGCTGTAGCGGGATGTTCACGGCCAACTCGATGAACTGCCTGTGCGAAGCGCTGGGTATCGCGCTTCCCGGGAACGGAACCATCCTCGCCGTTTCGCCGGAGCGTCACGAGCTCGCCCGCGCGGCAGCGCGCCAACTGCTTCAGCTGCTCGATAACGGCATCCGCTTTCGCGACATCGTCACCGCCGACGCCATCGACAACGCGGTCGCCCTCGATGTGGCGATGGGCGGATCGACCAACACTCTGCTGCACGTGATCGCCGTGGCGCACGAGGCGGGTGTCGAGTATCCGCTGGCACGATTCAATGAGGTGGCCGAGCGGGTTCCTCATCTGGCGAAGGTGTCGCCGGCGTGGGACGGGAATCGGCAGTGGCACATCGAGGACGTCAACAACGCCGGCGGGGGGCCGGCGCTGCTCAAGGAGCTGGCGCAGAAGCCGGGCACTCTGTTCGTCGACGCGCTGACGGTCACGGGCAAGACTGTCGCCGAAAACATCGAGGACGTTCGCAACCTCAATCAGGAATGCATCCGGCCGATCACGGAGCCGCATTCCGCGCGCGGATCGCTGTGCGTGCTGTTCGGCAACCTCGCGCCCGATGGTGCGGTGATAAAAATCGGCGCCGTCGAACACCACGAGCTCACCTTCCGTGGCCCAGCGCGGGTGTTCGAGGACGAGGAGTCGGCGATCGCGGCGGTACGCGTCAACGGAATCAAAGCCGGCGAAGTCGTAGTGATTCGCGGCGAGGGTCCGCGCGGTGGACCGGGAATGCGCGAGATGCTGTCGCTCACGAGCATGCTCAAGGGGATGCCCGTCGGCGGCGAAGTGGCGCTGCTCACCGACGGGAGATTCTCGGGCGGCACCCGCGGACTGTGCATCGGACACGTTTCGCCCGAGTCGGCCGAGGGCGGGCCGATCGGCCTGATACGAGACGGCGACATGGTGTGCATCGATCTTCCCGAGCGAAAGCTGGATGTCGAGCTCAGTCCGGCGGAGCTGCGTGCGCGACGCGCGCAATGGATCGCGCCCGAGCCGCGGTACACGCGAGGATGGCTGGCGCGGTACGCGGCGATGGTGACGAACGCCGGACGTGGCGCGGTGCTCGAGACGCCCAAGTCGCGCAGCAACGGCGTCGCGGCGCCCAGCGAGTCGACGGCGTTCGCAATCGATGCGGTCACGCACTCGGCGCGTGATCGCTACCGCCCAAAGGCGATGACCACATGACGGACAACGTCCTGGCGCCGCCCCCGGCTGCGTTCCCCCTTCCGACTTCCCGCTTCCCCCTTCCCGCCTCCCCCGAGCGTACCGGCGCACAGGTGATGGTCGAGGCGCTCGTGCGCGAGAATGTCGAAGTCATGTTCGGCATTCCTGGCGGCGCGATCATGCCGTTCTACCACGCCATGTGGGAGTACCGCGATCAGATCCGTCACGTGCTCTGCCGTCACGAGCAGGGCGCGGGTCACGCGGCGGAGGGCTATGCGCGATCTACCGGGAGAGTCGGCGTCTGCGTCGCCACGAGCGGACCGGGCGCGACTAATCTCGTTACTCCCATCGCCAACGCATGGATGGATAGCACTCCTCTCGTTGCGATCACCGGACAGGTTTCCAGTGCCGTCCTCGGCAAGGACGCTTTCCAGGAGACCGACATCACGGGCATCACGCTGCCCATCACCAAGCACAATTATCGGGTGACGCGCGCCGAGGATCTGTCGAGCGTGTTTCACGAGGCGTTCCACATCGCGCGCACGGGTCGGCCGGGCCCGGTGCTGATCGATGTCACCAAGGACGCGCAGCAGGCGCGATTCGTACCCGATTGGAACGTCACGCTCAACGTCCCCGGTTTCCATTCCCCGCTCGGCGTCGATCAGCGCGCGATTCGAGAGGCGGCGGTGCTACTTGCTGGCGCGAACAAGCCACTGATTCTGGCGGGGCAGGGAGTCATCATCGCGGGTGCGGCCGCCGAGCTGCGGACGCTCGCGGAACGCACCGGGATTCCGGTGATAACAACGCTGCACGGCATCGGCGCGTTTCCCGAGGATCATCCGCTCAGCATCGGGATGCCGGGAATGCACGGCTGGGTGCACGTGAACCGCGCGATCCAGGAATGCGACGTGCTGCTCAGCATCGGCGCGCGCTTCGACGATCGCGTCACTGGCAAGGCGTCCACGTTCGCACCGCGCGCGAAGGTGATTCACGTCGACATCGATCCGTCGGAGATCGGCAAGAATATCAAGGTCGCTGTCGCGATCGTCGGCGACGCCAAAACGGCGCTGCTCGCACTGCTGGAGGAAACACCAACGCGTGACACCGCTGTCTGGATGCGCAACATCAGGGAGGCTCAGGCGACGCACCAACACCGCCAGCCGTACCTGCGCCGGCCCGACACGGCCGAGTTGATGCCGCACGACGTGTATGCGGCGATCAATAGCGCTCTCGCCGCACGCGGTGGATATCGCGTCATCACGGATGTGGGACAGCACCAGATGTGGGCGGCGCAGCTGATCGAATGGCAGCTGCCGCGCACGCACATTACCAGCGGCGGTGCGGGCACGATGGGCTTCGCCGTTCCGGCGGCGATGGGCGCCGCGATCGCGCACCCCGACGAAACGATCTGGGCAATCGTTGGCGACGGCGGCTTCCAGATGACGAATCAGGAGCTGGCGACGATCAATCAGGAAGGCATCAGGAACGTCAAGATCGCGATCGTGAACAACGGCTACCTCGGAATGGTGAGGCAGTGGCAGCAGTTGTTCGAGGGAAAGCGCTACAGCGGTACGCCTCTGTCGGGCCCGAGCTTCGCCGGACTTGCCGAAGCGTACGGCCTGCGCGGATTCACGATCGATCGAATCGAAGACGCGACCGAGGCCATCGGCGCCGCGTGGGATCACGACGGCTCGGCCGTTCTCGACTTCAGAGTGGAGCGCGAGGCGAACGTGTTCCCGCTGGTGCCGCCCGGAAGCAGCATTGGCGAAATGATCACTCGCGCCGAGGCGACGGCGTGAGGCACACGCTCATCGCCCTGGTAGAGGACAGGCCCGGCGCAATGAACCGTTTGCTGGGATTGCTGCGCGGTCGCGGTCTCGCGGTCCACAGCATCGCCTTTGGTGATAGCGAGACGCCCGGAGTTAAACGCACGACGGTACTTGTCGACACCGAGAACGTCGACCAGACCATGAAACAACTCAACCGATTAATCGAGGTACTCGAGGTGACTGACGTGACGAATTCGACGTTCGTGGTGAGAGAGACGGCGCTGGTAAAGATTCAGGCGGCGGAGGCGCGACGAGCGGAGATCAAGGCGATCGTCGAGAGATTCGGCGCGAGAGTAATCGGGAATAGTCCGCAGAGCGTCGTCGTCGAGATGACCGACACGCCCGCCCGCCTTGGCGAGATGATCGCGCGCGCGAAGTCGTTCGGCGCCTGCGAGACCATGCGCTCCGGGAGCCTGGCAATGG
>DATCPG010000277.1:0-3226 GCA_036570225.1 Gemmatimonadaceae bacterium | reverse complement strand
GGTCCATTGTCGGCTCGACCCACAATCTCGACGTTCTGCTCGCCCGCGAGGAGATCCTCCAGCCTCTGCCGTGCGAGGCGCTCGTCGTCGGCGATCAGAACGCGCAAGGACTTGGCGGGATTCACTGATTCGCCCTGGCCGCGACTACTGTGGTGCGAATTTCGGTGCGCGTCCGAAACGGCATTGAAATCTGCGCTACGGTTCCCCCGCTCGGCGCTTCGGCGAGCGTGAGGCTCTGGGCACTACCATATAGTTGCTCGAGCCGCTGGCGAATGTTCGCCAGCCCGACCCCAGCTTCATCGAGTCGCGCGATTTTTTGAGGACCTGGCCCGTTGTCGGATACCGACAACACCAGACGATCTGATTCCCGTCGGGCCAGGATTTTGATTCTCCCCGTCCCCGACACCTTGTCGACGCCGTGCTTCACCGCGTTCTCGACGAGAGGCTGTAGAATGAGGTTGGGCACCAGCGCGTCACGGGCCTCATCTCCGATGTCCACGTCGATCTCGAGCTGTCCCTGAAATCGGATCTGCATTATCTCGAGGTACCTCTCCAGGAACGCGATCTCCTGCGCCAGCAGGACCTCGTGCTCCGAGCCGCCATCTAGCGTGTAGCGAAGCAGCTCGCTCAACCTGGCAATCATCCGTCGCACACCGCGCGGGTCGCGCTCGACGAGCGACGATATCGCGTGCAGTGTGTTGAACAGGAAATGGGGATTGAGCTGCGCATTGAGCGCGGAGAGCCTGGCCTCGGCGAGCTGGGTCTGGAGCTGCGCCGTCTCGGCCTGAAGGCGCGCCGTGTCACGCTCCCGGCCGCGGAATCGCAGGAAATAGTCGCGCGCAAATCCCGCCGCCAGCACTCCCCAGTAGAGAATGAAATGGTTGAGGATCATCGGCCCGCGCAGGACGCCAAAAATTCCACCAGCACCTGGTCCGCGAGCCCGGCTCAGACCCCGGCCCACGTGCGATGCGCTGCCCGTGCCGGGACTGGGTACGTTCTCGGCGAAGTTGCGGACGATGGTCGAGTTGAGCAGGTCGACGGAATACGCAATGACGATTCCGATGACGACCAGAATGAGAATCTTCATTCCGGTGTTCGACTGCTCGATGCTGAACCGTCCGGCGATCCAGAATACGAGAGGCGTGAGCAGCGCCCAAACGTACATCTGCTGAAACGCGAGGCCGATCGGGACCGCGCGTGGAACGGCGTTCAACGTAAAAGTCCCCTGGTCGGCCAGTCGGTTCGCCGCAGTCAGCAGAGCCAGCACAGTCCAGAATGCAAACACTCCCAGCAGCTCGGCGCGGCCGAGCGGTTGGGTGCCTCCGGGACGATCGATGGTATCGCTCACACATTCATCATACGCCGGTCACGCGGACGTCTGCAAACCATTGGTCGCGAACTGCACCGCCAAGTACACCAATTGCACTTCGGTAGCCCTCGTGTCGCAACCTCATCTCCTCTCGCACACGTGTTACTTCGCGTGCAGCTCGTTACACCTGGTGCAACTGGGGAATAGCACGAGGGTAAACGGAACACTGCGTGTCTTATTCAGGTACGAGTACGCGAGACTAGTCCCAAACGCAAACCTGTTATTCAGATGACATTTCTGCAACTGATGGTGGTCGCCGCTTTGTCGACTCCTGCTCCCGCCGGGCCGAGGATCGCGCCCGTTGGATTCAGCGAAAGGTTGGCGACAGCCAGCGACAGTTCTACCGGTGCGGACACGGTCCGCCGCAGACGTCCCAAGTCGATCGAGTACAGCGACGCGTACTACACCCGTCTACAGATTCATCGAATAGCCAGTTACACCGAGCTGCCACTGTTCGCCGCGGAATACGTGCTAGGTGAGCGGTTACTCAAGGAAGAGCGGACCGGATTCCCATCGAACGGCCTCAAGACCGCGCACACAGGTGTCGCGCTGGGACTCGGCGCTCTCTTCACCATCAATACCGTGACAGGCGGCTGGAACCTCTGGGAATCACGCAGCGACCCGTCTGGGCGCACGCGGCGCTTCATTCACTCGATAGCGATGCTCGGCGCCGACGCTGGATTTGCATGGGCGGGTGCAAGCGGAGGGGGAGCCAAACTCAGTCAGTCAGGCGCCAACCAACATCGCACCATCGCGGTCTCCTCCATGGCACTCGCCACGGCTGGAACCGCGATGATGTGGTTCTTTCGCGACTAATGTCCACTATTGCAAGCGTTATCCAAAGTGTTGCAAGCGCGGCGAAGCCATGGGCGTCGCTCTACAGCGACTCGACCGCCGTCTCGAGCGCGGTGACATTTTTTCACCTCGGCGGACTCCTGTTCGCCGGAGGACTGGCCGTCGCCACGGACCGCGCCACGTTCCGCGCCCTTCGCGGAACTGAGGAGGATCGGGACCGTCTCCTTGTCGATCTCGGCAATTCGCATTCGTGGGTGTTGGCAGGGTTGTCGGTGATCTTCGTGAGCGGGCTTCTGCTCGCGCTCTCCGACGTGAAGACGTTCGGATATTCGCCGGTCTATTGGACGAAGATGAGCCTGGTGGTGCTTCTCCTCCTCAACGGCGCGGTACTCCAGCGCACCGAGCAGAAGCTCCGCGCTGGAAGCCTGCTGATTCAGTCGACCGCCCCCAGGCAGCGGTTGTGGTCGAGGCTCCGATTTGCGGCGGCCACCAGCATGGTGCTTTGGACATCAATCGTTCTCGCCGGAGTCATTCTCGTCGAGTCCTCCTGATCACACAAGAATCGCATCGAGTCTTAGCTAAAATTCACACAACATGGACATCTGACAATGAAATCGTCTGACGCTATAAATTCTGACCCTCACACCGACTGCGACGGCTGTCCACTCATTCCCGAGCGGAGAGAATTCCTTCGCAACGCGGCAGCGCTTGCTCTCGGTGTAATTTCGTTGGCCCTCCCGATCCGGAGCGCATCAGCCAGGGTTCTGCCGTCCACCGTTGGCGGCCGCAAGCTCCTGTCCTACCCGGTGCCTGCAACAGATGGCGCGGAGATCGATCGTGACAACGAAGTGATTCTCGTTCGATACAAGAACGAGGTCTTTGCATTCAGCCTCGGCTGTCCGCACCAGAACGTATCTCTCCGCTGGAATGAGACGGACTTGCGTTTCCAATGCCCGAAGCACCACTCGCAATATCAGCCGGACGGTGAGTTCATCACCGGACGTGCGACGCGCAACATGGACCGGCTGGCGATCAGACGCGACGCGGCGAACAACATCGTCG
>DATCPG010000276.1:0-12021 GCA_036570225.1 Gemmatimonadaceae bacterium | reverse complement strand
CCGCGATCGGCATCGCCCATCTGACGCTCGAGGAGGAATGGATCTCGGTCAATCAGCGGTACTGCGAGATCACCGGCTACTCCCGCGAAGAGATCCTGAAGCTCAAGGTCGCGGATCTGACGCATCCAGACGACGTTCCCGCCACTCGCGAATTCATCGCCCGCATTTGCACGGGGGAGCTGGCCGAGGACAAGATAGAAAAGCGGTACGTCCGGCGGAATGGTGATGTCATCTGGGTGCACCTGACGGTCTCGGTAGTTCGATCGATGAACGGTGCCCCGCTATACCTGGTCGCCTTCATTGACGACATCACGGAGCGTCGCAAGGCGCAGCACGAGGCGAGCAGAACTTTCTCCCTTCTGCGCGCTACGCTCGAGTCGACCGCCGACGGCATACTGGTGGTCGACGTAACTGGGAAGATCCTCAGCTTCAACCAGAAAATGGCTGACATGTGGGGGGTTCCACCCGAGATCTTCGCGTCCGGAGACGACGACGCGGCTATCAGCGCGGCCGTCTCCAGGCTCAAGCATCCCGAAGATTTCATGGCCAAGGTGCGCGACCTCTACGACCATCCTGAAGTCGCGAGCTACGATGTTCTGGAGCTCAAGGACGGAAGAATCTTCGAGCGCTACTCGCAGCCGCAGCGCATCGACGACGTTGCGGTCGGACGTGTCTGGAGTTTCCGCGATGTCACCGCCCGCCGCCGCGCCGAAGAGCAGGGACGGGCATTGGAGCGGGAGCAGGCCGCTCGAGCCGAGGCCGAGAATTCGCAGAAGCGCACCGCGCTGCTCGCGGAGGCGAGCCGAGTGCTCAGCTCGTCGTTCGACTATCAAACGACCCTGGCTGCACTGGTGCGCCTGGCAGTTCCGACGCTCGCGGATTATTGCGCGCTCGATATTGTCGTCGGGGAGGACACCTTCGAGCGAATCGGCGAGGCGCACGTCGATCCCACCAAGTCGACGCTGATCAGGGAAATGGCGACGTTCCCGCGAGGCGCGCTGACCTCGAGCCATCCCCTCATCCGCGTCGTGACGACTGGACAGCCAGTACTCCAGGCGGAAGTCAGCACCGCCTTCATTCGCGCCGCTTTCGCCGAGCCCGCCCAGTCCCGAACCGTGGAGGCCCTTGGACCGCGCTCCCTGATCTGCGTACCGCTCATCGATTCGGGCAAAGCGATCGGAGCACTGACTCTCGTGACGTCTGGTTCCGGACGGATCTACGACGAAGCGGATCTGTTCCTGGCCGCCGACGTTGCGCGGAGGGCGGCGGTTGTCGTCGAGCACGCGAGGCTATTTCACCAGGCCGAGCAGGCGACACGTGCACGCGACGATGTCCTCGCAGTCGTGGCGCACGATCTTCGGAATCCGCTGAACACCGTCACAATGGCCATCAGTCTCATGCTCGAGACGACGCCAGTCGAGCGAACGCAGGAGCGCAGGCAGCAGGAGATAGTGCGCCGCGCCGCGGACAGTATGAATCGGATGATTCAGGATCTGCTCGACGTGAAGCGAATGGAGAGCGGGCATCTCACGATCGACGCGAAAGCCGAATCACCCGACGTCCTCGTGAACGACACCATCGATATGCTCCGTCCACTCGCCACAGGCAGCTCGATAGTGATGGAAGCGAGCGTTGCCGACGACTTGCCCGCGGTCCTTGCCGATGCCGCGCGGATTCAACAGGTGTTGTCGAATCTCGTGGGCAACGCCGTGAAATTCACGCCGCGACAAGGCAGCATCACGGTTGCCGCCGAGCGCCTCGACGCGGAAGTACGGTTCGCCGTCATCGACACGGGGCCGGGGATTCCCCCCGAGCAGGTGCCGCACATCTTCGGACGCTTTTGGCAGGCGAAATCTTCGGACCGACGCGGAATCGGGCTTGGCTTGGCGATCGCCAAAGGGATCGTGGAGGCGCACAACGGACGGATCTGGGTCGAGAGCCAGGTGGGCCTCGGCAGCACCTTTTATTTCACGCTTCCGACCGCGCCCTAGGGCCCGAGTGCCCCTATCCGAAGCCGACGGTTTTTTCGGCTCGGAACTCGTTGCCGGGACGCGGCTCTAGCGTCCATACACGACGCCCCGCCTCTCAGGCCCGCGGCCGGAGGCGTGATCACAAAGCGTTCGCGTAGGAGGAAAGCTGGGACAGTCCGTTTCTCACGAGTATATGGAGACCGCAGCTGCCGCGGGGCTCCGATACGTCAATGATGCGATGCCGGGAATTCGCCGGGAACGCCATGGGCGCGGGTTCAGGTACATCGATCCCGACGGCCAGGTGATTCGCGCGCCCGAGCAGCTGCAGCGATTCCGCTCACTGGTGATCCCACCGGCGTGGACAGAGGTGTGGATCTGTCCGCACGAGGACGGACACCTTCAGGTCACTGCGCGGGATGGCCGTGGGCGGAAGCAGTATCGCTATCATCCTGGTTTTCGGAAGCATCGCGACGGCACCAAGTTCGAGCGCATGTTCGAGCTCAGCGATGTGTTGTGGAAGATTCGTGAGCGCGTGGAGAGCGACATCGAGCTCGCCGGATTCACGCGTGACAAGATCATGGCTACCGTGGTCTGGCTGCTGGAGACCACACTCATCCGCATCGGCTCCGATGAATATGCCAAGGCGAACAAGTCATATGGCCTCACGACGTTCCGCCGCAGGCACGTTGCCGTCGTCGGATCCGAGATGCGCTTCGAGTTTCGCGGCAAGAGCGGAATCCAGCACGCCGTGGCGGTCACCGACAAGCGGATCGCGCGCATAGTGCAGCGGTGCCAGGAGCTGCGCGGAGAGGAGCTCTTCAAGTATCTGGACGACGACGGAAAGCGACAGACCGTGCAGGCCGAGGACGTCAACGCGTACCTGCAGGACATCACGGGGCGCGACATATCGGCTAAAGACTTCCGTACCTGGGCCGGAACCATGCTCGCGGCCGAGGCGCTTCGACAGACCGGGCCTGCAAAGACGAAACGCGAGGCAGATCGGAACATCATCGCGGCCGTGGACTTAACAGCGAAGCGATTGGGCAACACGAGAAGTGTGTGCCGGAAATACTACATCCATCCTGCGCTCATCGAGGCGTACCTCGAGGGCTCCGTGCTTCCGCCGCTCCCCGCGCGCAAGTGGAGCGCACGCAAGCCGGGCGGTCCGGCGCTCCGTCAGCATGAGAAGGATGTGCTGACGTTTCTCAAGGCGCGGCTCAAGCCGGAAAAGCGACGCTTCGCCGCGAGTCGCTACAAGAAGGCCTCAGTCGGAAAGCCGATTGCCGCCGAGAGCGAGCCAACTGAAGCGACCGTTCCGCCGTCTGACGAAACTATCGCTACCGACCCGACGGACTACTAATCGAGATACGGGTAATCTGGATCCGCGAGCCGCGCAGCGCGCGCAGCGGCCTCCGGACCGGCGATCTCTTTGGCGAGATCGAGCAGCATTGGACTCAGGTGCCCGCCATAGCGAAGGAGACTCGCGGCTCGAGTCCTTCGACCCAGTAGAAAAGCAAGGAATGGCTGGTCGGCCTTGAGTGCGTTGCACTCTGGACACGCGAGGACAAGGTTGTCCCTGCGATCGTACGCGGTCTTGCCTTTTCTCGGCGTCACGTGATCCATGGTGATCGCCTTCGCGCTGACTCGCCGCTCGCAGTAGGCGCATACGGGACCGTGCTGATCGAGCAGCCACTGACGCGTTTCCATGTACGCGTTGCGGCTCGTCGGAAGCGATGTGTGCTGGTGGGTCGGCCGACGCCCAGCGCGCTTACGCGGCTTGCGTGATCTCTTTCGTGGTGGTGTCAAGTTGGACGGGTGTGTTGGTGCTGATCAAAACCGTTCATAACAATAACAGTGCGACCCACTTTCATGGGTCGCACCGATCGTTGTCACCGATTATGGGATTTCCTTCAAGCTCCGACTACCCAATCTGAATCTCCGTCGGAACGCCGGGATTCATGAGTGATGCGCCGCCGTCCGCGTAGATCACTTGTCCGGTGATCCATCCGGCGTCGTCAGAACAGAACAGGCCGACTACATCAGCAACATCGGCGGGCGTGCCGAGTCGCCCCATTGGAGTCCAACCGCGCACGTGCCAATTCGTGATGAGGTCCTGCACCTGTTGTGGCAGCGAGTTCAGCACGCTGTCTTCGGTCCACCCGGGACTGATCGCGTTCACCGTAATCCCCCGCTTGGCAAGCGCGACGCCGAAGTACCTGACGAGCGATTCGAGCGCGGCTTTCGCCGAGCCCATTCCTACCCATGGCTGGAGGCCGCCGGTGCGGCTTCCCTCAGCATATGTGATGGCGAGAATCTTTCCGCCGTTTTTCATGAGGGGGATCGCCTCCCGCACGCTGATGAGAAACGCCTTCGCCTGGGAATCAAAGGCGGTATCCCATTGCTCGAGCGTGATATCCATTGGCGGCTGGAAGAAGGCTGCGGCTTCCGGTCGGGCATTGCTGACGAAAATGTCGAGCTCCCCGAACTCGTCCGCGACCTTTCGGAACATCGCCTTGATATCCTCAGGCTTCGTCACGTCGGCCTGTACAACGAATCCGTCACTCCCGCGCTTCCTGACTTTTTCCAACGTATCCTTCGCAGCGGCGTCGTTGTGCACGTAGTGAATCGCTACCTTCACGCCGTTCTCGGCGAGCTTGAGAGCGATTCCTCTGCCTATGCCGCGTGAGCTGCCAGTGATGAGCGCGTGCTTTCCCTTGAGTGACATGTGCGCCTCCCGTTGTGCATTGTGCCAGGGCCCAAGGCTAAGGTGTGGCATCGCACGAATACGCGCCAGAGTTTTCGTGGACCCCGGGGGCGCTTTTGATTCTCGGGGGGCTGCGCTAGATGCTCATTCAGCGGGACGTTAGCTTTTCGCTCTATGACCATGCGAGAGAAGCTCGACCTTCTGGAGCGCCGCCGCGCTGAATCCCAGCAGGGGGGCGGTGAGGACCGCCTCAAGACTCAGCACGAGAAGGGCAAGCTCTCCGCGCGCGAGCGGCTGGAGCTTCTCCTGGATGAAGGCTCATTCGTCGAGCTGGATCGCTTTGTCGTGCACCGGTCGACTGATTTCGGTCTCGAGGCGCAGAAGTTTTACGGCGACGGGGTTGTCACCGGCCACGGAAAGATCGACGGTCGTCTGGTCTATGTGTTCTCGCAGGATTTTACGGTTTTCGGGGGATCGCTTTCCGAGTCGTTCGCCGAAAAGATCGTGAAGATCATGGACCTGGCGATGCGGAATGGCGCGCCCGTCATTGGACTCAACGATTCGGGCGGAGCCCGGATTCAGGAGGGCGTCGTCTCGCTCGGTGGCTACGCCGAGATATTTCTGCGCAACACGCTGGCCTCCGGTGTCGTGCCCCAGATTTCGGCCATCCTCGGACCTTGCGCGGGGGGAGCAGTCTACTCGCCGGCTATCACCGATTTCATTTACATGGTGCGAGGCACTTCCTACATGTTCGTCACCGGTCCGAACGTCGTGAAGACCGTGACGCACGAGGACGTCACGATGGAAGAGCTGGGCGGGGCGGACACGCATTCGGCGACCTCCGGCGTCGCGCATTTTGCCTGCGACTCCGAGCCGGAATGCATCCAGCACATCCGCGATCTTTTCAGGTTCATCCCGTCCAACAATCTCGCCGATCCCCCTCGCGGGCCGGGGACGGATCCGCGGGAAAGGCGTGACGAGTCTCTCCTGGACATCGTTCCCGACAATGCGAACAAGCCGTATGACATGCACGAGGTCATCAAGCTTGTCGTCGACGATGCCGAGTTCTACGAAGTGCACCGCGAGTACGCGGGAAACATCATCTGTGGATTTGCCCACCTCGGCGGATTCAGCGTTGGACTCGTGGCCAATCAGCCCGCAGTGCTTGCCGGCGTTCTCGATATAAGCGCATCGCTCAAGGGTGCTCGCTTCATCCGGTTTTGCGATGCGTTCAACATCCCGCTCGTAACGTTCGAGGACGTGCCGGGTTTCCTTCCCGGTGTGGCGCAGGAGCACGGTGGCATCATCAAGCACGGAGCGAAACTGCTCTACGCCTATTGCGAGGCGACGGTGCCAAAGCTCACCGTCATCACTCGCAAGGCATATGGCGGCGCATACGACGTCATGAGCTCCAAGCACATCCGGGGTGACTTCAACGTCGCGTGGCCAACCGCCGAAATCGCGGTGATGGGGCCCAAGGGAGCGGTGGAAATACTGTTTCGGAAGGAAATCTCCGAGAGCAACGACGAAGCGGGTGCCACCGAAACGAAGATCGAGGAGTATCGGGAAAAGTTCGCGCACCCGTACATCGCCGCCGGTAGGGGCTATCTCGACGACATCATCGATCCCCGCGACACGCGACCGGTGCTCATAGCAGCGCTCGAGAGCCTGCAGACAAAGCGGGACAAGAATCCGCCGAAGAAACACGGAAACATTCCACTTTAACTTGCTCAGCAAAGTCCTGATCGCGAATCGCGGCGAGATCGCGCTGCGGGTGATCCGTGCCTGTCAGGAGCTCGGAATCAAAACGGTGGCCGTGTACAGCGAAGCGGACGTCCGCGCGCCGCACGTCCGCGAGGCGGATGAAGCGGTGCTCATCGGACCGCCACCCTCGAGCGAGAGCTATCTGCGCGGCGACACAATCATCGAGGCCGCGAAACTCACGGGCGCGGACGCGATCCACCCCGGCTACGGATTCCTCTCCGAGCGCGAATGGTTTGCCCGTGCGGTGCGCGACGCGGGCCTCATCTGGATCGGCCCGCCAGCTGAAGCGATTGCGGCGATGGGCAGCAAGACGGCTGCGCGCACGCTCGCCATGGCCAATGGAGTTCCCATCGTCCCCGGGACGACAGAACCGCTGGCCGACGCGAAAGAAGCGGCGAAAGTGGCGAAAAAGTTCGGCTATCCCGTTCTGCTGAAGGCAGCAGCCGGCGGAGGAGGCAAGGGGATGCGTGTCGTCGCATCTCCGGAGGAGCTATCGAGCGCGCTCGAAGCCGCGAAAAGAGAAGCAAAGAACGCTTTCGGCGACGACGCCGTCTATCTCGAGAAATTCGTCGACCGGCCTCGGCACGTCGAGATCCAGATTCTCGCGGATTCTCACGGCACCCTTCTCTCATTGGGCGAGCGTGAATGCTCCGTGCAGCGCCGGCACCAGAAGATGATCGAGGAAGCACCGAGCGTTGCCGTCTCTCCCGAGCTGCGAAAAAAAATGGGCGAGACCGCCGTGCGCGCAGCTCGGGCTGCGGGTTACGTAAACGCGGGGACGTGCGAGTTTCTGCTCGCCAGCAATGGAGATTTCTATTTCCTGGAGATGAACACGCGACTCCAGGTCGAGCATCCGGTTACTGAGCTCGTCACTGGAATCGATCTGGTGCAGTGGCAAATCCGGATCGCCTCCGGGGAAAAGCTTCCGTTCCGCCAGGAGGACATTTCGCCGCGCGGTTGGGCCATGGAGTGCCGCATCACGAGCGAGGACGCTTCGGACAATTTCCTTCCGTCCACCGGCCGAATCGACTACCTGCATCCCCCCACCGGGCCGGGTGTGCGCTGGGATGGCGGAATCGAGTCCGGCAGTGAGGTGGTCCGGTACTACGATCCGATGCTTGCCAAGCTCATCGTCTGGGGCGCGGACCGCGAACAAGCTGTAACGCGTATGAGGCGCGCGCTTGTGGACCTCATCATCCTGGGAGTTGAAACCTCCCGGGATTTCCACATCCGTGTGATGGACGACGAGGAGTTTCGTCGTGGCCAGATCGACATACAGTGGCTGGAGCGACGTCTGTCTTCCATACTCGAGCGCCGTCCAACCGATAACACCGTCCAGATCGCTGCTGTGGCTGCGGCACTCCTTGCCGAGCGCGACCGCGCATCGCGATCTGTCCCAGCCGTTTCACCGTCCGCTCCAGCCTCAAGCAATGGGCTCGCACCCGACACATGGAAACAGGCCGCACGGCTCGAAGCTCTCCGCAATTGATGGCCGTCATCAGCGTTTCAATCGATTCGATCGCCGCTGGGGGCGATGGGGTGGGTCGCAAAGACGGGCTCGTCGTTTTCGTTCCGCGCACCGCGCCGGGCGATCTCGTCACTGCGAAAATTTCCGGCAGAGGACACTTCGCGCGCGGATCGCTCGGCTCCGTCGTGACGTCCTCCCCCGTTCGGATCGATCCGCCGTGTCTGCATTACACGCGGGACAAATGCGGTGGCTGCCAGCTACAGCACATGACATATGACTCGCAGCTCGCGGCGAAGCAGATAATCATTCGCGATTCGCTTCAACGGATCGGGAAGCGAGCGATCGATCCACCTGCAATCGACCGCAGCCCGAAAGAGTGGCGTTATCGCACCAAGCTTACGCTCGCCATTCGGCGTCGCGGCGCACGCTGGATTGCCGGATTGCATCCATACGACGATCCGGTGCGCGTCTTTCCGCTTTCCGATTGTCCAATTACGGATCGACGCGTGGTGTCGACCTGGCGCGAGGTCATGGACGCCGATGCGTATTTCCCCGATGCGAACGAGCTGCGCGGAAGCGTCAGAATCACGAGTGGAGGTCCGACGCTGGTGATGATGGGCGGTCAGAGCTGGGCGGCGCGCGATCAGTTTTCCGCGGCGGTCCCCTCGGTGTCCGCGGTCTGGTGGGAGCCCGCCGACGACAAGCCACGGCGGCTTCTGTACGACAGGCGGCCGGATCGCACGCCGAGCGCGTCGTTCGCGCAAGTGAACGCCGAGATGGCGGAAATGCTTGCGCGGCACGTGCTGGACCGCGCACGGGAGCTGAATCCGCGAACGGCCGTCGACGCTTACTCGGGCGCCGGCGAAACCGCGGCCGCGTTGAGCCACGCAGGTGTCGCAGTCACGGCGATCGAGCTCGATCCCGACGCGTCCGAGTGGTCGTCATCGCTTCTGCATGCACCATCCAGAGCAGTTCAGGGAAGGGTCGAGGACATTCTGCTGGACGTGCTGCCGGCCGACGTGATCATACTGAATCCTCCGCGAGCCGGTGTGGATGAGCGCGTAACGCAAGCGCTCGAGGCAAATGCTTCCCAAATCCGTGGCTTGATTTACGTGAGCTGCAATCCCGCGACACTTGCCCGGGACATTGCGAGGCTCCCGAGCTATTGCATCGAAGCCATCCGTGGCTTCGACATGTTCCCTCAAACCGCGCACGTGGAGACGGTGTGCGAGCTCCGTCCGGTTTCGCGGGCAAGCGTCCCATGAAATACGTCGTCGAGGTGAATGGCGAGCGGAAAGCGGTGGCGGTCGGATCCGAAGGCGTGAGCTACGAAGCCGCCTTGCCGCAGCACTCCGAGCTTTCCGATATCGAGGGAAGTCCGATTCGAATGCTGAAAATCGGCACCATGGTTTATCGAGTGGTGGTTCAGAGACGCCAGGGTCGCGGACGCTACACGCTCTGGATCGATGGCTATCGATTCGAGGCGGAGGCGCTCGACGAGCGAACGCGGGCAATCCGTGACGTGTCCGCCGCGAGCGCCGGTCCCATTGGACCTGCTCCGGTGCGAGCACCGATGCCGGGGCTCATCGTTCGGGTCAACGTCAAGGTGGGCGACGCGGTGCACGCCGGCCAGGGCATAGTCGTAATGGAAGCCATGAAGATGGAAAACGAGCTGCGCGCGACGGCCGCCGGAACGGTGAAGAGCGTCGAAGTGGCTCCCGGCACAGCGGTCGAGAAGGGCGCGCTGTTGGTTGCCCTCGAGTAGAGCGCGCCCTCCAACCATTCACTGTTCAGCTTCAGCCGAGTACACGGTTTGCGTTATGGAGCCCGCAACCATTCCTGGGGCTACTGATGTCTTCGATTATCGACTCGATCCAGCAGCAGGTTCAGCAACAGGTTACCAACACGGCGGTCGAGCAGATGAGTCAGCGACTTGGCATCGATCCAGTCGTTGCCCAACGGGCCGTGAATGCCGCGATTCCACTGGTGACTGCTGCAATTGCAGCTCATGCGAACGCGAGCGGAGCGGACACCATCCATCGTGAAGCCACCATTCAGGCTGAGAGCCCGCAGCGGTCGGCGTCACTTCCTCAGGTTCTCGGCGATCACCACGACGCGGTGACGCAGCGGGTGAGCGACGTCACCGGAATGAGTCGTGACGACGCCAGCAAAATCGTCGGTGCCGTAACGCCGGCGGTGCTCGGCGGAATCGGACAGCACGTTCAGGAACAAGGAATAAATCCGGGACAGCTCGCGACCGAGTTGAGCACGGCCATAACGGGCTTGGCTCCGAGACCTGCCGCAGCCGAAGGGTCTCGACAAGCGACTCTGTAATCTCTGTGTAAGCAGGACTCCGTTAACCATTCTCGCGCGGGCACAAGCGGTGCCCGCATCTCCAGGTCATCCCCACTCTCGAATTGAGGAGGTAGCGTGCTCAGATCACGACATTGGATTCTTGCGACTGCAATCGCGGCTGTCGCGACCATTCAAGCAGGATCGTTGCAAGCTCAAGCGGCGGCGACAATCTGTAAAGACGGAACCACGTCCGTCTCGTCGGGACGGGGTGCGTGCTCCGGTCACGGCGGCGTGAACAAGAAAGCCGTGACGCATCAGAAGAAGGTGGTGAAGAGCGAAGTGAAGGCGGCCAAGGCCGTCGCGAAGCGCACGCCCGGCGCGCAGGTGACCACAATCTGCGCCGATGGAACGACCTCCAATTCCACCGGCCGTGGGACCTGCTCGGGTCATGGCGGAGCGAAAGGCGCCGAGGCTACTTCAAAAGCTACGGGTGCGGCGGTTCCGGCTCCGGGAACGGCAGCAGTGCCCAGAGCGTCAACCAGAGCGACCACTCGGGCGAATACGAACTCGGCAGTTGTATCGGGATCGGGTGCGCGCGAGGACAACAATCCCGCCGGCGCGATCGCGCGTTGCAAGGATGGTCTCTATTCCCACGCGCGGAATCGTCAGGGCGCATGCAGCCGACACGGCGGTGTAGCGAGCTGGTTGTAGGCTCGTTCAGCAGCTGAAGTTTCGAAGGGCCGAGCGGTGCTCGGCCCTTCGTGTTTTGCAGGGCGTCCGCGGTTGACATGACCATCGGGCTCAGATACCTTAAAAGGCTGTCGCAAAACCACTTAGTCGCAATCAACCGCTCGGAACCCAACTCGAACGAAAGGGGGCCGGCACTTTCACACGTTTCGCATCACATGAAGACCTACTCCGCAACCCCGCGGGATATCGAGCACCAATGGTACGTCGTAGACGCCGAGGGCATGGTCCTCGGCCGTCTGGCGACTGAAGTCGCGAAAATCATTCGCGGCAAGCACAAGCCGATGTACACGCCCCACATGGACACGGGTGACAACGTCATCGTGATCAACGCCGCGAAGGTTCGCGTCACGGGCAAGAAGGCGGAGCAGAAGCAGTACTTCAGGCACACTGGGTACATGGGTCACGAGCGGTTCACCCCGTTCGCGACGATGCTGGAGAAGCACCCCGAGCGCGTGATCGAGAAGGCTGTCTACGGGATGCTCCCCAAGACCGCCCTCGGACGCCAGACGCTTCGCAACAAGCTCCGCGTGTTCGCCGACTCGAAGCACACGCACGCAGCCCAGCAGCCCAAAGTGCTCGACCTCAAAAAGAGTGAGAAGTAATGCCTGATACGACGCACACGATCGGGCGGCGCAAGGAAGCCGTCTGCCGTCTCTACATCAAGCCCGGTTCTGGCAAGTGGTCTGTGAACGGACGAACGCTCGGCGACTATTTCCCGCGCCCCGCGCACGTCTCCGCTATCCAGCAGCCGTTCACGATCACCGACACGCTTGGCCGTTACGACGTGAAGGCGAAGGTCGAAGGCGGCGGACTCACCGGCCAGGCCGGCGCGCTCCGCCTCGCAGTTGCACGTGCACTCGTCAGGCTCGATGAATCGCATCGCCGCAAGCTGCGCGATCTGGCGCTGCTGACTCGCGATGCAAGAGCGGTCGAGCGCAAGAAGCCAGGCCGTCCGAAAGCACGAAAGAAGTTCCAGTTCTCGAAGCGCTAAACCCCGAAGGAATCATTATTTAATGGCTCAGCCAAACCTGGAGCAGCTACTCGAAGCCGGTGTCCACTTCGGACACCAG
>DATCPG010000275.1:0-2851 GCA_036570225.1 Gemmatimonadaceae bacterium | reverse complement strand
ATGTAGCCCTACCTCCGCCAGCGTGGGCGGCCTGTAGCGGAGTCGTGTTCCTGATTTGAGCGCCGCTGCGTCGCAGCGGCAAGGTTAAGCGGCAAATCGACAAGTCACAGGCATTTCGCCCTTCCACTGTGACAAGCTCTGACGTTCTAGGATATCCTGCGCGAGGATGGCTAATGACACCGAGTGTATCGCGAAGCTCCTGAAGACCCTCAGTCCGATTCAGGAGAAGGTCGTCCGATTGTATTTCGGTTTGGGTTGTCAGCGCTCCCATTCGGCTGCCGAAATCGCTCCCGAATTTCGGGTCTCCGTGGAGGGGATTGAGAAGATCCTGAGCGAGGCGGAGAGAAAGCTGGCAGAAGCGGGACTGGCGCGCGAGGAACTGTGGGCCGCCGCCAGCCTGGGCTCTAAGCTCGCTTTGCGGATGCCGCGGTGTCGGCACTGGTTTGGAATGGGGCGCCATCGCTAGCGGCGCTACTAATCGGTGCGGAATAAAGGCATAACCGCACAGGGATCGCCTTTTGATCGCAACAATGTCGGGCTGTAGGGCCTTTTTCCCCTTGCTGGTGTGCGCAAGCGGAGTGATCAGTGGTGGTGCAAGGAGAACCCTATATGGTCGAGGACGTCTATTATCAATTCCCACAAAAACCCGAACAGTCGCGGCGCGCCGGCGCGCGTGGTGGAAAGGCGACGGCGAGGAACCGTCGCGAGCGCCTGCAGCGCGGCGCTGCTCAAGCGCTGGATCTGGAGTTGCGACCGCGGGCGCATGTTCAAAAGGAGACCACCGCCGCCGCGATGGCACTTCTGGATGCGAAGTATCCCTGGCTCTGCGGAGCGGAGCGAAGCAGGTCTGGAAGGATCCGTGATTTGACCATCGCTCCGCTCGGCTAGCTCGGAAGCCCAGCAAGTCGGCTCGAGAAACAATCATCCCGCCCGTCGGCAACGAGCAAAGCTGCCGGGCGGATTTTTCTTTCAGCGCGGAATGGCCGGCCTGGTGCCCTTCTCTTGGGCACAATTGCGATCGGATCACCTTTGGCTCTCTCTTTCCGACAAATCGCACCGAGATTTCGTCCTTGCTTGTTGACTCCCACGGAGCGATGAATGAGACGACCCGCCCTGGGGGGCGGGCACAGGAGAAATCAAAACCATGTCGAACATCACCATCGAAACTGAAAGTGCACATAGGAGCCGCGAAACGCCTGATCCGATGCGCGAAGTACGCTACCGCTTCCAGCCGCCGCGGCCCGCCCGTAAAACGATCCCGACGACCTCGTTGTCGATGGCACCGGCGCTGCCGCGCATCACGCGTCTGATGGCGCTGGCCATTAAACTCGAGGGGCTACGGCAACAATGTCCCGGCCTGCCGGGCGCGGAATGGGCACGCCGGGGAGGCGTTTCGCGGAGTCGCATCACGCAGATCCTGAACCTGCTGCATTTGGCTCCCGACATTCAAGAGCGACTGTTATGGCTGCCACCGTTGACCCGGGGCCGGGAAGTGATCTCGGAAAACTGCCTGCGGCGGCTGGCAGGCGAGTCGCATTGGGAGCGCCAGCGCGAGCGGTTCGAGGAATTGCTGGCCCGCCGGGCGGTCGCTTCAGGCGAAGTTTCGGAATCCGATAAAACGTAGTCCCGTTCATTTTCGTGCCGAATGGTCTTGCTGGTGGGAGCGAAAGCTCGATTGTAAGGTCGGCGCTTAGAGGATGTAGTTGAGGAGTTTCACAACGCCAGCAAGTCTCGGGCAGCGGCGAGTATGGCCGATGTAGATAAGGCTCGCAAGGACGACCAAGCCTCGGGGATGACCAAACGATGACGGCTCTATCGCCGAGGCCGCTGGATCAACGCGCGGGGAGCGATCGCGATAGCGAGTTCTTGTGGCGTCCCTTAACCGCCGTTGAACTTCGCCGGGGACCAAATCCCGATCCATACAGTGGGCGAGGAAGTCACGGGCAGATTCTTCTGGCAGGCGTGGCACCCCAAGTCTGTTGCCGCGTGCACGTGGTGCGGAGCAAAGCCCGCCGCGGAGCGGAGAGGCGGGTCTTGAACCGCTCGCCCCGGAATGTGACGGCGTAGTGCCCTGCTAACCCGCAAAGACGATCTACGATGTGCGGCACTGAAAGCATTCGTGGGCTCTCTTTTTATGTGTACCGCCGCCGGCTGCAACCCATGCCATCCGCCCCAAGCATTTCGGGGTTGTCATGTTCCGGCCCAGCGCCGCCCCCAATAGCCTTTTGCTACGGCGCAAAGGCGCCGTGTTAGCGTCCTCCCCGCCGGGTAGCCCTACACATGCCGCAGCGAGTCCTGCGCCGCGGGCAAAGCATTTGTGCCCGGAAATGTTTTCACGCTGCCCTCCCGATTCGCCCGGTTCGCGCGCGTCCGCATCCGCAAAATAAATGCTGTGAATGGGGCGTTAACGAGTGGGCCGTTTTTTCGGAAAGCCGCACCTGCCGGCACGCGCGTTTGGAATTCAAACTTCCGCCATCCAACCGTTAACAATCCTTGTTTGGTGGGGCGGAGTCTCGCCTGGGACGAGGACGGCTTCTGGCTCACGGCGAGGCGCGCGCAGTTCCGACGAGGTGCCCATTCGTCACCACCCGCCAGCGAGCCGTTAACACATGGGTCCGGGGTCGGAGGCTCGAAGCATTTCAGAGAAACAGCACGATTGGGGCGGTTTTTTGCGTCTTTTCGATCTCCCGGCTCGCCAAGAGGATCTACTCCTGCGCGGGGGGACTGTTAACGACTGGATCGCTTTCCGCACGATTGAGTGCCGAGGCACTCGATTTGGCGTCAAACTCTCATAATCCAACGGTTACCGCTGAATCGCTCGAAATCTCAGGCTGTCTAGACAGGTATATAA
>DATCPG010000274.1:0-2208 GCA_036570225.1 Gemmatimonadaceae bacterium | reverse complement strand
AGCCTCGTCATCATCACGCGGAAGACCGCCGATAAAGCGGCCGTTGAAGCGGCTCGCCGAGCCGTCGGGACAGCGGCGCCGCAGGTTCCGATCGCAATAGTTCATCTCACTCCGGGAGATCTGCGGAGCACATCGACTGGGCAGACGTTGCCGTTGCACGCGCTGAGCGGGGCGGATCTGACGGCGATCGCCGCGATCGCCCGACCCGAGTCTTTCTTCCGACAGCTCACCGAGCTCGGCGCTGTCGTGCGACCGCACACCTTTGCCGATCATCATGCATTTACGAAGAGCGAGGCGCGGCATCTCGCGGCTCAGGCGAGCAGCTCTGATTTCGTCGTTTGCACTCTCAAAGATGCGGTAAAACTTGAATCGCTGTGGCCTGACGAAGCAGGGTCATTATGGTATGTTTCACAGCGTGTGAAAATCGAGGACGGGCAGACCAATATCGACCGGATGCTCGACAATCTTCTCTCGAGCGCACTCTCTAGCTGAACCTGCCGACTACGCTGAAAATAACAATTCATGGCTACTGACTATCGCATCCCCGCACACAAGCTGGTTCGACCCGACAAGGACCGCTTTCTCGACGAGGAGAATCCGTTCGAGGCAATGATGTCGCGGTTCGACAAGGCCGCTGAGCTCCTGGACCTGGAGCCCGGCCTCTACAAGGTGCTGCGACAGGCGGAGAAGCAGGTAATCGTCTCGATCCCGGTAATGAAGGACAACGGCGAAGTCGAGGTGTACGAGGGCTACCGCGTTCAGTACAACACCTCGCGTGGCCCTGCCAAGGGCGGAATAAGATTCGATCTGAATGTGACGCTCGAGGAAGTGAAAGCGCTCGCCGCATGGATGACGTGGAAATGCGCCGTCGTGAACATTCCATTCGGCGGTGCCAAGGGCGGCGTGAGGTGTGATCCGCTTGCCATGAGCGCGAGCGAGCTGGAAAAATTGACGCGCCGCTACACGTCAGGAATCATCAACATGCTGGGCCCCGACTCGGACGTGCCCGCGCCAGATGTAAACACCAACGAGCGCGTGATGGCATGGGTGATGGACACATACTCGATGCACGTCGGCCACACAGTCACGGCCGTCGTGACCGGCAAGCCGGTGGAGCTCGGCGGATCGCTCGGCAGACGGGAGGCGACGGGCAGAGGTTGTATGATCGTCACCAAGGAAGCTCTGAAGCATCTCGGCATGCCGGTGAAGGGAACCACTGTCGCCATACAGGGATTTGGGAACGTCGGATCCGTCGCCGCGCAGCTGCTCGCGCGCGAAGGGTGCAAGATCGTGGCGATCGGCGATCGCTCTGTCGCGCTCTACAATAAGAATGGAATCGACGTCGATGACGCGATTGCCTACGTGAAGAAGCACCGATCGCTCGAGGGGTACGACAAAGCCGACGCAGTCTCCGGCTCCGAGCTTCTCACGCTCGACGTCGATGTGCTCCTTCCCGCCGCGCTGGAAAACGTGATCACGACGAAAAATGCGGGGGACATCAAGGCGCGTATAATCTGTGAGGGCGCGAACGGTCCGACGACTGCCGCCGCTGACTCGATCCTGGATGAGAACGGGATCTTCGTCGTGCCCGACATCCTTGCGAACGCCGGCGGCGTCACCGTCTCGTACTTCGAGTGGGTGCAGGATCGCGGTGGGTACTTCTGGCCGGAGGACCTCGTCAACGAGCGGCTGGAGACCATCATGAAGCGCAGCTTCCAGGACGTGCTGGATCTGTCGCGTCAGAAGCGCGTGAACATGCGAACCGCGTCCTACATGGTTTCCATCAGCAGAGTGGCCAGCGTTCACAGGCTCCGCGGCATCTACGCGTAGATGCGACTGGTCGTCGCGGTGGTGGGGAAGGCGCGCAATCCTGCGCTTGGCGAGGCTATCAGGGATTACGAGACACGAGCGGCGCGGTACTGGCCGCTCGACGTTCATGAGGTGCGTGAAGAGCGAGCGTCCGGCAATGCCATCGAGAAGGTAAAGGACAAAGAGGGTGAAAGGCTCGCCGAGCGAATTCCCGATGGCGCTCAAACGATCGCGTGCGAGCAAGGAGGCCGTACCTTCGACTCGGCTCAGTTCGCCGAGCTGTTGAAGAGCGCGCGCGAGGATGACCGCGACATTGCCTTCCTGATCGGCGGAGCATTCGGTCTTACAGCCAACGTCTCCTACCGCGCGACGTTCAAGCTCGCCCTCGCTCCGTGGACA